>CAZLAU010000014.1:0-33968 GCA_964557615.1 uncultured Gemmatimonas sp.
TGTAGTTCCAGCACGGCTTTGCGGCAAGCAGCCGCCCGATGTAGGTCGGCGTCTGACACACCGAGGTAATGGTGAGAATACACTTGACGCCGATAATGCCCTCGATCCGCGATGAACCCGCCGGCCAGCCGGCGCAACGGGTGCCAAGTGCGCTCGTGACTATCGGCGGCAACATCGCGCTCGCGGTAATCTACCTGGTGGTTGCCCGGGTCTCGCTCGCCGCGGCAACCGAGCACCGGGTCGTGTCATCGGTTTGGCCGCCGGCCGGGATCGCGCTGTTCGTGCTGTTGCGGTACGGCACGCGGTTCTGGCCCGGCGTGACGGCAGGCGCCTTCCTGCTGAATGCGTCGAGCGGGGTTACTCCGCTCGGCGCGATTGTCATCGCAATCGGGGACACGCTCGAGGGCGTGACAGCCGCCCTGTTCGTGGGGCACGTGATGGGCAAGCGGCGCACGCTCAGCCGCGTCCGCGACGTGATCTCGCTGACCGTGATCGGCGGAGCGGCGTGCACGACCATCGCCGCATCGGTCGGCGTTACGACGCTGGTGGCATCGGGCGCCACGACGCTGGACTCCGCGTGGTCGCTCTGGCTGGTTTGGTGGACAGGCGACGCTGTCGGTGTGCTCGTTGTGACGCCGTTCCTTCTCGCCTGGTCATCGCCCGATCCCACTCCATCCCCCTCACGGTGGCGCGGCCTCGAGGTCGCGCTGGCGTTCCTTGCGCTCGCAGTGATCACCGACACGTTGTTCGCGCGCGCGGGGATCCTCGTGTTCGCCATTTATCCGGTTGCACTGTTCATATCGTGGCGCCACGGTCCACGGGCGGCGGCGACGGCATCGGCGGTCGTGACGCTGATCGCCGCGTGGCGGACGCTCTCCGGCTCGGGGCCGTTCATTTCCAGCACGCCGACCGTCAACCTGTACACGCTGCAGTTCTTCCTCGGCCTCCTGGCAATGAAGAACCTCGTGTTCGCGGCATCGCGCGCCGAGGCGCTCTACGGGGAATCGCGGCTGCGCGCGAGCGAGTCGCGGTACCGGATGCTGGCGCAGAATCTTCCTGACGGATGCGTCGTACTCTACGATCGCGACCTTCGCCTGTTGCTGGTCGAAGGGCCGGCCGTCGAGGCTGCAGGGTTCACGAAAGAGGGTGTCGAGGGCAAGCGGCTCGCGGACATCTTTGACGCCGGGCACACCGAGGCGCTGTCGCGCCCGTTCAGCACGCCGTTCGCAGGGCAGGAAGCTGAGTTCGAGTTCACCTATCTGGGCAGGCTGTACCTGATCCGCGTGCTCCCGGTGCAGGACATTGACGAGGACGAGACAATCGGGATGGCGCTCGCGCTCGACGTGACCGAACGCGACAGGGCACAGCGCGAAGTTGCAGAAAGCCAGGCGCAGCTCGAACAGCTATCGCGACTCCTCCTCACTGCACACGAAAACGAGCGGCGGCGGGTCGCCCGCGAGGTGCACGATGAACTCGGGCAGGCGCTGACGGCGGTCAAGATCGGGCTCGCGCAGACGCTCGCGCGCGCACAGCGCCGCAGCTCACTCGAATCGATACAGCGGGCCCGAAACGCGTCCGACCTGCTCGACAGCGCGATCGAAGCCGTGCAGCGGATCGTTCTCCGGCTTCGGCCGGGCGTGCTCGACAGTCTCGGGCCGCTCGCCGCCCTCGAACACGAAGTCCAGCAGTTTCGCGAGCAGTCGGGACTGCCGGTTACGCTCTCGCTGCCGTCTGACGACATGAAGATCAACGCGGATCATTCGACGGTGCTGTACCGGACGGTGCAGGAGGCGTTGACGAACGTCCTCAAGCACGCAAACGCAAGCCATGTGGCGGTGACGCTGCTGGCGCTGGAACATGAACTGTTTCTCCAGGTGGCCGATGATGGCGTCGGAATTTCGCCGGACCAGCTGGAGAAGCCGCGATCGATGGGACTGCTGGGCATGCGCGAGCGTGCGGCTGCGTGCGGTGGCCGTGTGGATGTCGTGCGAGTGGAGTCCGGCGGAACGTGTGTAGTGCTGCGTATTCCAACACACGTCAACGGACAGGTGCAATCGTGATTCGCATTCTGATCGCAGACGACCACGCCGTGATGCGGGCCGGGCTCCGCGAACTGCTGGGCCAGCGCGGCTCCATTTCAATAGTCGGCGAGGCGGATAGCGGCGATGCTGCGGTCGCGATGGTCGCGACGACGCCCGCGGATCTGCTTCTCCTCGACGTATCAATGCCGGGCCCGCCGTTTCTCGACGTCCTGAAGCGGGTACGCGAAGCCGCGCCTCGACTTCGCGTGCTCGTGCTGACGATGCATCCGGAGGACCAGTTTGCCGCGCGCGCGCTGCGCGCTGGGGCCTCGGGATACCTGACGAAGGCCCGAACGCCGGACGAATTGCTTGAAGCCGTAACGCGCATCGCCCGGGGCGGGCGATACATCACGACCGCGCTCGCCGAACGACTGGCATCGCACCTCGATGACGACTTCAAGGCCGCGCCGCACGACAAGCTGTCGGATCGTGAAATGGAGGTGCTCCTCCTCCTCGGCGCCGGCAATACGGTCAAGGAATGCGCGCTGGCGCTGCGGCTCAGCGTGAAGACGGTGAGCACGTTCAGGGCGCGGCTGCTGCGGAAGATGCAGTTCACGACCAACGCCGACATCGTGCAGTACGTCGCGCGCACCGGATTGCTCCGCACCGAGGGCCCGTAACACCGTAGGACTGCGACCGACACCGGGTTCGGACGCGGGCTGATTGTTGCGCACTTTCGCCGGGCCCACCTTGGGCCCATGCGCAACCTTGATCAGCTTCGAGTCGCCGGCCACGGGCCGCACGTTGCTGCATGTGTCGTGGCGGGCGCGTCCGCCGCCGCCGCGCTGGCCGCGAGCCAGCTGTCGTTCACGCCGCTCATCGCCAGTGCGTACTGGCCTCCGGCAGCGGTTTCGCTGATTGCCGTGCTGGTGCTCGGCAGCCGCACTGCCCCGGCCTCGTTCACGGGAACACTAGCCGGAATGCTGCTGGCGCACGCTGAACCCGGGGTGGCGCTTGCGGCCGCGCTGACGGTGACCGTTCAGGCCCTGTGCGGCGCGTGGCTCGCGGGGCGTGTCGCCACTGGAGTTGGCTCGGCGATGCGCACGCGTTCGTTCGTGCGGTTCATCGCAACCACTGGAGTTGCGGTCGCGGCGGTGGGCCCAGTTGTCGGGTTCCCCGCATTGGCCCTGCTCGGGCGCGCGCCGGAGTCGCCGGCGACCGCCGCGGCCCTTCTCTGGTGGACCGGCGGATTCGTGGACACGCTTGTCCTCGCACCGCTTCTCCTGATCTGGATTGCCGATGTCGATCTGCGCAATCCCGCACGCGGACGGTTGGAGTCTGCCGCCCTCGCGGCATCGCTCGCGGTCAGCTGGACCGCGCTGCTCGGCGGTCGGTTCTCCCTCGGCGTTGCCACATACCCGATCGCTCTGCTCTGCCTGCCCACGCTGCTCTGGGCGGCATACCGGTTCGGGCCACGAATCGCGTCGCTCGCAACCCTGGGCTTCGCATCAGTCGCTCTCGCCGGCACGCGACAATCGTTCGGCCCGTTCGCAGTGGCGTCGGCCGCGGAATCGCTTGCCGGTCTGCAGGCATTCGCAGGAGTCGTTGCGCTGACGACGGTCGCGATGGCGATCGTCACCGGTGAACGGCGTGCGGCCGAGCATCGGCTGACGCGCCTCGCCCAGACCGACGGGCTCACCGGCCTTGTGAACTACCGTACGCTGGTGGAGTCGCTTGCCGCCGAGGTGTCCCGGTCGATGCGGCGTGGGCAGGCGTTCGCAGTCGTCGTGATTGATCTCAACAAGCTGAAGGAAATCAACGACACGCTTGGTCACCTCGTCGGCAATTCCGCGATCGTGCGCGTCGCCGACGCGCTGCGCTCCACCTGCCGCGTGGTTGACACCGCCGCCCGAATCGGGGGTGACGAGTTTTGCCTCATCCTGCCGGGTGCGAGCAGGCGCGACGCCCACCTGGTCGTAGAGCGCATCAACGCAACGCTCGAGACGGCAATGCTGGGGCCGCGCGTTTCAATCAGTTCCGGCATTGCGCTCTTTCCGCGGGACGGCGCGACAGTGGACCAGTTGCTCGATGCCGCGGACGCTGCGCTCTACAGCGAGAAGAACGCGCGGATGCCCACCGCGAGGCGCGCGTGACGATGACGCGCTTCGCACCAACACCGACTTCACGGAGGAGGTGATGAACACCAATCGCCTGCAGTTGCTCGGCGTCGCGTGCGCCGTTGCGCTCTTCATTGAGCCGGATTCCCTGGCCGGCCAGACGCAGGTGCGGTTCTCGGTCGTCGGCGGCCTCTCACTCCCGACCGGCGACCTCGGTAACAGCAGCGACCTGGGCCTGAACATCGGCGTGCGGGGTGAGGGACGCCCAATAGCTGCGAACTGGACGATACGCGGCGACGTGGCATATGACCGGTATGAGGGGCGCGGCGCGGTTAACGCGTATTCGTACCTCTCGTTCGCCGCAAACCTCGTTCACCACGAGCGCAGCGGGCGCGTGTACGAGTTTGGCGGCCTCGGCTTCTACAACAGCCGCATCCGGTTCGACGACTCTCGGCAGCGTTCCGACGTGAACCTCGGCGTGCAGATGGGCGTGGGATTCGACATCACCCGCGACCAGCGCGTCTTCACCGAGCTCGGGCTCACCGGCGCGTTCACGTCGGGGCGCAGCAGCGTCTGGTTCCCCGTTCGTGTCGGCCTGCGCTTCTGAGGTCGGTGCTGCCGAGCCCCTTATCCGGGAGAATCCGATGCGCACGATGAGACTCTTGATCGAATCGCTCACTCTGGTCGGCGCGGGGCTCGCGACCCTGATCGTTCCGCGACACGCATCCGCGCAGGTGACGACGCAGGTGGGTGTGGTGGCGGGGAGCGTCACCGATGAACGCGGTGTGATTTCGAACGCGGTTTCCGTGATGCCGACAATCGTGCTGTCATCGGACAGACGCGTGGGCCTCTGGCTCTCCGGAACCGCGACACGATTCGAGTCGGCGGGCTGGTCGCTCGGTGGATCGGCCACGGTGGCGGCGCGTGCAGACGTGGGCAAGGGCGCGGCATTGTCCCTCAACGCCGGAGGCGGCGCGTCCCGGTCCTCGTTCGGCGCGACGTTCGTCGTGGCCGAGGCCACGCCGGCTGTCGAGTGGTCGCTGAAATCTTTGACAATGTTCGGCGGCGCCCGCGTCGCATCCGGAATCGTGAACGTTCGGGTTGAGCCCGGCCCATCGCAGCCGCCCGTTCCGTTGCCCGGCCGGACGACGCTTGTCTCAGTAACCAGGACGTCTCGCGGCCCGGTGTACGGCGCCGTCTGGCAGCTTCCCGGGCTGTTCGTCTCGTCGCGTCTGGTACTGTCGTACCGTGAGGAACGCGGCGTCATCGCTGGAGTCACCGCGATTGACCGCAGCGCGGCCGCGTCGCTGGCGCTGGGCCCGGTCGGCATCGGCGGGTCGCTTGGTGAGCGTGCCGGATCGGACGCGCGGGTTCGCTTTGCGAGCGGAAACGTCTCGCTGGCGATCGGGCCGGCGGTCAGCCTGCAGGCGGCTGGCGGACGATATCCGTCGGACCGCCTTACGGGCGCCGCCGGTGGCCGGTTCTTGAGTGCCGGGCTCGCGTTCAAGTTCGGAGGTGGAACGCGCAACGCGCTTCCTGCGCCACGCGGCGTGCAACGGCCTGCCGATGGCGCGACGCGCCTGTCGATCCGGGCCGCTGACGCACAACAAGTGGACATCTACGGCGACTGGAATGGCTGGACTCCAGTCGCAGCACGACGGGCGGAGAACGGGGTGTGGTACGTGGACATCCCGCTCGCGCCGGGAGAATACCGGTACGCATTTCGGATCAACCAGGTTGAGTGGCGCGTACCGGATGGCGCGGTGTCGGCAAACGACGGCTTTGGCGGGAGGTCCGCGTATGTGACCGTCAAGCGCGACGCCGCAAGCAACGGGACTGGTTCCCAGGAGGATGCATGAAACGCACGACGTGGATCATCATTGCACTGACGCTGGCCCCGGCGGCGCTTGCCGCCCAGGTCACCGCTCAGGCATCGGGCGCTGCGCAGGCGCGCACTGCACCCGTCAAGGCCGACGCCAAGGTTGACGCGAATGCCGAGGCGCGGTTCAAGGCGCCGAAGGGCTGGACCGCCGAAGGCGCCACGAAGCTCGAGGCGATGTACGCGGACGCGGAGAAGCGAGATGTGCCGCGCGAGCCGATCGCCGATCGCGTTGCGGAAGGCTACGCGAAGGGAGCGTCGCAGACGACGATCCTCGCGTCCGTGGGCGAGTTCAAGTCGCGGATGGAAGCGACCCACGACGCGATGGTGTCTGCGGGCCGGAAAAAGCCGTCGCACGAGGAGGTTGAGCGTGGTGCGATGCTGATGGAACGTGGCGTCACGCGGGTCCAGATCGAGACGATGGCAAAGCGCACGCCGAGTGAGCGGTCGCTCGTCGTCGCGTTCGACGTGCTCGGCCAGCTGGCCGCGCGCGGAGTGCCGGTGACACAGGCACTCACTCGCGTCCAGGCCAAACTCGACGCGCGAGCGTCGGATGCCGCAATCATCTCGCTGGTAGGCACAGGTAGTGCCAATCCACCGATGGCGGGGCTGAACACTGCCGGGTCGGTCACCGCGTCGGCTGGCGCAGCCGGCGGCACCGTCACGTCGAATGCGGCCGGCGCAGTCACCGGTACGTCGAAGGGCATAGGCGCAAGCGCTACCGGCACGGTCGTCGGCATCGTGAAGCGCCCGTAAGCGAATGACACCGGGCGGGCCGCGACATTGCGGTCCGCCCGGTGGTTCGGTTCCACTCGCCGGTTCCCGCGATTTCCACCCGACGATCTCACTCGAACTCGAGGAGGGACATCAATGGTTCGAAACAGGATCTGCGGCACACTCCTCGCCCTTGCGGCGGCGGGCTTCGTCGCGTGCTCGGGTGATTCGGTAACTGGTCCAGGCCCAGGCCAGGGAATGCTTGCCGTTCGTCTGACCGATGCTCCGGCAGTACTCGACTCACTTGCTGCGGTAAACGTGCACGTCGTTCGCGTTGACGCGCGCCGGTCGCGCGCGGAATTGCCATCGGAGCTGAACGCAGATATCAATCGCGAACGCGGAGACAACAACGGCTGGGCGTGGGGACACCGCGACTCGACGAAGTGGGTCACCATAGCCGAGCCGGACAGTGCGTTCGACCTTCTCGCGCTTCAGGGAGGCGTGAGTGCGTTCCTGGGCGCGTCTCCGGTTGACACCGGACACTTCAAGGCGGTGCGGATCGTAATCGATCCCGCGCAGTCGTCAATCGTGCTCAAGGACGGCACCGTCCTGACGCCGGATTCCGATCCGCCTGTCGAGTTCGAAAGTCGCGGGCGCCATGGACTCTTCGTCGAGCTTGACTCCGACGTCGCCGTCGAGTCCGGAACCACCACGACCCTCACGCTCGACATCCGGCTGGCGTCAAGCATTACGCTGCGGGGTATCACCGTTAGGCACGGCTTCCTGTTCCGGCCGGTCGTCATCGGTCGTTGCGAACGCAACCGCTAACCGGGAATCGAAATATGCGAGCACTCATCATTGCGGCCGTAACCTTGATGGCCGCCGCGTGCGACGGTTCGCGCGCGGATACTATGAAGCGACTGGCGGAAATGGAGCAGATCTCCGCACAGAAGGACTCGCTGCTGAGGGACGTCACCGCGACGACCGCGTTCCTCGCGGAACTGAATCGGCAGGTCAGCACCGTGCGCAACCTGAAGGCAGGCCGCACTGTGAACTCCGTCGGCACCGACCTCGAGGAGAATCTCACCCCGGCTCAGCGTCGCGAGCTCCTGCAGGAGCAGGTTCGTGAGATCACCGAACGCGTGAACCTCGCAGAAAACCGACTGACGGTGAGTCGCCGCCGGGTGGCCGAACTCACGGGAAGTGACGCCGCGAAATCCAAGCGGCTCGCCGAGTTCGACTCGACGATTGCGTCATTCCGCGAGATCGTGGAGAGCCAGCGCGTGCAGATCGCGTCTCTCAAGGAGCAGGTGCTGACGCTGACGGCCGAGAATACCCAGCTCAGGACGGCCAACGTGCAGCTGATTGCACAGACGTCCACGCTGACCGGGGAGCGAGACTCGCTGGTCACCGATCACAACACCGTCTACTACATAGTGTCGGACCGGCAGGATCTTCTGGACCGTGGTGTCATCGAGAAGGTTGGCGGCTTCCTCGGACTCGGCACGACCGCGGTCGCAGCGCGCGACCTCGACAGAAGCCAGTTCATCCCGATAGACAAGTCGAGGGTGCACGAGATTCCGTTCCCGCGGGCCGACAAGTCCTATCGTGTTCTCACACGACAGGACCTGGCGGCAATAGCGGCGCCCGCAGACGAGCGCGGACGCCTGACCGGGTCACTTGTAATCAGGGATCCCGAGGTGTTCTGGGCGGCATCCAAGTACCTGATTGTGATCGAACGATAGAATCGTCGGGCACGGCAGGCGTGGAGGCGGGGACGGATTGGTGGATCCGGCGCCTGTCGTGACCCGATGTCGCGCGACATCGCACGCTTTGTGAGACGGTATCCGCGATAGATGAGGCCTATCACGGCGCCCACAGCGATCCGTTCAACGGAGTACACGATGCCCTGAAGCGCAGTCTCGCTGCGGGCGACACTGCCGGTGCGGTGCGCTCGTGGCGCGACTACCTGCTCTTTCGTGGACGCGCCGAGGCGGGGCCGCGAAAGATCGACGACGAGATTCGCGCGAAGCTCGTCGAGCTGGAGCGCGTGAAGCGGTAAGGGGTTGGACCGCCCGGTCGCCTGCGAGGGCCGGCAACCAGTCACCGATCCCCGTCGCTCGGAGATCACGCGAGGCCGGACGCGCCTGCCCGCTACGGGCAGCTGAATCCCGTGAACGTCGGGCTTCCCGAGATGATTGAGCACGCGGCCTTGCTCAAGCTCCCGGCGTTTGTCGTGACGGACGTCGGGCCGAGGAAGACGGTTCCGCCGACGCCCAGAACCTGTGACGCACCGATCGTGATCCGCCCGGTATTCGTCAGATTGCCCAGGACTCGCACGCCGCCGTTGGCGCCGATGGACACACCTGATGCACTCGAGTTGGTGATCTCGAGCTGACCGAAAGTCTCACGGTGCGTTCCTTCGTGGGCGTAGTAGAAGCTGATCGTTTGCGCCGCGGTGCCGCTGAACCTGGTGATGTGGTTCCCGACGGCGCGGAAGCCCTGACCGACGGCGGAATTGGTCTGGATGTTGCCCTTGAGGTCGAGCGTGCCTTCCGTCATCCACGTGTCGCCGACATCCGTGCCCGGGATCGAGTGATACAGGCCATCCACGCGGAAGTAACCTCCCGCCTGTGTCATCTTCACGCGACTGCCGCTGTTCATCGTGAAGGCGCCGGTAACAGTGAGAGACTTGGCCTCGATGTCGAGTACCGTCGAGTTGTGCGTCGCCAGGGACGTGGGCAGCGTGACCGTCCCGGTCGGCAGCATGACGGTGCCCCCGGTCGACACGTGCACGATCGGCGGCGGAGTGCCCGAGATCAGCGGAAATACGGCGCCGCTGCCGTCGAGCTGCGTGAACGCGAGCCCGCTGAGGCTCGTTCCGGCAACGGCCTCCATCTGCCCCACATGGAAGATGCCTTTGCCGGCGCCGGTGATCGCCGTGGTTCCGGACACCGTCACGGCGCCGAGCGCGCGAATGCTGTTCACCAGCGTGACCGTGTTGTTACCGATGAACTCGATGTTGCCGAACGTTTCGCGGTGATACCCCTCGTGCGAGTAGAAGAAGTTGATGGACTGCGCGCCCGATCCGTTGAGCCGCGTGAGATGGTTGCCGACGGCGCGGAATCCCTGGCCGCAGCACGAATTGGTGGCCTGCAGGTTTCCCCTCAGTTCCAGAACGCCGTTGGTCATCCACGTGTCGCCGACGTCGTTGCCGGGATTCGAGTTGTACAGTCCGTCCACGCGGAAGTACGCGCCGGATTGTGTCATCTTCACCCGGCTACCGGTGTTCATCGAGTAGGCACCGGTGACGACGAGCGACTTCGCTTCGAGGTCGAGAACCGCGCCGTTGTGCGTCGCGAGGGAAGTCGACACGGTCACACTCGGGTTTGGCAGCGTCACCGTGATGGTTCCCGCGATGTGCACGACGGCGGGGCTCCCGCCGTTGATGAGCGGGAACACCGCGCCTCCTCCATCGAGCTGCGTGAAGCCAAGCCCGCTGAGGCTGGTGCCGGCACCGGTCGTGATCTGGCCCAGATGGTAGATCCCCTTGGTCGCGCCCGTCACCGTCGTCGTGCCGGTCGCCGAGACCGTGCCAAACACCCGGAGGTTGTTGAGCAGCGTCACGACGTTGTTGCCCGCAAACTCCACGCGCCCGAACGTTTCGCGGTGATAGCCCTCGTGCGAGTAGAAGAAGTTGATGGACTGCGCGCCAGAACCGTTGAACCGCGTGAGGTGGTTGCCGACGGCGCGGAATCCCTGCCCGCAGCAGGAGTTGGTGGCCTGCAGGTTGCCCCGTAGCTCCAGGACTCCGTCGGTCATCCACGTGTCGCCGACGTCGTTGCCCGGGTTGGATTCGTACAGTCCGTCCACGCGGAAGTACGCGGCCGCTTGCGTCATCTTCACGCGGCTGCCGCTGTACATCGCGTAGCCGCCGTTCACCGTGAGCGCGTTGGCTTCCATATCGAGCACGGTGCCGTTGTGCGTCGCGAGCGAAGTCGGCAGCGTGACGCTCGCCGCGGGCAGCGTCACGGTACCGCCGGTCGAAACATTCACGATCGGCGGCGGCGTGCCCGAGATCAGCGGGAAGACGGCGCCACTCCCCTCGAGCTGCGTGGCCCCGAGTCCGCTGAGGTTGGTCGACCCCCCGGCCGTGAGCAACCCCTTGTGAATGAGAATCTTGGCCGACGGACTCGTCACCGTCGTGGAGCCCGTGACGGTCACCGTACCGAACGCCCGGATGTGATTCAGCAGCGACACGGTGTTGCCGCCTGTGAATTCCACGCGACCGAACGTCTCGCGATGGAAGCCCTCGTGCGCATAGTAGAAGCTGATGGACTGTGCTCCGCTGCCGCTGAACCGCGTGAGGTGATTGCCCACGGCGCGGAATCCCTGCCCGCAGCAGCTGTTGGTGGCCTGCAGGTTGCCCTTGACTTCGAGGATGCCGTCGGTCATCCACGTGTCGCCAACATCGTTGCCGGGATTCGAGTCGAAATCGCCGAAGACCACCAGGTGACCCGTCGTGCCGTTCATCTGGATTCGCGCGCCCGTGAGCATCGCCACGCTGCCGGTGACCGTGACGCCCGCGGAGCCGACGTTGAACACGCTGCCATTCTGCGTCGTGAGAGTCCCGCCGATTGTCGCAGCGCCCGACGCATTCACCGTCGCGCCGCAGTCAACCACGAGTGCAGCAGCCGCCCCGGTCATCGAGTGCGTGCCGCCGCAGAAGTACACGGAGCCGCCGGACCCCGCCACCGTTGCACCGGTGGCGACGTACTGACCACCGACGGTCAGGTTCGACGTGTTCAGGTTGAGGGCGGCGCCCGCCGCGATCGTGAAATCATTGACCGATTGCGGAGCGGCGAGGACCGGCCCGTTGGGCGTGCCGTTCGGAATGAACACGTTGTTCGACCCTGTCGGCACGACCGCCGGACTCCAATTCGACGCGGTCGCCCACGCGCCGCTCGTGGCGCCGGTCCAGATCGCATCGGCGCCGACGGGAATCGCCGTTGCCACGAACTTCACTTGCGCGGTGAGGCAGCTGGGCAGGCACACCAGCACTGAGTCGGTGCCGGGTGCGCCGAGGGTGAACGTGAAGCTCCGCTGGCCCGCGCCGTCCGTCGGCCCCGACTGACCAGACGGCGTTCCGCTGCCGTAGAAGAGTGCGAAGCCGACCGTCACTCCGCTTACGGGGTTGTTCAGCGCGTCCCTCGCAACGACCACCATCGGTGCGAGCGCCGTCCCGGTCGTGCCGACCTGGTTGTTGCCGGACACGATGGCGAGTTGCGTTGCGACGCCTGCCGTCGTCGTCGCCACGAACAGCACAGGACTGCCGGCAAGACCTGCAACGGTCGCCGTCAGCGTATCCGCGCCAACCGTGTTGTCGAGTGTCCAGCTCGTCGGGTTGGCGTTGCCGCTCACACCTGTCAACGATCCGCTGCCGGTGACCACGACGCCGTTGCCGGGCGCCGGCGTCGCGAAGGTCACGCTCACGCCGGCCACCGGGTTCGACGCCGAATCGCGCACGATCACCTGCGGCCCTGGCGACGCGATGGTTCCGGCCGTCGCCGCGAACGCCTGCGCCGAGACGGCCGCAATGGACACGGCAGGGCCGCTTGTCAGCGTGAACGCACCCGACGTTACGCCCGTGTACCCCGACGCGCTGAAGACGAGTGCGTTGGTCCCGTTCGCGCCAAGCAGGGAGAGGTTGGTAAACGTGGCAACGCCCGACGCATTGGTGGTGGCCGTGAGCGTGCCACGGAGCGCTGGTCCGGCGGTCTGCAGCGCCACACTCACGACCACGCCCGGCGTCGCGAGGTTCGCGCCGCCGGCACCCTTGAGTTGGATCACCGGCTGCTGGGCGAACGGAACGGTGTTCTGGACCGTGGCGCCGGGCTGAGTGGCGATGGACAGCGCCGACGGACCAACCGGGGCCGTGGCCACGGCACTGAACGTCACGGAGAGCGCACCGGCGGTCGCCGTCAGCGATTGCGCGCCGGCAGCGCCGAGCGTCCAGCTGCCCAGCGTCGCGATGCCCGATCCGTTGGTCGTGGCCGGACTGCCCGACACCGACCCGCCGCCGGACGCGGTGAACGTCACCGCGAGGCCACCGATTGGATTGTCGAACTGATCCGTGACCTGCACGGCCGGTGCGACGGCGACTGCGGCACTCGCCGCTGCCGACTGGCCGGTGCCCGCGACGATGACCATCCGCGCTGGCGTCCCGACGGTTACCGAAAGGTTGAACCGCGCGGCGCTCGTCGCGACGCCGGCGAGCTGGGCCGTCACGGTCGCGCCACCTGGGACTGTCGCGGCGGTGACCGCAACCTCGGCGCGCCCGGCGGCGTCCGACGTGCTCGTGGCGGCGGCGAGCGTCGCCTGCCCGACCACCGACCAGTTCACGACGGCGCCGGCGACCGCGTTCCCGAGGTTGTCGGCCACGCGAACGGCAAGCGGCGCGAACGGCTGGCCGGCTTGCACCGACTGCGCGTCAGCGCCGAGCACCGTGAGCATCGATGCCGCGCGCGCGCGCGCCGTCGCGGTGAATGTCACGGACGCGATGGCCCCGGCACCAGTGGTGATGGACGCGACGACGCGCTCGGTGCCCGGAGCCGTCCCCAGCGCGTACGAGACTTGCGCGAGGCCTTGTGCGTCGGTCGTGGACGTTGCGGCGGATGCCGTGCCGGCGCCGGCAATGCGAGCCCACGCGACGGCGACGCCAGGCACGGGATTGCCGAACGCGTCCGTGACGCGCACAACGAGCGGCTGCGCCAGCGCCCGTGCGATCGTGTCTGCCTGCGCGTCGCCGCTGACGATCGTGAGTTGCGCCGGCAGGCCGACCGTCGCCGTCTGCGTGGTGGTGACGGGAGGCAGGCCGACGACCGTCGCGCGGAACTGCTGCGTGCCGACGGTGCGCCCGAGCGTCATCGTCGCGCTGGCGTTGCCCGACACGTCGGTCGTCGCGGCCGCCGACCCGACCGACGCGCCCTCACCGAGCGCCGCGAACGTGACGGATGCGCCGGCGACGCCAACGCCGTCGCCCGCCTCGACGCGTACCGTGAACGGCTGCGGGAGCGCCGTGCCGACGCGACCCGTCTGCGCATCGCCGCCCGTGACGACGACGCGTGCCGCAGGCAGCGTCAGTTGCACCGACGCCGAGCCGGTCACGCCGGACAGGGTGGCCGCCGTGATCGTCGTGGCGCCGCGGGTCGAGCCGCCGGTCACGACGCCCGCCCCGTTCACCGATGCAACACCCGGGTTGCTGGACGACCACACGACAGGCGCGCCCGGGATCGGGGCGTTGGCCGCGTCCAGGACGGTCGCGGCGAGCGTCGTGGACTGTCCGGGCAGCAGCGTCGAAGTGGCCGGGACAACGACTACGCGCGTCGCGGCCGCCCCCGGCCCGACGAACACGAGCGGCACGAGCGTCGGGGCCGCTGGATTGCTGCCGGGCCGTGCGGTGACGTCCTGCGTGCCCTCGTACATCACGGTCAGTCCGTTCCGCAGGCTGAATCGCGCGGCAAATCGCTCACTTTCACCGCGAACGGGAACGGTCGCCGTGATCGAGACTTCATCCTGACCCGCCGGGAAGCTGACGATCGTGTCGAGGACGACAGTCCCGTCCTGTGCGCGCAGGATCAGCCGTACGTTGTCAATCGTGAGCCCGGACGCCTGAAACAACGCGTGGTCGGAGGGCCGGAGCATGGGTGCGACCGCGAGGCGGGCTGCTCCCTGATCAAGGCCGGGGTCACGCGGCGCGGTCGGGGGCTCTCCGCAAACCGTGAGCACGGCCGCCGCGAGCGCGGCGGCGAATCCCCTGGCCCATCGGCGGCGTGCGGACAATGGCGCTGTTGAAGGCATCCGGTGGGTCGGCGGGGCTCGCGATCAGCGAGCGCAGAATCTGGCTCTCCTTTTGCGGTCGCGCCAGTGACCGGGGTCACCGATTCGCCACGCATGCGCCCAGGACTGCAAGCGCCGAGTGCACGCTCAACGCGCAGGGACGCGAGATCGACTGGTTCCCCGGGGTGGGCTCCGAGGCACGAAAGTGGTTACCATACGTGCCCAGTCCATCAGGCCCGAACGATGCTCCTCGACATCCGCTACGTCATTCGCAGCCTTGCCCGGTCCAAGGGGTTCGCCATTGCGGTGGTCCTCACGCTCGGGCTCGGCATCGGCGCCAACACGGCGATCTTCAGTGCGGTGCGCGCCGTGCTCCTCAAGCCGCTGCCGCACCGGAACGGCGACCGGCTCATGTACCTCCGCCACTCGGCGCAGGGGCAGGGGAGCGACAACATTGCCTTCTCGGTTCCGGAGATCGACGACTTCCGGAATGCGTCGCAAACGCTCGGACAGATTGCCGAGTATTCCCCGCTCACGCTGAACCTGGTGGAGGACCACGGGGCATCGCAGGTGAACGTCGGGCTCGTCACCGGGAACTACCTGTCGGTGATGGGGCTCGAGCCCGTGATCGGCACGGGTCTGCGCGACACGGACGATGGCGCCGGCGCGGCTCCGGT
The DNA here is from genome assembly GCA_964557615.1 of uncultured Gemmatimonas sp. GTDB lineage: Bacteria > Gemmatimonadota > Gemmatimonadetes > Gemmatimonadales > Gemmatimonadaceae > Fen-1231. The sequence goes on from CAZLAU010000014.1 coordinate 15,248, forward strand.
GATCGTGCTCGCGTATGACTACTGGCAGGGCCACTTCGGCGGCGACAGCGCGATCGTCGGCAAGAACCTCAGGATTGGCGGGCGATCGGCGGAAGTGCGCGGCGTGCTCCAGCCCGCACCGTTCTTCCCGCAGAAGATCGACGCGCTCATGAACATGTCCATCAGCCAGCATCACGTGAGCGCACTGATGGAGAACGGCCGCACGCACCGCATGACGGAGATGATCGCGCGGCTCGCGCCGGGCGCGACCGTCGACCAGGCGCGCGCCGAGGTTGCCGCGATCACCGCACGCGTGCACGCCGCCGATCCGGTGACCTACGAGGCGGCGTCGCAATACACGGTGACGCTCACCCCCTTCCAGGAGATCCTCGGGAAGGACGCGCGGCTCACGCTCTGGCTGTTGATGGGCGTCGCGGCGTTCGTGCTGGTGATTGCCTGCGCAAACGTCGCCAACCTGACCCTGATGCGCGGCATTCGTCGGGAGCACGAGATGCTGGTCCGGGCGGCGCTCGGCGCCGGGGCGAGGCGGCTCCGCCGGTTGCTGTTCGCCGAGCAGCTCGTGCTGGCGCTGTCGGGCGCGGCCGTCGGGCTCGTGATCGCCTACGTCGGCACGGGCACGCTTTCGACGTTCGCGGCGCGGTTCAGCAATCGCGCCGGCGAGATCCAGGTTGACGGCGTCGTGCTCGCGTTCACGCTCCTGATTGCGTTCGGCGTCGCCGCGCTGTTGGCGTTCGCGCCGCGGGTGGGGAGCGACCATCAGCTTGGGGCCGGGCTCACCGCAGGCAACACGCGGTCGAGCGGGAGCCGCCGCCGTCGAGGACTTCAGCAGGCGCTGGTCGTGACGCAGGTCGCGGTGTCGGTGATCCTGCTGACCGGCGCCGGCTTGCTGGTGCGCTCGATGCAGCAGCTCGCAGCAGTGGATCCAGGGCTCGACACGAGGAACGTGCTGACGATGGAAGTTCCCGCCGACTTCGCCGCAACAACCGACCGCAACGCCGGGATCGCGACCTACGAGCGCATGCAGCGCGAACTTGCGACGCTTCCGGGCGTGCAGGTGGTCGGTCTCGGGTCCGTCGTGCCGCTCCGGAGCGCGGGGTTCGCACTCGACGTGAAGGGCGAAGGGCGCGTCGTGGGCGCCGGCGAGCCGCAGCCGCAAGCCGAGTATCGGACGGCCGACCCGGGGTATTTCCGCGCCGCCGGCATTCCGGTCATCAAGGGCAGGGAGTTCTCGGCCACGGACAATGCCAATTCGGCGAAGGTCGTGATCATCAACCAGTCGCTCGCGAAGCTGCTCTTCCCGGCGGACGATCCGATCGGCCGCCGCCTCACGTGGACTGGCGAGGTGCTGAAGTTCATCGGAATGAAGGAGGAATGGCGCACCATCGTTGGCGTGGTGGGCGACACGAAGGACGGAGGACTCGACGCCCGGCAACTGCGCGCCGTGTTCACGCCGTTTGCGCAGGGTGATTTCCCGACCGGCGCGATGGTGATGCGCGCTGACGTGAACCCATCCGGCCTCGCGCCGGCGGCTCGCGCGATCATCCACTCGATCGCGCCGGAGCAGCCCGTGGAGCGGATCATGCCGCTCGAGGCAATTCGCGACGAGAGCGTCGGCCCGCGGCGTATCAACGCGCTGCTCGTCGGCTCGTTCGGGATGCTGGCACTGGTGCTTGCCGCGATCGGCATCGCGGCGGTGCTCGCGTTCTCGGTGAGCGCCCGCACGAACGAGATCGGGGTGCGCATGAGCCTCGGCGCCCATCCGCGTCAGGTGCTCGGGATGGTCCTCCGTGAAGGCGGCGTGCTCGTCGCGCTCGGTCTCGCGATCGGCGTGGCCGGGTCGCTGGCGCTGGCGCGGCTGATCGCCGGACTGCTGTTCGGCGTCGGCCCGCGCGATCCCTTCACGCTCGGGCTCGTCGCGGTGGTCATGGCGGTCATTGGCGTGGCCGCGTGCTGGATTCCGGCAATGCGGGCGGCGCGGATCGCCCCGTCCGAAGCACTCCGTTCACTGTAGGGGACCATGGGCAAGGGCCGTCTCGAAGCGTTCAGTGATGGCGTCATCGCCATCATCATCACGATCATGGTGCTGGAACTGAAGGTGCCGGCGGGTCACGCACTCGCGGACATCGCTCCGGTGCTCCCGCATCTGTTCGTGTACCTGATGAGTTTCGTCTTCCTCGGGATCTACTGGAACAACCATCACCACCTGATGCAGGCGGTGAAGCAGGTGAACGGCCGGATTCTCTGGGCCAACGCCCATCTCCTGTTCTGGCTCTCACTCGTGCCGTTTGGCACGGCGTGGCTCGGCGAGTCCCACATCGCGCGCGACCCGGCAATCTTCTACGGCATCCTGCTCACCGGTTCGGCGATCGCGTACTACGTCCTTGCGCGCTCACTCGTGAAGCACCACGGGGACGACTCGCCGATCGCCGTGGCGCTTGGCGCCGATCGCAAGGGGAAGCTCTCGATCGTCCTCTATCTCGCCGCGCTCGCGCTGGCGTTCGCGCACCCGTTCATCGCCGTCGGTGTGTATGTCGCGGTCGCGCTGATGTGGCTGGTGCCGGACCGCAGGATCGAGAAGATCCTCGTACGGGGAACCGAGTGACCCGGTGATCACACGGCGCCAGCGCCGAGGGGATCACAACTGAAAACTGCGGATGCAGACTCTCGAGTGGCTCAAGAGTGTGCATCCGCAGTTGTTCAGATCTGATCCCTCTACCGATAGAACCGTGAGGTCATCGGGTCAGCGCATCAGGGGACGATGCCACGGACGGTCGGATACTTGATTCCCAGCTGCTGCAGGTACGTGTCGTACTTCGTCTCGTCATAGTAGAACGGCGCCTGCAACGGCCGGTACTTCTCCATCTTCTCCTTGTTCAGCCAGATCGGCGGCTGGTCGGTCGGGGAGCAGAAGCACTTGTACTTGGTGTCCTTGGTCTGGACATCGTTGAAGTAGGCCCAGGCATCCGTCACGACCTTCGGCGTGAGCAGGATGTCGAGCATCGTCATCGCCTGGACCTTCGCGCCGGCAACGACGCCCTTGTGCGCAATCGGCGTCGCCATCGCCACGGCGTTCGCCCAGTTGTGGCCCGGCGCACCCGGGATGTTCGACGGGAAGCGCAGCGTGATCGTCGGGTTCACCCAGCTCACGTCGCCGATGTCATCGGAGCCGCCGCCCGTGAAGTTGAGTGACGGGCCGCCGAGCGCGCCGCCGAGGTTCGTGGCGAGCCCGCTGGGGTTGCGCTGGCCGAGTTCGCGCTGGAGTCCGCGGGCGAGCGTCTGGTCGTTCTCGTCCCACGTCGGCATCCCGACCTTCACGATGTTCTGGTACATCGCCTCGGCGACTGGGCGCGAGAAGTGCGCGCTCCAGCCCGACCCCACCATCATGATCGTGTCGACCTGGGTGTTCGTCATCGCCGCCGCGGCGTGCGCCTTCTTCTTGGCGTCCTCGTACATCGCCATCGTCGTCTCGTAGTCCTGGTTCCGGAAGTAGAACCAGATCGACGACGTCGGCGGTACGACGTTCGGCTGGTCGCCGCCGTCCATGATCACGTAGTGCGAGCGCTGCGCCGTGACCATGTGCTCGCGCTGGTACTCCCAGCTCGTGGCAAACAGCATCGTTGCGTCGAGTGCGCTCTGGCCACGCCACGGCGCTCCTGCGGCGTGCGAGCTCGAACCCTTGAACTTGAAGATCGCCGAGATGAGCGCGCTGGAGCCCGACTGCCCCCAGGACACGCCGAGGTTGCTGCTGACGTGCGTGAAGAGCGTGACGTCCGCGTCCTTGAAGACGCCGGCCCGCACGAACCACGCCTTGCCGCTCATCAGTTCCTCGGCGACACCGGGCCAGACCTTGATCGTGCCCTGAATCCGGTCCCGCTGCATGATCCGCTTGACCACGATCGCGGCAGCGATGTTGAGCGGCACGCCGGCGTTGTGGCCTTCGCCGTGGCCGAACGCGCCTTCGACGAACGGATCGTGCCACGCCACGCCGGGCCTGTTCGACGCCTGCGGAATGTTGTCGATGTCGGAGCCGAGCGTGATCACCGGCTTGCCCGATCCCCAGGAGGCGACAAAGCCCGTCGGAATGCCGGCAACGTTGCGCTCGATCCTGAACCCTTCCTTCTCGAGCACGCCGGTGAGGTACTTCACCGTCTCGAACTCCTGGAACCCGGGCTCGGCGAACGCGAAGACCTTGTCCACCATGACCTGGATCTGCTTGGCCATCTTGTCAATCTCGCCCGCGGCTTCCGCCTTCAGCTTCTCGAGCTGTGGCGTGGATTCGTACCGGTACATGAGGTTGTCGGCGGGGTTGCCGCCGCCGCCCCCACGGCCGCCGCGACCCTGGGCCGTGGCGAGTGCGGGCGCAACGAGCGCGAAGGCGAGCGTCAGCGAGAGAATGCGACGAAGCATCGGTCCTTCTCCTTGATGGGTTCCGAATGGGTCAGCACGCAGAAAATACGACCGGAACGCCGACCGCGCGACTCACTGCATCGTGATGGTGACCGGCGTGCCGCCCAGCAGGAACGCGACACCACGTACCCTTTGCGCCCGACACGCTGTGGGACTTCACCCGGCTGGCCGCCGCCGTGCCCTGCCGCATTGTGCACACACGCCCTGCACGCGGGGCGGCACAACTAACCGAATGGCAGGTGAGACCATGAAACGAACGATCATCCCGTTCGCCGCGACTATGCTCCTGATCGCAGGCGCGACGGCAAATGCCCAGAAGATCACGGTGGACGTGAAGGCGGTCGCGGCGGCTCCGTCCGGCAAGCTTGCCAACGCGGACCTCGGCACCGGCATCGGAGTTGGTGGAGTGGTGGCGTACAACCTCTACCAGCACATGCACCTCCTCGCCGGCTGGGATTACGTGCACTTCAGCGCCGACCAGTCGTTTGCCGGTGCCAACCGCGACTTCGAGGAAACGGGCTACACCTTCGGACTGCGCTTCGAGCACCCCTGCCGGTTCAACGACCGTCTCACGATGCGCGCCGAGGGTGGCGCGACGTACAAGCACATCGAGATCGAGGACGACGACGGCAAGCTGATCGAGGATTCGGGCCACCGGTGGGGCTTTGAGGCGGGAATCAGCCTTCTCGCCCCGATCGGGAACTGGAAGCTGGGGCCGTCGGTGCGCTATCGCTCGATGGCGCAGGAATTCACGATCGGGAGCACAACGACCAAGGGTGACTTGAAATACTTCGCGCTCGAGCTGGGGCTGTCGCGGAAGTTCTAGTCAACCCGCCCCTCGGGCACGGGCTGGCGGTACCGGCGACGAGAAGCGCCTAGGGGCGCTTCGGTTCGACGGTGCCGCCGAGTCGCGCGACGCGATCACGCGCCTCGTCCACGCACGGTTGCACCCTCCGATGGGTAGCCCCACGTGTACCTGAATCGGCGGGGCGAGGGACGTTCTCTCTCTTGATGTCGCGGTGGGTCACGCCGCACGGGCCTACCTAGGCCGGCGAGCGGAACCGCCTGACCAGCCAGAAGATCGGATAGCTCGCGATGAGCACATACAACGATTTTGCGCTGTTGGCACGGTCGAGCACGAAGCTGCTGACGATGAACGCGATCGCGCCGAGCAGCACGATGCTCGTCACGTAGGGGTAGCCCCACGCCCGGTACGGACGCGCCGTCGCGGGCTCGGTACGCCTCAGCCAGAAGATCGCGGAAAAGTTCACCCCGTACTGCATCACGTAGAAGAACGCGGCGAGCGCGACCACCGTGGCAAACGTGCCGGACAGGATCAGCACGGCGATGATCCCGAAGCTGAGCAGCAGCGAGTACGTGGGCGTGCCGCCCACGTTCACGCGCGTCAGCCGATGCGGCATGAGGCGGTCCTCGGCCATCGCGTACGGCACGCGCGACGCCTGCATCACGATCGCGCCGATCGCCCCGAGCATGCTCACGATCATCACGACGTTCACGATCTGCTCGCCGGCCGATCCGAACACGACGTTCGCCGCCGCGCCGGCCGCGAACTTTTCCGTGCCCAGCCGCTCGATGCCGAGCACGTGGATGTACGCCGCGTTCAGCGCGAGGTACACCACCGCGACGGCCACCACCCCCAGCGCCATCGCCCGCGGCACCTCTCGCGCGGGATCGCGAACCTCGCCACCGAAGTAGACCATGCCGTTCCAGCCGTCGTAGGTATAGGCGACGCTCTGGAATGCCAGGATGAGCGCCGTTGCCAGCGCCATTCCCGCCGGCATCCCGGGTCCGGCCGGCGCGCCGGCCGCCAGCGCACCGGATCCTTCCGGCGCCGCGACGAAGCACGCCACGGCGATGCCCAGCAGCGCCACTGCCTTGAGTGCACTGAGCACCTGCTGCGCGCGATCGCCCGAGCGCACGCCGATCCAATGGACGACCACAAACGCAGCCGAGCACGCCAGCGCGACCGCCGTGCCGGAATCCGCGAGCGCCGGGACGAGTACGCCGGACAACTCCCCGACGGCGATCGAGATGGCCGCCGCGGCGGCGCACGTCGAGATCCAGTCGGTGTATCCGATGACGAAGCCGGGATACTCGCCGAACGCGCGGTGCGCAAACACATAGTTGCCGCCGGAGCGCGGGATCATCACGGGTAGCTCGGCCATCGTCATCGCGCCGAGAAACGAGTACGCCGCCCCGGCAATCCAGACGCCCAGGAACCACGCCGGCGATGGGAGCGCGGCCGCGACGTCGCCGGGCGTGCGCAGGATTCCGGAGCCGATGGTGTTCCCCACGATGATCGCGAGACCGAACGCGACGCCGAGCACTTTGAGCAAACTGCGTGGCGCGGCAGGCGCAGGCGTGGCGGACGCAGGCGTGGCGGGTGGCATCGCGCGAAGCTACGCCGTGGCGAGCGCCTTCGCGAGCACGTTCGCTGTATGTTTCCGCCCCGATCCCGAAAATGCGACGTACCGCGATCGGGTGCAGTCCACAGCCAACCGGCGCCCGCCGAGGGGTCCCATGTTCACCTCGTTGAAGCAATTCGTTTCGCTCTGGGAGGAGGAGTCGGCCAGCACGCGGAAGGCGCTCGCCGCGCTCACCGACGCTTCCCTCGCGCAGCCTGTGGGCGGCGACCATCGCACGCTCGGCCGCATTGCGTGGCATCTCGCCCAGACGATTCCCGAGATGACGGGCCGGCTCGGTCTCGCGGTCAAGGGGCCCGCCGAACACGACGCCGTTCCGTCATCCGCGGCGGCGATCGCCGATGCGTACGACACGGCCGCGGGTGGCGTCGCGGCGGCGATCTACGCGGCGAAGTGGACCGACGCCGAGCTCGAAACGAGCCGTGAGATGTACGGCGAAACGTGGACGGTGGCGTTCGCGCTCCGCGTGCTGCAGATGCACGAAATCCACCATCGCGGGCAGATGACGATCCTGATGCGCCAGGCCGGACTCAAGGTACCGGGGCTGTACGGCCCTGCGCAGGAAGACTGGGCTCAGTGGGGGATGCAGCCGCCCGCGATCTAGCGAACCGCGAAACCTTAGGGAATCGCTCCCGCCGCACCCGACCGACGCGGATCGGCGCCTGCCGTCACGCGCTTGCCGTCAATTGCGATAGCCGCGCCATAGCCTTCGCGCAGCTCGCCCTTGAGCGAGACAAGGTCGAAGTCGTAGCCCATCTCGCGCAGGCGCTTGAGCACGTCCGGCGAGAATCCGTCCTCGATCTGCACGATCACTGGGCCGCTCGGCCCGCCGCGGCCACCGCCACCGCGACCACCGAGCGCGGCGCCGCGTCCTCCGGCACCGGCCGCCCCTCCCGCACCCGGCAGCGCAGGCGCTTCCGTCGGGATGAACGCGCCGCCGCCGCCCCGACCGCCGCCCGGCAGGAATCGCGGCAACTCGAGCGCCTGCTGCGGCGAAAGCCCGAAGTCCATCAGCCCGATCAGTGCCTGGTACACGGCCGACGTGATCCACGCGTTGCCCGCCGCGCCAACAGCGAACACCGGCTTGCCACCACGCGTAACGACCGTCGGCGCGAGCGTGCTGCCGTGCCGAGCGAACGGCAACCGCGACCCGTATGCCGCGGGATCGGTGCCGTACGACGTGAGCTTGTCGTTGTAGATGAAACCGAGCCCGGGGGCCACGTAGAAGTTCCCGCCCCACGTCCCGAGCGTCTGGGTGACCGAGACCGCGTTGCCCTCGTTGTCGGCGACGACGAACGCCGTCGTGCCGCTGGCGTGGCAGTACGTGACCTCCACCGCGTGATCGGGGCCGCAGCCGCGATCGCCCGCCCCGAGCTGCAACGCGCCCGCGATCTGTTCCACGTGAGGCCGTTGACTCGAGCCCAAGGGCGGCGCGGCTTCGGGAACGGCGGCTGCCGGTCGCGAGCAGCCCAGCGAGTCGGGGCGCAGGTCGGCCGCCCGAACGGCGCGATCCGGAGTGAAACAGCTGTAGCGCACGCGCGCCGAATCCTTGCTGGTCGGCGTGACGACGTTCACCGGCCAGAACGCGGGATCGGCCACACGGCCGCGTGGCGCCAGCGTCCACGCCGCGAGCGCCGCATGCAAGGTCGCGGCGTCGTCCGTGTACAGCTTCGCCGGGCCGGCCTGTTCCAGCATGTTGAACTTGCCGACGAGATCGGCGCCGCCGGAGACCGGCGGCGCGCTGGAGTAGAGCGTGTATCCGCGGTACGTGCCGCTCACCGGCTCGCGGTCCACGGCGAAGTAGCGGTTGAGGTCGCTCACCTTCATCGCGTTACCCTTCGCACGGAGGTCGTCGGCGATTCGCGCGGCCACCGTTCCGCGATAGAAGCCGTCCGCCCCGCGCTCGGCCACCTGCTCGAGCATCCACGCGAGATCGGGGTTCTTCAGCGTGTCGCCGGCGACGACCGGGTTGCCGTTCCTGAAGAAGAGCTTGCGGCTCGATTCGTACTTGGCAAAATGCTCGCGCTCGGTGGACAGTGTCGTGGCGAGGCCGTCGCTCACGATGTAGCCGTCGCGCGCGGCGCGTATCGCCGGCTCGACAACCTGTCGCCACGTGACCTTGCCGGAGCCGTACTGCAGGAACGCGCTGTGCATCCCGGCGATCGTGCCGGGCACGTTGGCGAGCACCGGGCCGTCGCTGGGGTAGCGGCCGTTCTGGAGGAGCGACGTGTTGCCAAGTCCCGCATCCTCCGGCACGCGCGTCATGAAGTCGATCAGCTTTGGCGATCCTGCCTTGGCGAGCACGATCACCATCTGGCCATATCCGCCGGGGCCGCTCGCGTCGGGCTCCACCACGCCGAGCGCGAAGCTCACCGCCGCGGCCGCGTCCACGACGTTGCCGCCGGCGCGGAAGATCTCGAGGCCGGCAGCCGTCGCCACCGGATGTGCGCTGGATACTGCCGCGCGGCCTGTTGCCGCTTCGCGGAGCGGTGGCCGCTCACGGATCATCCGATGCAGCACGCGCTGCAGTTCGTCGTCGCCCGTGGCCGCGATGGCTTGCGGGCGGTACTTCCGGGAGAGCGCTTCCCACACGGCACGCGACTCGGCCGCCGCTGCGCCGGTGAAATAGAGGTCGGCGGAGCGCTGCCACACCCGGTCGAACACATCGCCGTTCCGCGCCGCCGCATTTCGCGCGGCGTCGATCGCCGCCTCGCGCCGGTCTGCATCCGGGGCGATCGGGGCGGTCACGAGCATGAGAGGATTGCGGGCGCCGAACGGATCGCGCACGGCGCGATCACCGAGGCGGGCGGGGTCGCCGTTGTAGCCGGGTTGCGTCTCGACGAATTCGGCAACGGCCAGCGTGCGTCCGTCGGGCGACCACGCAACCTGGCCGCGCTCCGACCCCGCAAAGTTGATGTATCCCGCATTTGCTGCGACGACGTGCACGCCGGAGCGGTTTCCACCCGACGCGGCCGTCGAGAAGGCGATGCGCGCACCGTCCGGCGCCCACGCGAGCGATTCCGGCATGCGGTCCGCCGCTGCCACGCCATCGCGGCCCGTGGCCAGGTTGCGCACGAGGAGTCGTCGTCCGGTTTCGTGGACCTGCACGTAGGCCAGGCGCGTGCCGTCCGGCGAATACGCGGGATGCAGTTCCGTCTCCTCTCGATTCGTGAGCCGGCGCTCGGCGCCCGCGGCGTCGCGGATCCACACCCGCGCGCTGCCGCCGAACCCGCGCACGAAGGCAACACTCCCGTCCGGTGCGAGGCTCGGCGCGCTGTCGTCGAACCGCGACGTCGTGAGGCGCTCGGGTTGTGCGCCACCGGTCGCACCGCCTGCCGGGACGGCGAGCCGCCAGAGCGAGAACGCCCCGCCGCGATTCGACGAAAACACGATTGCGGTGCCATCGCGCGTCCACGCGGGATCACGGTCCCAAGCCGCGCCCGACGTCAGCTGCGTCCATCGGCCCCCGGCGGCCACCTGCACGAACAGGTCGCCGTCCACCGTCACGGCGAGCCGCCCATCGGCGGCGAAGGACGGCGCGCGTGCACCGCGAATCTGCGTGGTGTCCTGCGGGGCGGCCTGGATGAGCAGTGCGGCGAGCAGCGCGAACGACACGATGGCAACTCCGGCAAGCGTCAGTGGAGGAAAACTACTCCGCCCGCGCGACCATCGCGGAGCACCGGCGGAATCCCCGGCCCCGGCCGGTGCGGGCCATCACGGCGCGATTCGTATAACTTTGATTCCCATGACGTGGATCAAGACCACCGACCCGATGGCCGCCGACGGTCCGGTCAAGGACGCGCACCTCGCGCAGGCGAAGCTCTATCCCCGCGAGTACGCCACCTCGACGAGCCCTCACCCGCCCGAAGGGCGGATCGTCGCGAGCCACAGCCTCATCCCCGACGTGCTGCGCCATGCCTTCTCGACGTTCGGCGCGGCGATGGCGCCCGAGCTGCCCCTGGAGCGCCGTCATCACGAGATGATTGCGACGGTCGTGTCAGTGACCAATCGGTGCCGGTATTGAATTGACGCACACGCAGAGTTTCTGCGTCGCGTGACCGGGGATGACGCACTTGTGGCGGCGATCGTGACGGACTGGCGGTCGGCGCCGGTGCCGCCGCGCGAGATGGCCATGCTCGAGTATGCGGTGATGATCACGGAAAACGTGCACGCCGTGTCGCCGGCAACGCTCGACGGGCTGCGCGCGCACGGCTACGACGACACGGCGATCCTGCAGATGGCCGCGATCGCGTCGTGGTTCAACTACATCAACCGCATGGCGGACTCGCTCGGCGTGGGCCGGTAGTCGCCGGCGGGTAACCGCGACGCCTAGCGCACCACCTCGATCTTCGAGATTACGTCCCCCTCGAAGAGCCCGTCCACGACCGACATTCCCTCGACCACCTCGGCGAACACCGTGTAGTCGCGGTTGAGCCGGAAGTTGTCGATCAGGTTGAAGAACCACTGCGCGTCACCGGTGTCGTGCCCGCGGGTGCTCATCCCGATGGTGCCGCGCGCGTGCGGCACATTGCCGAGCTCGTCGCGGAAAAATCGGGGGAATCCCACGTATTCATTGGCGCCCGGCCCGCCGCCCTGCACGACGAAGTTGTGCTCCACGCGATGCCACGTGAGTCCGTTGTAGTATCCGCGCTGCGCGAGCGCGAGGACGCGGGCGGCCATCACCGGTGCGATGTCGCCACGGAGGCGTACGACGATCACGCCGCCGCCGCTGGCGTCGGCCATCGTGACGCGAAGGCGCACGTCGGCGCCGAGGGCGAGGCGCACGGCGTCCGGGGGCAAGGTGATCGGCAGCCGGGTGCAGCGTCCCGCGGCCCGCGCGTCCCCGAGCCGGCGGCCGATCGCGGCCACCGAGTCGGCGATGGTGCAGTCGAAGTCGGCGGCGAGCGGCGCGATGCGCGGCCAGTCCACCGGCGTCGCAAACTCCGCGATGCGGTCCACGAGCGCGATGCGCGCGTCACGCGAGGTCTCGCTCGAGTCGCGGCGGAGGCGGAGCGCATTGGTGATGGACGCCGACAACACGGCGTCGCGCATCGGCGACTCGCGAAGGGCACGGGCGGCCGCGCGCACGGCCTGATAGCCAGGTGCCGACAGGGCGTTGATCAGCAGGTCGTCGGCAATGTGCGGCGCAATGCGCGCGAGCGCGTTGATCGCCTCTTCCTTCACGTTGTCGTTCGTGTCGCCGGCAAGGCGCAGCAGCGTTGCCGTATCGCCGAGTAGCGCCGCCGCCCGGGCCGTGTAGGCGCGCACACCGGGGATCGGGCTCGTGGAGAAGCGCGGCATCTCCCGGCGCGCGTCGGCCTGCGCGATCGTGCGAGACAGCGCGACGAACGCGTGGGCCGCCGGCTGCCAGCTCGGCGCGCCTGGCTGGCGCGCGGCGTTGGTCGGCAGCGAGGGCAGCCAGGATGTGAGCACTCGCACGATTGCCGTATCGCCGCCGCACGCGCTCGTCACCAGGTCGGCCCCGCGGATGCGGACCTGTGGCGCCACGTCGGTCAGTGCCGCGAGAAGCTGGTCGCACCGCTCGTTGCGCGGCCCCAGCTCGCGATACCGCGCGCGCCAAGCCGGTTCGCCACCGTGCGCGGTCGGCGCAGGGAGCGCGGGCAGCGAGTCCCGTCGCGCGAAGAGCGGGTCGCGAGAGCGCCAGTATCCTCGTCGCGCGATGGTGCGAACACGCGCGTCGGCGTGGCGCAGGCCGTCGGCATATGCCGCGGCCGAGGTGTCGCGGCGTTCCTCGGCGAGCAGGAGCCGTGCGACCAGCGCGGAGTCGGCGGCGCCGAGTCCCGCCCCCTGCGCGAGCGAGCGCGACGGCATCGCGCTGAAGGCACACGCCATCAGCGCAACGCCCGCGAGCGCGGACCGCGCCCACGCACGTGATCGGTGCGGGAAGGTCATCCGCGGATGTGTTCGAAGATCAGCCATGTTTCGATGTGCCCCACTTCGGGGCGGACGATGAAGTGATCGAGCGCCAGGTCGCGCAAGTGGGCCGTGTCGCGGGCCATCACGTGCACGAGGAAGTCATTCTCTCCCGCAAGGTGATGTACCGTCTTGACCTCGTCGAGCGCCAGCAGGGCCGTGCGGAACGAGTCGAACTGATCGCGCGAATGGCGCTGGAGCCGCACGGCGATCATCGCCTCGAGCGTGTATCCCAGCGCAGCCGGGTTGATCTCGGCGTGAAAGCCGCGAATTGCGCCAGCGGCTGTGAGCTTCTTCACCCGTTCGTGGCAACTCGATGGGGCGAGTCCGACGAGCGAGGCGAGCTGCTTGTTGCTCAGCCGACCATCATTCTGCAAAGCGGCCAGGATGGCGTGATCTGTTCGGTCCAAGTCCTGAAATTGCACCACAACTCCGAAAATGATTCGTTGGAACAATACAATACCGAAGAATATCTTTCAATGTGACAGATATTCCGGGAGGCATTCGATGATCCAGCGAATCGAAACAGCCGCCGTTCATGCGGCCCGCAATGACTTTCGTGTACTCGGCGTGCACGCCCCGCCGATGGACCTGTCCACCACCTATCCAATAGAAGCGCTGTCCGACGCCACCGCCGACCTTGATGCGATGTTGGCCGGCGAGCGCCCGAGGGCAGAGAAGATCTATGCGCGGCTCGACAACCCGACCGTGAGCCGGTTCGAGCGCGCGTTCGCCGAACTCGAGGGCGCGGCCGACTCGGTGGCCTTCAGTTCCGGGATGGCGGCGATCACGGCCGTCTTGCTGGCCGCGCGGCAGCGCGGAACGCACGTCGTGGCTGTGCGGCCGATCTATGGAAGCACCGACCATCTGCTGTCGTGCGGACTCCTTGGGCTCGACGTCACCTGGGCGACGCCCGAGACGGTCGGCGAATCGCTCCGCGACGACACGTCGCTCGTGATGATCGAGACGCCGGGGAATCCCACGCTCGCGCTGGTGGACATCGCCGACGTGGTGCGGCAGGCGGGTAGGGTGCCCGTCGTCGTGGACTCCACGTTCGCGACGCCGGTGCTGCAGCAGCCGCTGCGGCACGGAGCGGCAATGGCGCTCCACAGCGCCACCAAGTACATCGGCGGGCACGGCGACGTGATTGCCGGCGTCGTGGCGACCAACGACGAGTGGGCGAAGGAACTGCGCGTGGTGCGCGTGCTCACGGGCGCATTGCTGCATCCGATGGCGGCGTACTTGCTCCATCGCGGACTGCAGACCCTGCCCGTGCGGGTGCGCGCTGCACAGGCGACGGCCTTGGTGATCGCCGAACGGCTTGCGAATCACGATGGCGTGGAGGGCGTGCGGTACCCCGGCCTGCCGGATGGAGACCCGCACAACATCGTTGGAACACAGATGGCCGGGCCGGGCGCGATGATCGCGTTCACCGTCCACGGCGGATACGATGCCGCGGCGGCCGTGATGCGCGCCGTGAACATCGCGACACCAGCCGTCTCGCTCGGGTCGTGCGATACGCTGATCCAGCACCCGGCGGGACTCACCCACCGCGTGGTGGAGGCGGGCGCGCTCGCCGCAGAGGGAGTCACGCCCGGAATGCTTCGGCTGTCAGTGGGCCTGGAGCACGTCGAGGACCTCTGGTCCGATCTTGACGCCGCGATTCGTGCGGCGGTGGCGCTCGAGGAGATGACCCCGGCCCGCTAGTCCCGGCGCTCACCCTCGCGGGGCGCAACCCGCGCGTGGTACGTTCCACCGTACCACGACCGGAGCCCCTCTGTGCGCCGAACGATCGCTGTCGCCTTCTCCCTGCTCGCTGCGCCGGTCGCTGAGGCGCAGCAGTATGACCTGGTGCTCGCCAACGCCACCATCGTCGATGGCAGTGGCGCCCCGCGCTACGCGGGGTCCGTCGGCATCACCGGCAACCGCATCACCCGCGTGGCGCGCGAGCAGATCCCGGCCAATCAGGCGAAGCGCGTCGTCGACGTGAAAGGACGCGTCGTGGCACCGGGCTTCATCGACATGCACGCCCACCTCGAGCCGCTCCTGCAGATGCCCGACGCGGAAAGTTCGGCGCGTCAGGGCATCACGCTGGCGCTCGGCGGACCCGACGGCGGCGGCCCGTGGCCCTTCGGCGCGTACCTCGATTCCGCAGGGCGAGCGGGACTCGGCATCAACGTGGCCTACCTCGTGGGCCACAACACGATTCGCCGCGAAGTGATGGGCACGGCCGATCGCGCGCCGACCGCTGCCGAACTCGCGCGAATGAAACAGATGGTCGCCACCGGAATGCGTGAGGGTGCGTTCGGCATCAGCACCGGGTTGCGCTACGTGCCCGGGTTCTTCGCGAAGACCGACGAAGTCGTCGAGCTCGCGAAGGTGGCGGCCGCGTCGGGCGGCATCTATACGTCACACCTCCGCGAAGAAGGCCGTGGCCTGATTCCCGGGGTGGCCGAGGCGCTGGAGATTGGGCGGCAGGCGAAGATTCCCGTCGTGCTCACGCACCACAAGGTCATCGGCCAGATCATGTGGGGCCGGAGTGTGACGACGCTGCGGATGGTCGATTCGGCGCGCGCCGCCGGCACCGACGTGATGATCGACCAGTATCCGTACACGGCAAGCTCCACGGGATTTGGCGTGCTCATGCCGAACTGGGCGATGGCCGGCGGCGTGGCCGAGCTGCGAAAGCGGCTCGCCGATCCCGAGCTGCGGAATGCCATCGAGCGTGATGTGCTCGACCTGCTGCTCAATGACCGCGGCGGCGGCGACATCCGCCGCGTACAGTTCGCCAGCGTATCCTGGGATCCGTCGCTGAACGGCAAGTCGCTCTACGACTGGGCTGTGAAGCGTGGGTTGCCCCCGACTCCCGAGGGCGCAGTGCCGCTTGTGATCGAAGGCGTGCTTAACGGCGCGCCATCCATGGTGTTTCACGTGATCGACGAATCCGACGTACGCCGCATCATGGCTCATCCGATGACCATGATCGCGAGCGATGGGCGGCTGTCCAGGCCCGGCCCCGAAGTGCCGCACCCGCGCAATTACGGCACGTTTCCGCGGGTGCTGGGCGAGTACGTACGAGTGCAGAACGTGCTGACGCTCGAGAACGCGGTGCAGAAGATGACCGGGATGCCGGCGAAGCGGCTCGGGCTCGGCGACCGCGGATGCATCCGTGAGGGATGCGTGGCGGACATCACGGTGTTCGATCCGGCAACCGTTGGTGACAAGGCGACCTTCACTGAACCGCACCAGTACCCGGTCGGCATCGAATGGGTGTTCGTCGCCGGTCAGGCTGTCGTGGCCGACGGAAAGTTCACGAGCGTGCGCGCCGGGCAGGTGCTGCGCCGGAATTGACGCGCAGCGAGCGCGCTATGGCTTGTTCGTCGGGGTCGTCGCTCCGGAATCCGCGGCGCCTGCGGCCGCAGCCTTCACCGCCTGCGCGACCGCCGCGCCCAGCATCTGCGTGCGCAGGTCGTTCGCCGAGCGGTCGGAGTAGTCGCCCAGGCGATTGAAGACGGTGCGCGCCTTGCTGAAGTCCCCGGTCTTGAGCAGGGCGACGACCGCACCGTCGCGGAACGTGTCGGGGTTGATCCACTTCAGGTTGTTCTCGATCGCGAAGAGCACGCCGTCGATCTGTCCGGCGGCTTCGATCCAGTTGTAGCCAGACACCGCCCGAAGGAATCGCACGGCGCCGAGTGCGTCGTCGGGCGCCTGCTGCGCACGCATGAACCGGATCAGCGGCTGGTAGAACGACTCGTCGGCCCAGCCCATGGATCCGCCGTGGATGTCCTTGTCCACCTTCTCGACGAGCGTCATGAACTCCGGCCAGTCCACCGGGGCGTGCCCGGCGGCCATCCGGTCGTTGAGCGTCTGCTGGCGGGCGGCCGCGGCGCGATACCGCGTGCGATCCGTGCCGGCGACGAACGCGCCGCGATCGAGGCGCAACGCGGCCGACAGTGCGCGCGCGCGCAGTCGCTCGATGCCCAGCGGCGCCAGCGGGTCGCTGATCGGCGCCATCCGACGGCTGCTGAGCAACGCGCCAAGGTCGAATCGGTCCTCACCAAGCCCCGCAAATCCGTAGGCAAATCGCTTTTCGTAACGCGCCTGTTCCGTCAGGAGGTCGAGCCGCGGAAAAAAGTCGGAATTGGCGCCGGTGCCGTCCCCGATGAGCGGCGCGAGCGCATCGCGCGACACGAGGCGCGTGCCTTCGATCGCTTCGCCGGTGAGCGCAAAGAAGCGCCGGAGATCGTGCTGGATGTCCGGCAGGCGATAGACCGACCAGTCCGGCGTGGGCAAGGTGTCCTTGTTCGACGCAACGATCAGCAGGTCCACGTCGGCCGTGAGGAAGATCTCATACGACGGGAAATTCTTGTGCACGGCCTGGATCACGGAGAGCACGAGGTCGTCGTCGATCTCGTACAGGTGCAGCCACTGGCCGAACACGCCGTCCGGCGTGAGATACGTCCGGATGCGCTGGTAGAACTCATCGGTGAACAGCCCGCTGACGCCACTGACCCAGGGGTTCGACGGTTCGGAGAGGATCAGGTCGAACTTCCGGTTGGCCGCCGCGAAGAAGCTCTTGGCATCGTCGTGCACGAACCGCGAACGCGGGTCGTCGAAGACGCGGTGATTGACGGCGTGGAACGTGCGCGAGCCGTTGATCATCTCGGGCTCGATGTCGATCGTGACGAGTTCCTCGATCGTCGGGCTGCCAAGGAGGAAGTGGCTCGACATGCCCGACCCATTGCCGATCACCGCGGCGTGCCGCGCGCGCGGAACGTGCGCGAGGGTCGTCAGCGGGAGGAGCACCTGGGTGGACTCGTCGCCGTCGATGCGCTTGCCGGCGAGGTCGGTCGAGTCCTCCGAGAACCAGATGGCGGAGAGCGACGCGTCGGGCTTGCCGTTCGTCGCGATCGAGTAGCTGCCGTCGCTGGCCTTGCGCACGCTCACCGTCGCCGTGCGACCGTCCTCGTAGAACACCATGCCGGCCGTGCGCTCGCCCGCGGCGGGCACCGTGCCGTACCGGAACACCCCGCTCGTCAGGATGCCGCGGTCGAAGTTCGCGTTGACGGCGCCGGCCGCTGCCACGAACACCGTGGCGCCGACGAGTGCAACGGCAAAACGCCGTGTTTCCGCGTGTGTCCGTCCGGCGATGAACATCAGCCACACGCCGAGCGCCATGTCGATCACGCCGCCCGTGATGAGCAGCGCCTTGAGGCCGATGAGCGGCATCAGCACGAGCGCGGCGAGTGCCACGCCGACGATCGACCCGAGCGTGTTGATGCTGTACACGGCGCCGATCGCGCGCTCGCCGCCACCGGCTGAGATCAGGATGCGGGTGATCAGCGGGAGCGTGACGCCTGCGCAGAACGTGGCGGGCACCATCACGGCCAGTGCGATGCCGTACTTGGCGACCGTGAACAGCTGATATCCGTCGGCGTTCTGGTCGAGTGCCTGGATCAGGAATGCCATCCAGTCGAACGTCGAGAGATACGCGGTGAGCGTGAACACCGCGAGCGCGCCCATCGCCCACTGCGTGACGGCGAGCGCTCGGATCGGGTTGCGGAAGGTGTCCGCCCTGTTCCGCACCCAGAAAGCGCCAAGTGCCAGCCCGAGGATGAACGCGGACAGCATCAGTTCGAAGGAATGCGTGGCGCTGCCGAGCACGAGCGAGAGCATGCGGACCCACGCGATCTCGTACATGAAGCTCGACAGCGCCGTCCCGGCGGCCACGGCCAGCATCACCCGCCAGAGGAATGGGAGGGGAGCGGCCGGCACCGGTACATCGGGCGTGGCGGTAACCGGCGTTCCAAGGCCGGGCGCCACGGAATCCGGCGGTGTGGCATCCGGCGTTGTGGCATCCGGCGTTGTGGCATCCGGCGGTGTGGCATCCGGCGTTGTGGCATCCGGCGTTGTGGCATCCGGCGTTGCGGAATCCG
>CAZLAU010000015.1:0-7480 GCA_964557615.1 uncultured Gemmatimonas sp.
GATCTATATAGATGAAGTCGAAGCTGGCGGCCCGGAACCGTGCGAGGACGTCGAGATTGTCGCCGTGATGGACGGTGATCACGCGCCCAATATGCCGACCCGGTGCCCGCCGATGCGAGCACTCGGCGTCACCCTGGTGTGGCGGCGGAGGCCGGGGCGCTGCTAGATGAGCGCGGCCGCGAACAGCCACACGGCGACCACCATTCCGAACGCGACCTTCAGCGCCGTGGCGATCGCGCGCCCGATCGTCGCACCTGTCGCGGCGCGCGTGGCACCGTCGGTCGAGCCACCCACGGAATACTCGGCGACCAGTGCGCCCGCAAAGCATCCGACGAACGCCCCGATGACGGATCCGATGACCGGCACCGGCACGCCGACGAAGGCCCCGACCAGGCCGCCGATCACCGCACCCCACGCGGCGCGCGTCGATCCGCCGTATTTCTTCGTGTAGCGCGCCGACACCAGGAATTCGAGCACCTCGGCCACGACAGCGATCGCCGCGCAGCCGAGCACGACCGCCCAGCCGAATGGCGCCGACGCGGTGAACAGTATCAACGCGGCCCCCGTCGCAACCATGAGCCAGATCCCGGGGAGACCGATCGGGATCAGGAGCAGCGACACCAGCAGGATCACGGCCAGCAGCAGGACGAGCATTCAGCCCCTCGGGCTCGGGTATGCCGTCCCTACGGGCTTCGGGACGGCCGGGTTCCAGCGTTGCGCGTGCGCGCCATCGCGACCGCGGTGTCGGCACAGCCCGTCTTGAACTCCCACGTCTCGCTGATCGCGCGTGGCACCGACGTGCGCTCCACGCGCGTGAATCCGAACCGGGGAAACCAGTCTCCGGCCGTCGTGGTCAGCAGGTACACGCCGTGGTACCGCCGCCGGTCGGCCTCGGCGAGCAGGCGAGTGACCATCTCTCGGCCGATGCCCGCGGAGCGGCCGTCGCTGCGGACGACGACGCTGCGCAGCAGCGCATCGCTGCCCGCGACCTCGATCGCCGCGGCGCCCACGATCGCGCCGTCACGCTCGGCGACCACAATGTCACCGGGCGCGGCGGCGGCTATGGCCGCCACGCCCTCGACGGGAAGTCCCGCCTGCCGCAACAGTGCCTCGATCGCCGGAACGTCGCCGGTCGTCGCCGGCCGGATGCTGGCCTGATCCACCTGCCCTCCCGCAATTCCGGCGGTGCTACGCCGGCTTGGTGGCCCTGACGAATGCCGCCATGAACTTACCGTCGATCGCCTCGAGGTCGCGAGTCAGCGCCTCGGCCTGGTCGCCAAGAAGGGCGACGGCGTCTTCCGCGTGGTACACGCGCGTCGGCTCCACGGACGGATCCTGGAATCCGGCCTCGCGCAGCAGCGTGACGAACTCGTCCTCACCCAGTGCGCCGGCCACGCATCCGACCCACAGCTCCATGTTGCGCTTCAGGTCTTCCGAAACCTCGCCGCGCACCACGACGTCGCTGACGGCGAACCGACCGCCGGGCTTGAGCACACGGAACGCCTCGCGCAACACCGTCGGCTTGTCGCCCGACAGGTTGATGACGCAGTTCGAGATGATCACGTCCACCGAGTTGTCCGGCAGCGGAATCGCCTCGATCTGCCCCTTGAGGAACTCGACGTTCTCAACGCCGGCTTCGGCGGCGTTGCGACGGGCAAGCGCCAGCATGTCATCAGTCATGTCGAGCCCGTACGCCTTGCCCGTGGCGCCCACCCGCCGCGCGGACAAGAGCACGTCGATGCCTCCGCCGGAGCCGAGGTCGAGCACGACCTGCCCCGGCTCCAGGCTCGCCAGCGCCACCGGATTGCCGCAGCCAAGCGACGCCAGCACCGCCGACGACGGCAGCAGCTCCGTTTCGCCGCGCACGTAGAGGTTGGATGTGATCGGATCGGCCTTGCCCGTGGGCTCGCCGCTGCCGCCGCCGCAGCACGTCGGACCGCAGCACGACGCCTGGTCACCGGCGGCCGCGCGCCGGGCCGCTGCGCCGTACTTCTCGCGCACGATGGACGTGAGCGCCTCGCCCGTTGGGCGCGCAGGGGCCGTGGTTGCCGGTGTTGCGACGGACGTCATGGTGTTCTCCTCGTGGTTGGTATTCCAAGGTCGGCGAGCAACGCCAGCACCCGCCGTTCGATTTCGTTGCGCACTGCCCGCACGCCGGCGGCGTCCAGGTCGCGCGGGTCGGGCAGTGCCCAGTCTTCGCGGCGCTCCGCGGGAACCCACGGGCACACATCGCCGCACCCCATCGTGATCACGCGGTCCCACGCCAAGCCGCGCACGGCGTCGAGTCCCGTGGACTCGTGCGTCGTCAGGTCGTATCCGTGCTCCACCATCGCCTCGATGGCCTTCGGGTTCACCTTGCCCGACGGGCGCGACCCCGCACTGGCCGCCACGACACGGTCGCCTCCGTGCATCCGCGCAAACGCCTCCGCCATCTGGCTGCGATTGGAATTCTCGACGCAGACGAACAGCAGGCGCACGGGCGGCGGCGTGGCGTGTGGTGCCGCGGTTCCCGGGCCGCTCATCCGCAGCACCCCGCGATCACCTTGAGGCCCCGCCGCGCGGGCGGCGTGGCCAGATCGCGCACCACGTCGTGGACGAGCTGCAACGCGTCCTGCGACAGAGCGTAGTAGGCCCAGCGCCCTTCGCGGCGGTCGGTGACGAGGCCGGCATCCTTGAGCACCCGCAGGTGGAACGACAGCCGGGACTGCGCGGCGCCCAGCTCGTCCTGGAGCTCGCACACGCACCGTTCGCCACCCCGCAGCAGCTGTATCGCCGCCACGCGCGTTTCGTCGGACAAGGCGTGGAACAGGACCGCCACCTTGGCGGCGTCGGCGCGGTGCGTTGCGTTGAGTGTGGCCGGCATGGCGATGATTATATCAACATTTTTTGATATGTCAACCCGGATGCCCGCCGGGCCGTAGTTTCGTCGCATGGAATACACGCGCCTCGGCCACACCGGCCTCACCGTCAGCCGCATTGCGCTCGGCTGCATGACCTACGGCAGTTCCAAGTGGCGAAGCTGGGTGCTGGACGAACCCGCCGCGCGACCCTTCTTCACGAAGGCCGTCGAGGCGGGCATCAACTTCTTTGACACGGCCGATTTCTATTCGGTCGGCGTCAGCGAAGAGGTAACCGGGCGGGCCCTGAAGGAACTCACCCGGCGGGATGAGACGGTCGTGGCAACCAAGGTGTACTTCGAGATGGGCACGGGCCCGAACATGAAGGGACTGGGCCGGAAGCACATCGTGCAGGCCTGTGAAGCGAGCCTGCGCCGGCTCGGCATGGATTACGTCGACGTCTATTACATCCACCGATGGGACGCTGAGGTCCCCGTTGATGAGACGCTCGAAGCGCTGAACGACCTGGTTCGGGCCGGGAAGGTGCTGTACCTCGGTGCGAGTTCCGGGCCGGCCTGGGCCATGGCGCGCGCGCTGTCATCGAGCGAACGGAACGGATGGGCCCGGTTCGTCGCGATGCAGAACCACTACAACCTCGTGTACCGCGAGGAAGAGCGCGAGATGATCCCGCTCTGCGTGAGCGAGGGCATCGGCGTCGTGCCGTGGAGTCCGCTCGCGCGCGGCATGCTCGCCCGGCCACGTCCGGCCGATGCGCGGGTCACGAGCGGCGGTACCGATCGGGCGCGCCTCGATGCGTATTCCGAGCAGCTCTACGACACCCCGTCCGACTGGGAGATCGTGGACGCCGTACAGCGCGTCGCGACGGCTCGTGGCGTGTCGATGGCCGAAGTCGCGCTGGCGTGGCTGCTCGCCCGCCCCGGTGTGTCGGCACCAATCGTCGGCGCGTCAAAGCTGCCCCAGCTCGAGGCCGCCATTCGCGCGACCGAGCTTGCACTTACGGCCGAAGAGTGCGCGATGCTCGAGGCGCCATACCGTCCGCATCCGGTTCGAGGATTCATCGTCGGGGAACAGCGGTAGGAGAGCGCCCGACACGCTGTGGGCGGCGGCCTGACTGCGACGCGGCGGAAATACCGGCATCCTGTACGGTGTGGATCACCCCGGACAGGAGGCGCAGATGACAAAACTTCGCGACATCATGTCCCGCGACCTGGTCAGCTTCACCCCCGAGACCGGGCTCGTCGACGCCATCGAGGTTCTGTCGGAGCGGCACATCAGTGGCGCGCCGGTACTTCGGGGCGGGCGCGTGGTCGGCGTGCTGAGCGCCACCGACATCCTCGAGTTCGTTGCCGGCAACCCGACGGCGCTCGCCGATTTCGGCTCCGCTGACGACGAAGCAGGCCCGCTGTCGGGCCGCACGGTTGCGGAAGCGATGTCTGGTGGCCCGGCGTGCACGCTTCCGCCGACGGCGACGGTTCAGGCCGCCGCCGACCTGATGCGGACGGCGGGGATCCACCGGGTGTTCGTCGTCGAGCACGATCGCCTCGTCGGCGTCGTGAGCTCGCTCGACGTCACACGGGCGCTGGCCGAGCGCCGAGTCGTCAACCGCACCTTTGTCTTTCCGTCAAACACCCGTACCGATTGACGCTCGCTGTACGGCGGCGCCCGGACGGGCGAAACGCAGCACCAGGATCGCAACACGGAGGTCCAATGATTCCCACCAAACTCACCCGCCGCCCCCTGTGGACGGCCGTCCCGCAGTTCCAGGTTCCCAACAGGCTCCGGGCATTCCTCGACGATCCGTTCTTCGCGGCCTTGAATGAGCCGCTCACCGACGAGATGCTTCCCGAATCGCTGGGGTGGAACCCCGCCGTGGACGTGACCGAGGTCGACGACGCATTCGTTTTCGCGGCCGAGATCCCCGGCATGAAGCGCGAAGACATCACGATCACGTTCGAGAAGGACATGCTGATCATCCGCGGCGAGAAGGTCCGCGAAGAGAAGCAGGAACCGAACGGCGATCGCAAGTTCCATCTCTGGGAGCGCACGTATGGCGCGTTCCAGCGGTCGTTCACGATCCCGGTCGCCATCCTGGCCGACAAGATCGTCGCCGAGATGCACGACGGCATCCTGACGGTGAAGGTGCCGAAGGCGCCGGAAGCCAAGTCGAACGCCCGCAAGATCGAGATCAAGCCCAAGTAGGGCGCACAGCGCGCGAGTAACCCATCGCGAACCGGGCCGCGCCGCCGCAAGGTGGCGCGGTTTTTTTCCTGCACCGGGCGCATCCGGCGCCGCCCCCGCATTCGGCAACACGAACGGTTTCGCCGCCGCAGGTGTCGAATGCCGAAGCACCGGTGGTACGTGGCCCTTCCACCACGACGCCCTTCCCCTCACTTTCGACGGATGCACACCTCCCTGCGCTTCCCACCCGCGTTTGCGTACGCAGTCACCGCATTCGCCCTGCTCGCGGCTCCGGTCACGGCGCTGCCGGCCCAGCACGGCGGTCCGCTGGCCCTGCTGATGCCGGTGTCGCCACGCGCCGCATCGCTCGGCAATGCCTGGGTCGCCGGCCGCGACGAGTACACGATCTTCACCAACCCGGCACAGATCAATGCGACCAGCGGGTTCGGTATCACGCTCGCCGGGTTCGGCGGCGACGCCCGTGCGATCGCCACGACGGCGGCCGCCACGGTCGGGCCGTACACATTCGGCTGGGGCGTGAACCTCGTGGACTTCTCGACACCGCGCTCGAACACCATCTACCCGTACGCCCCGGCGGTTCTCACCGGATCGGGCGACGCGGATCTGTTCAGCATGGCGGCCGTGGTGGCGGCGCAGCGCACCATCAAGGGCTTTCGCGTGGGGCTCGCCGGCAAGTACGCGCAGGACATCATCGCGCGCGAAGCGAGCACCTCGGGCCTGCTGGTCGTGCCGACGCGGGCCGACGTGCTCCTGGCGGACATCGGCACGTCGCGCGCCCTCTGGAGCGGCACCGCCGCGCTCGCCGTCCAGAACATCGGGCAGCCCTACACCGCCGGCGGCGCCACCTTCAGCGTGCCGACGCAACTCGCCCTCGGCTGGACGCGGCTCCAGCAGCTGGGACCGCTCGACGTGGGATACGCCACGCAGGTGACGGCGCGCCGCGAAGGCTGGATTTCGCCGGCCGGTGGCGTCGAGGTGAGCTGGGGCTGGATCGAGGGCTACACGGTCGCCGGGCGCGTTGGCGCTCGCCGGACCGAAACCGACGATGAGAAGCCCGTCGGCGTCGGGGCATCGTTCAACGCCGACCGGCTCAACCTGGAGTATTCCGTGAACTTCTTTGCCGGAAACAACGCGGCACACCGGCTCACCGTGAGGTGGCGATGACGCCCGCATCACGCACGAGCGCCGGCGCGCGCCTGCTGATCGCCGGCGGCGCCGCGGTGCTCACGGCGGCCTGCTCCCAGTCGCTCAAGTTCGCGAAGGACGACTCGGCCACCGTCCTCGCGTACCAGACCATCACGGCGCCGAACCCGGCCGAGCCGGGCTCGTTCGCGGTACGCCGGATGTACTACGGATCGGGCACGGACAAAAACCGCCCCGAGTTCAAGGACTCGGTGACCTACAAGACCAAGCCCGTGGACGTGTCGCCATTCGCGACGGTCCCGCCGGCGCAGGTGAAGGCGCGCAAGGACTTCTGGGGCTTCGAGATGAAGGCGGTGCCGCTCAACGGGCGCGTGTGGTATCCCGACGGCGCCGGCCCGTTCCCGCTGGTGCTGATCGTGCACGGCAACCACAATCCCCGCGACTATTCCGATCCGGGCTACGGCTACCTCGGCGAGCTGATGGCGTCGCGCGGATTCATCTTCGTCTCCGTTGACGAAAACTTCATCAACGGGCTCGGCGGCGAGAACGACGGCCGCGCCTGGCTCCTGCTCAAGCACCTCGAGGCGTGGAAGCGGTTCAACGACTCGACCGCCGGGCCACTGTCGAAGAAGGTGGACATGGAGAAGATCGTCCTCATGGGCCACTCCCGTGGCGGCGAAGCCGCGGCACACGCCGCGACGTTCAACAAGCTGAAGTACTATCCCGACAACTTCCGGCAGAAGTTCGACTTCAACTTCGCCATCAAGGGTGTCGTCGCGATCGCGCCGGTGGACGGGCAGTACCAGCCCGCCTCGATGCTCATGCCGCTCGAGAACGTGAACTACCTGCTCATCCACGGATCGCACGACGGCGACGTCTCGACCTTCTCCGGCATTCGCCAGTACGAGCGGCTGCGCTTCACGGACGGGCAGCCGCATTTCAAGTCCATCCTGTACATGTACCGCGCCAACCACGGCCAGTGGAACTCGGTGTGGAACAACAAGGACAACGGGCCGCGCAGCGGCCGCAACCTGGACCTGCGCACGCTCGTCCCCGCCGAGGACCAGCGCCAGTTCGGCAAGCTGGTGATCTCGGCGTTCCTCGAGACCACGCTGCACGGCAAGTCGGAATACCTGCCGCTGTTTCGCGACCACCGCACCGCGGGTCGCTGGTTCCCGAAGACGATGTACGCGACCCGATTCGCGGAAAACGGGTACCGCGCGCTCGCCGAGTTCGACGACGACGTGGACCTGACGACCGGGGCGCCCGGCGTGGCGATC
>CAZLAU010000015.1:7580-9985 GCA_964557615.1 uncultured Gemmatimonas sp.
ACGTCGAAGGCCGCGGTCGAGGCGCGGCGCAAGGCCGCCGCCGATTCGGCCAAGCGGGCCCCGAAGCCACCCAAGCCGAACCCGGCGGCGGACACGCTGCCGATTGACTTCACAATCGAGATGGTGGACGCCGACGGCAGGAGCGCCCGGATGCCGCTCAGCCGGTACGGCGTCGTGCGTCGGCCGCTCGACACGTACATCTACCGGCGCGCCGGCCGCGATGCGCAGCGCTTCCAGAACATCTTCGAGTACGTGCCGCAGACGTACGTCCTGCCGCTTGCCGACTTCGCTTCGCCTGGCGGATTCCAGCCCGCACGGCTCCGGTCCATCCGGATCGTGTTCGACAAGACGGTGCTGGGGGCGATCATCCTCGACGATGTGGGCGTCTCGCCCACGATTGATGCGGCGTACCTGGCGGCGCCCGTGAGGCCGTAGGATCGCCCGCGACGGATGGCTGCACCCGCGCATCCGTCGCAATCTCACCGCACGTAGGGCAATCCCCCACGACGGGAGCGCCTTTGTCGGACTGTCGCTTCGGTTATTCCGACGCATCATGCGTGCAGGATCACACCGGAGCAACCAATGCTAATTCGCAAACTCGCTGCCTTCGCCGGAATTGTCGCAATGGCAGCTGCATGCGCGCCGGCTGTCACGGTTGGCGTGAACACCGCGCCGTCCCTGCAATCTGCAGCGTATCGGACGTTTACCTGGGACCTTCCGGACCAGTTCCCGGCCGGTGACCCGCGCCTCGACAACAACCCGTTCTTCGTGCGCGCGCTGCAGAACGCCGTTCACGTCGAGTTGTCGCACCTCGGGCTGCAGGAGGCCCGCGGTGCCGCCGACCTGACCGTGCATTTCCACGCCACGGTCCGGAATCGCGTGGACGTGTTCGAGACCGACCGGCTGGCCGGCTTCGACCAGTCGAGCTATGCCTCGAACGCGCAGATGCGTGAGTACGAGGAAGGCACGGTGCTCGTGGACGTGGCCGAGCGGGCAACGAAGAAGCTGATCTGGCGCGGGTGGATGCAGACCGACCTGTCCGGCACGATCGGCAATATGCCTGCGCTTGCCGAGCGGGTGGACCGCGGCATGGTGAAGCTGTTCCAGCAGTTCCCGAAGCACGTCGTCGCACCCGCCATGCCGTGAGGCCGCCGTGCAGGCGCTTCGGCCGCAGCGCCGGGGCGCCTGCCGGACGCGCACACCCTGCTGGCGGAATGCCGGGACCGTCCTAGTTTCCGGCGCATGACCTGGGCCGCGATTACCGGCTGGGGCGCGTGCATGCCGCCCGCCGTGCTCACGAACGCCGACCTCTCGACATTCCTCGATACGTCCGACGACTGGATCACGTCACGGACGGGGATGCACGAGCGGCGCATCTCGCACGTCTCCGCGACCGAACTGTCCACCGTGGCGGCTGCGCGCGCGATCGCGTGTGCAGGACTGGAGCCCGGCGACATCGAACTGATCATCTACGGCAGTTGCAGCAACGAGGAGGCCGTTCCCAACAGCGCGTCGGGCGTGCAGGTGGCGCTGGGCGCGACGCGCGCCGCGGCCATGGACGTGAACACGGCGTGCACGAGTTTCCTCTACGGCCTCACGACGGCCACCGCGATGATCCGCACGGGCGTCGTGAAGAACGCCGTCGTGATCGGCGTGGAGCTCATCAGCCGCTACATGGACTGGAGCAACCGGAACGTGGCCGTGCTGTTCGGCGATGGCGCCGCGGCAGTCGTCCTCCAGGCATCCGACACCGAAACCGGCGTCATCGGAAGCGTGCTCGGGTGCGACGTCGAGGCCCGACCGTCGCTTCGCGTACGCGGCATCGGCTGCGGCTATGCCGGCCGCGGTGTTTCGCTGGGCGACACACTCTGGGACTTCGACGGCCCCGTGATCTTCAAGCGCGCGGTCAAGGCGATGAGCGACGCATCACTCAAGGTGCTTGCCGAGACCGGGCTGACGGCCGCGCAGGTGGACCTCGTCGTTCCCCACCAGGCGAACCTCCGGATCATCGAGTCGGTCGCCAAGCACGCCGGCGTGCCGATGGAAAAGGTGATGGTGACCGTGCAGAAGTACGGCAACATGAGCGCCGCCACGGTGCCCGTCGCGCTGGTCGAGGCGCTCGAGTCCGGCCGGGTGTCGCCGGGCGCCACGCTGCTGATGCCGGCGTTCGGCGGCGGGCTCACCTGGTGCTCGCTCGTGGTGAAGTGGGGCGATCGCGTGACTCCCCTCGGGACGAGCGACCGCGCGCTGCCCGCGTGCGATCAGACCGCGCTGGAACTCGTCAACGGGATTCGTACCGCGCAGGATCCCCACGGCCGGTCGTTCGATGGGCTGTCAGCGCCCCTGTTTGCCGAGGGCGCGGCGTAGCCCGGCTTCGTCCGCGCCAACCGCCGGACCGACTCGAG
>CAZLAU010000015.1:10085-14987 GCA_964557615.1 uncultured Gemmatimonas sp.
AGCGGCCGAGTGCGATAGTCGCTGCGCACGCGCCGAGCCGCGGATTGAAGTACATCCTCGACGCGACCTGCACGGCGACGATCACCGGCCCGCCGGCAGACCCGTCATCTCCCGGCAGTCCCTTCGCGAGATCGGACTCGATCAGGTCCACGAGCGCGCGATCGCCCGGCAACGGCGCATAGTTGCGGCGCACGGCCTCGAACGCGGCGCGCGTCTCGGCGCCCGGCCCACGCACGAGCTCCCGGGCGCTCGAGCAGGTGTTCCACTGGAGGCTCGAGAGCGCGTCAAACCGCACGCCCTTCGACACATTGGGCGATTCGGCCAGGGCGATCAGCGCGCGACGACGCTCCTCAAACCCCGCTCCCGGATCAAGCCCGGGTTGCGGAGCGGGCGCGCTTCCCAACGCCGCCTCGCGGGCGGCCGCCTCCACTCCCTGCACGACAGCGAGGCGCGGGTCGCGCGACGCGGTGAACAACTGCTCCAGCCCATATCGCCCCGTGTTGACGATCATCGTGCCCACGAGCCGATCAATTGTCGACGGTCCATTGTCCACGAGCGCGAATCCGTACGACACCACCGAGCGAAGCGCGGCTTCGGCGGCGGCCCATCGGCCCTCGGACACGTGCCACGCTGCGCGGGCAACGCCCGCCGCGGCCAGGCGGCGCGACTCGGCGAATGGAATGAGCTGCCGCGCGTATGCCCTGGCGTCCTCACCCAGCGGCAGCGTGAACTGGCCGGCGATGAGATCCACCGCCGGCGCCGCGGCCACGCGGTCGAACGCGAGCCACACCGGGTCCGTGCCGAAGCGCCGCAACACCTCCCGCTCGACTGACGTCAGGCGCCCGGCCGCCCGCGTGATCACGGACGTGGGGTCGGGAATGTCGTCCCAACGCTGGCGGGCCTGTTGGAACGCTGCCGCCGGCATCGGGACAGTGCGCCACGATGGAGTGACTCGTTCCGGAATGTCGCGATTCGTGAAACCGCGGCTCGGTGACGTGGTTGGCCGCGGCTGCAGTGAGAAGAACGCCACGGCCGCCGCGTCGGGCGTGATCGACGGATCGCGTGGCGCGACAAACGCGCGCATCGGGGCAACCGCAGCCGTGCGTTGCTCGGCGTTCCCGTTTGGCAGGTAGGTCTGTGGCGACGACAAGCCCGACACGATCATCACGCTCGCCACCCAGCCGACCACATACATGATGCCGAGCGTCAGCGTCGCCGCCTTCAGCCAGCTGATCACACCGCGTCCGATTCGCCTGCCGAGCCCCGCAGGCGCCGCGTCGGTGGCGACGAGCGGGGCGGAGCCGAACGCGCCTGGCGCGGTGTACCGTGACTCCTTGGCTTCGGTGCGGTCCACGGGCGTCGACGGCTGGGTGTGAGGCGGCGCTACACGGCGCCCGGTTTGGGCGCGTATTCCGCGAACGCGGCATTCGCGGTTCCGTAGTCCTCCGGCCGCGCCACCGCCGGGTTGAGCCACTGGATCGTTGCGGCGTAGCCGAGGCTTTCCTCATCGTGGCGCAGATAGCCGCTGACCACGTCAATCACGTGGAACCCGCGCCGCAGCTGGAAGCTGAGCGTCGGGTCGAACAGCTCGTTGCGAACCACACGGAGGACATACTGTTCTGGTGTCAGTTCCTTGGCGTATGTACCGTAGCCGCGGAGCCGCGAGCCAGCGCGGATCCTGAGCAGCCCCAGCCGCACCGCCAGATCACGGCGCGCCTTGTACAGCGCCGTGCCCACGCCCTTGCCCTGCACTGTCGGACGCGCCATCACCTCGGCGCCGTACAGCGTCCGACCGCGCACGGGATCGTGGTTCGTGAACATTCCGTGGTCGGTGAAGCCGCGCCACGTGCCCTGCGCCTCGTAGTCGTCCCAGAGGATGATCAGGCTCGCCGCCATGCCGAGCATCTCGCCGGTCACGCCATCGAGTGCGACGAACTGCCCCTCGCGGAACACCTTGTGGTGCGACATCAGCTGCTCGACGGTCCACGGATGTGAACTCGTGTACACGGTGCGGCACATCTCGATGATCGCATCGAAATCCTCGGGCCGCGTTTCGCGCACCACGACGGGGATCCGTTCGTCGGCCATGGCGCGCCTAGAGTCCGCCCAGGAGCGAGCTGAGCCCGCCCGCCTCGGTCGTTCGCGGCAGCTTGAACAGCGCAGCCGCGTTCTCCCACATGATGGCCTCGCGTTCTTTCATCGGAATCTTGAGATCCTTCATGAACTCGAGGTAGGACTCCATGGACGAAATCGGCCAGTCCGTGCCATACAGCACGTTCGACGGGTCCACGCCCCAGACGAGCAGGTCCTGCAGCTGGCGTCGCATGTAGGCCTCGAAACGGTCCGTAAAATCGCCCAGCACGAGGCCGGAGATGTCGGCGTACACGTTGGCGTTCTTGTACACGACCTCCATGCAGTCGGCGAGCCACGGGTTGCCGAGGTGGCAGATCACGAATTTCACATCGGGGTGATCCACAGCCACTTCGTCCACGTTGAGCGGATGCGAGTACTTCACCTTGCCGCGCGGCGAGTAGGTGTCGCCGCAGTGGATCATGACGGGCACGTCGTAGCGGGCCGCGAGTTCGTACACCGGCTCGAGCTTCGGATCGCTCGGGTAGAACGGTTCGTAGCCGGGATAGAGCTTGAGCCCCTTCAGCGATCCCGCCGCCAGCATCTCGTCCACGTCTTCGATCACCGCGGCATCAACCGTTTCGAAGCTGATCCCGGCCACCACGTGCAGGTTCGGCGAGTCCTTCACCGCCTCGACCACCTGACGCGTGGACGGCCGGCCCGGCGACACCTTGTACGACGTGAGGATGATGGACTGATCCACCCGGTTGCGGCGCATCGTCGCGAGCAGCTTGGCGAGGCTCGCGCTCAACGCATCGACGGTTTCGTCGGCGTAGTGATTCAGGTGAACGTGGCAGTCAATGATCATCGCTCAGGGTTTCCAGACTTTCTCGAGGATGCGGGCGGCCCATTCGCGGCCGCCGAGGCCGAACGCGAGGGCGAGCGCGAGGCAGAGGGCGCCGAACGCGATCTGGAAGCCGGAGACGAGGATTTCGCTGCGCAGCGCCAGCTGCTCCACCGCCATCGCGATCACGAACCCGAGCATCGCGAACCGCGCGATCGCGGCGATGGCCGCTGCGCCCTTGCTGCCCACGTTGTTGAGGTACGTGTAGGTCACCGATCCGACGAAGCGCGACGTGACCGAGCCGAAGATCAGCACGATCACGGCCACGAGCACGTTCGGGATGAAGAGCACGATGCGCTCGAGCAGCTCCATTCCCGCCGGCACCGCGAGCGTATTCAGCAGCGCCACGAACGTGAGGAAGAGCACGCCCCAGTAGATCGCGCCGCCCAGCAGGGTCACCGCGGTGAACTCCACCCCGCCCTGCATCAGGAACCCTTCGATGCCGATGTTCTCGGCGAGCGTGTCCACCTTGAGAAAGCGGAACAGCTTGATGGCCAGGCGACGCGCGATGCGGGCGACCAGCCACCCGAGCAGCAACAGCAGCGCGGCGCTGAGCACCGTCGGGAGTACGTCCACGATCTGCGCCCAGGTCGTGCGCAGGGATGTGATGAGGTCGCCAGTCTCTTGCATCAAGATGCGATCTCCGGCTGACGGGGAAGGCGGCGGCCCGGCCACGCGAGAAACGTGGGGTGCGCAACCGTACCTGTATTCTAGTTCCCCGGACGCCAAAACCGCACCCGACGGAGGAACTCCCGGAGCCGTCGCGTCTCCGCCAGCCGCGGCGTGCGGCGCGCCGGTCAGCCGGCGGCGGCGCTTTCGGCGATGACCCGCTTCAGCTCGGCGTCGAGCTGCACGGCCGTGTACGGCTTCTGCAGATACCCCACGCCTCGCGATCCGGGGACGCGCCCGAGAAGGTTATCCGGGAGCGGCAGGGCCGTGGACACGACGATCGGCAGGTCCGGGGCGAACTCCGACAGCATTGCGAGCGTCTCGCGGCCGTCCGTGGTCGGCATCATCAGGTCGAGCGTCGCGGCGACGATCCGCGCCGAGTTCGCGGCATAGAGATGGACCGCCTCGGAACCGTCGCGCGCCTCGAGGACGTCGTAGCCCGAGGCCGCGACCATGCGCGCCAACGCGTGGCGCACGTTGTCCATGTCCTCGATCACAAGCACCGTGTTGGGCTTGGCGCCAGGTTCGCGTACGCTGTCGTTCACCATCGGCTGCCTCCCGGTACTCCCGTGTGCTCTGGTCAAGATTGGGTGGCCGGCGAAGGGGCGCAAGGCACGCACGTAGCCTGGCCGGGTTGTGACGCGGCGCGTGAGCCGCTAGCGTGCCTAAATGCTCCGCCGTCGCGCATTCGGCCTCGTCGCGCTCACCCTGCTTGCCCAGGCCACCCTGGGCCGCACCGCTTGGGCGTGCGCGGCATCGGCCAGCGCCGTGGCCCCAGTGTCCGCGACCGACCCGCACGCGCACCACGGCGGTGGTGCGCAAGCCGCGCCGGACGAGCGGTCCCAGCCGGACGATTCGAACGGGGCTCCGCACGGCTCGCCGACGCTCCCCGAGTGCTGCAACGCCATTGCACCGTGCGGCGCCGCCGCGGTCGGCGCAGTGACGACGCGCGTCTCGCTGCCGTTGAACGCCGCGCAGTTGTGCACCGCGGCAAACGATCTCGCCCCACGCGTCCGCGTTCAGGCGCCAGAACCACCGCCACCGAAGGCGTAAGCCACACATCCCGGATTCGCTGTGCTCGGCGCCGACGCAACGTCGGCCTGCCCGAGCCCGTGCCGGCCGGACGTACCGACGGCACGACCTGTGATGGCTTTCAAACTTCGGAAGAACTATGAACGAACTCGATTCGTGGCGTCGCGATGCGGCGTCATTCAACGCAGCGCGGCCCCCGCGGCCCCGTCGGGCACGGAGCACGACGC
>CAZLAU010000015.1:15087-16306 GCA_964557615.1 uncultured Gemmatimonas sp.
GCCCGCTCGGCGCGCAGGACGGCGCGCTCGGCATTTCGATGGCGCGCACCGGATCCGGCACGAGCTGGCTCCCCGACGCGGCGCCGATGCACGCAGCGCACCGCAGCGCCGGCCCGTGGACCATCGCAGCGCACGGCGTGGCGTTCTTGCAGTACGCCAGGCAGAACGGGCGACGCGGCGACGAGCAGCTCGGCAGCATCAATTGGGGAATGTTGATGGCCTCGCGGGCTGCAGGGTCCGGATACCTCCAGCTGCGCGGCATGATGAGCCTCGAGCCATTCACCGTTGGTGGAAGCGGCTATCCGCTGCTTGCCCAATCGGGCGAGAGTTACAAGGGCGTGTCGCTGGTGGACCGCCAGCACCCGCACGACCTGTTCATGGAACTGGCCGCACTCTATGAACGCCCTGTGTCCGAGAAGGTGGCGGTCTCGCTGTACGTAGCGCCCGTCGGCGAGCCAGCGGCGGGGCCCGCTGCGTTTCCCCACCGCCCGTCGGCGGCAAACGACCCGTTTGCACCCATCGCGCACCACTGGCAGGACGCGACGCACGTGGTCTTCGGGAACCTGACGGCCGGGGTGTTCAGCAAGACGCTGAAGCTCGAGGGCTCGGTCTTCAACGGCCGGGAGCCCGACGAGAACCGGACCAACTTTGACTACGCCGGCCGTTCGCTGGATTCCTACGCGGGCCGCCTCTCGTGGAATCCCACCGCGAACTGGAGCCTGAGCGGTGCGTTCGCATACCTGAAGAGTCCCGAGGGCCTGCATCCGGACGAGTCCACGCACCGCACCACGCTGTCGGCCGCCTACGCCAGGGAACTCACGCCTGGCACGACGCTTTCCAGCACGGCGGTGTACGGCGCAAACCGCCACGCCGGCGAGGACGAAAGCGAGGCAAGCTATTTGATTGAGTCGAATCTCGACTTCGGAGGCCGCCACAGCATCTTCGGGCGCGCCGAATCCGTACACAAGGACCTTGCCGAGCTCGGCGTGCCGGCCGCCGGCCACTCGTCGGTGGACGTGCGCCACGTCACGCTCGGATATGTCGTCGACCTGAACCGCGGCGGGCCGGCGCGCATCGGCGCCGGGGTTCGCGCCACCGTGAACTTCCTGCCCACCTCGCTGGAAGGGGCGTACGGCAGCCGCACGCCCACCGGATTGGCTGTCTATTTGAGACTGCGACCGGCCGTGATGAAGGCCGGAATGGTCCACTCGATGCACAC
>CAZLAU010000015.1:16406-33228 GCA_964557615.1 uncultured Gemmatimonas sp.
CGATCGGGCGCTCATCGCCGATCGTGCGATGTGAAGACGTCGGCTGGTGCCGTTCCCGGCCAGCCGACATCTTCCGGCATGCTGCCGGCGCCAGAGCGCACTCCCTCGGGATCGACCCTGCCCGGGATCGCCGGCGGGCCGGCCGGCCGCCGCGTCGCGATCGAGGCAGTCGGGCTGTTCGTCGCGCTGGTAGCGGCAGTCACGGCCGGTCCGGGCATGCGGGCCATCTGGGAACGCCCGTTGTGGCTCGACGAAATCGTGTCGTGGACGATCGCGACCCACGGAACGTGGGACGGCCTCGTCGAGCGCGTGGCGAGCGGCGCCGACTGGAACCCTCCGCTCCATTACATCGCCGTCCGGCTGGCGGCACTTCTCGTGGATCACGCCGAAGTTGCCGCGCGCCTGCCTTCGATCCTGGCGATCGGCGCGACCGGCGCGGTGGTGTACGCCTCGGTGCGGCGCCAGTGGCCCGCCGAGGTCGCGCTCCTTGCGGTGGTGGCCGTGCTCGGGCACCCGGTTGTGCGCACGACCACGATGGACGCGCGTCCGTATGCGCTGTGGCTGGCCCTGACGGCCGCGCTTGCGCTGTCGCACGCCGCGAACAGGCCGTGGCGAACGCCGCTGCACGCCGGGCTCGGCGTGCTGGTCGTCACCACGCACTACTTCGGCGCCCTCGTCCTCGGTGCGTTCTTGGCGGCCTCGATTCCGTTCCGTTCGCTCCGGTCACCTGACGCGTGGCGTACCTGGCTCAGCCGGCAGGCCGGCCTGCTGATCGCCTGCGCCGCCGCGGCCGCGCTGATCCCGCTGTTTCGCGAGCAGCAGTTGTTGCTTGGCGGCGAAACGTGGCAATCGCCCGCCGGCTGGCGTGAAGCCGGCGATTTCCTGGCATATCCGTGGCGGTGGCGCCCACTCTACCTGTTCGGATTGCTGATCGTCGCGTCGCTGGCCCGGCCAGCGTGGCGTGCCGCCCTTGCCGCCTCGCTGCAGCGCGCTGCCGGCGATCCCGTCATGCGCGCGCTAGCCGCCGTGTTGATGGTCCCGGTCGCCGTCGTCTTCATCAGCTTGCTGATCGCCCCGGCCATGCTCGCCCGCTACCAGATCCCGGTGTTCCTGGCCGCGTCGGTGCTCGCGGTGATCGCGGTGGCACACCTCCCCCGCGTTGCGCGAATCGTCGTGCTGCTGCTCGTGCTTCGCAACGGGGCGCTCACCTGGCGCCGAGGCGCGGCCGACGCCGAACGGCTGACGGCGCGCGCCACGCAGATGATGCGCGACGCGGACCGGGTCACGCGGGCGGGGGTTCGCATCGTCGCGCTCGAACGCGAGGACGCCTATTCACTTGCCCGCGGCGTACCATCGGCGCGCGCAGCGCTGCTCTTCGTTCCGGATTCGCTCGTCACACCCCTTGCCGCGACCCGGGTCAACCGAACGGAAGCCGTGCTGCGCGTCGAGCGTGGCTTCGGCCGCGCGCTCGCGCAGTCGGTCGCGCTCCCGCCGGACACGTTGACTGTCGAGGCGGCGCGGGCGCTTCCATTTGTCGCCTACGTGGCGACCGACCCCGCCGACGCCGCGCCCGCCGTCCTCTTTCCGGACTTTCGCGAGTGCGCCCGGTCGGGCGCGTTCGTCATCCTGGCGCGTCCGGGCCCTTGCCCTGCGCTGCCGCGATAGACGATGGCTTCGGCCGCCGGCGCTGTGCGCCTGGCGGCAGCCGGTGATAGTCGCGGCTGACGAGCAGCTTCTCGAGCCAGACGTACATCACGATGAACAGGTAGCGGCTCCCCATCTCGCGGAGGCTCAGGTTCGACGCGCCCACGCGCTTGTTTCGCCACGCGATCGGGATTGTGACGTACGTGTACCCGCGCACGATCGCCTTGAGCGGAAGCTCGATCGTGAGGTTGAAGTGGTTGGAGAGGAACGGGCGCAGGCCATCCAGCACGTCGCGCCGGAAGCACTTGAATGCGTTCGTCAGGTCGTTGTGGGGAATGCCGAACAGCAGCCGCACACCGGTGTTCGCGATGCGGTTGATGACGTACTTCACCATCGGGTAGTGTTCGACGACCGACCCGGGAATGAAGCGTGAGCCGAACACGCACTCGGCGCCGGCTTCCATCGCACGGTAGTAGCGCACGATGTCCGGCGGGTCGTCCGAACCATCGGCCATGACGATGCACGCCGCGTCGCCGGCGAAATAGTCGAGGCCGCAGCGCACCGCAAAGCCGAAGCCGTTGGGCAGGTCGTTCAGCCGGTGGCGGAGCCGCGGCAACTCGGCGGCCAGCGCGTCGAGGCGCTTCGCCGTGTCGTCCGTGCTGGCGTCGTTGATGACAAGAATCTCGTAATCCGTGATCCCCTCGCGCGCGAACTCGGCCGCGATGGCGCGACACGTCGGGCCAATCACGTCGGCCTCGTTGTACGCGGGAATCACGATCGAGAACATCACGCGCCCCCGAACACCGGCGCCAGCTCGCGCTCGTTGGCCGCCAGCCAGCGCACCGTGTCGGCGAAGATCGTCGGGGCGTCCCGCACCGGGGTCCAGCCGTAGCGCTGCGACACGGCGGTGTTGTCGGTGACGTACCACCGCACGTCGCCGGGGCGCGTGCGTTCGTCGCGGCCCACGTCCACGCGATTGCCGGTCGCCTCCTGCGCCAGCACCGTGCTTTCGGCCAGCGAGAGGTTGATCGCCGCTCCGCCGACGTTGTAACAGGCACCGTCCCAGCGGGCGACGTCGTCGAGCTGCCGGACCACCAGGTCGGCGAGGTCGTCGGCATGGAGCAGGTCGCGGACCTGCTTGCCCTCGCCACCGAATCCGATGTACCGCATGGGGCGCTTGAAGTAGTGCTCCGTGATCCAGAATGTGAACACGCCCTGATCGGCCTTCCCCATCTGCCACGGCCCGGCGATCACGCCGCACCGGTTCACGAGGCTGCGCACGCCGTACTGCGCCGAGTACTCGGTCAGCAGATGTTCGGCGGCAAGCTTGGTTGCGCCGTACATCGTGCGCGCCCCGGCCAGCGGAAAGTCGAGCCCGACGCCGCGCGCGGTGATGCCGGGACCGTCGCCGGCATACTCGAAGCGCGACGAGGACTCCGTGAAGCGGCGCCGGTTGATCTCTTCGTACGGGTACACACGCGACGTGGACAGAAAGAGCACGGCCATCCCGCGCTCACGCGCCAGTTCATAACAGTTGACCGCGCCGCCGAGGTTGGTGTCGATGACGTACCGGGCGCCGGCCCCGGTGGCCGCGGCCATCACCGAAGGCTCGGCGCTGCACTCGATGAGCACCTCGAAATCACCGCGCAACGCGTCGAGGGCCTCCGGGTGACGGACATCCCCCTCGACGACCGTGCAGCCGGCGGCTTCCACGCGGCCGCGGATGACCTCCGACCCGCGGCGGCTGAAGTTGTCGAAGCACGTCACGGCGTGGCCGGCCGAGCGCAGCGTCACCGCGATCGTGCTGCCGATGAAGCCGCAGCCGCCGGTGATCAGGTATTGGCCCATGGCGATGGATACTACACGGCCCCGCGCCCGCCCACCAACGTGCGCACGGCGCGTTCGTGGTAGTTTCCGGTGCGCCAGTGACGACCGGCAGTCGCCGCCCGTCCATCCGGGAGCCCCCGCCCATGCCCGCCTCGACCACGCTGCGATCGATCGCCGACCGGCTTCTCGAGAACCCGCTTGTCTATCGGGGAATCCAGGCGCCGTTCGCCGAGGCCAAGCTGGCGCCGTTCTTCCGGCGCATGGCCGGTCACGACCTGAAGCGGGTGCTCGACGTGGGGTGCGGCCCGGGCACGAACGCTCGGCACTTCACGCACGCCGACTACACGGGCATCGACATCAACGCCGACTACATCGCCAGCGCATCACGCCGGTTTCCGGGACGGTTCGTTGTCGGCGACGTGACCGATCCCGCCGTGCTGCCGAACAGCCAGTTCGAGTGCGTGATCGCCAATTCGCTCCTCCATCACCTCGACGACGCGTCCGTGCGCGCGCTGCTCGGCCGTCTCGCGCGGCTCGTCGCGCCCGGCGGCTCGGTGCACGTGCTCGACCTGGTGATGCCGCCGCGGTGGAATCCGGCGAAATTGCTGGCGACGCTCGATCGTGGACGGCACGCGCGCCCCCTCGCCCAGTGGCGGGAGCTCTTCGCGGAGTCGTTCGTGGAACGCGCGTTCGAGCCGTACCCGCTTGGCATCCCGCTCATCCCGCTGTGGCAGATGGTGTACTTCAACGGAACGCCCCGCCCATGACGCCACGTCGAGTGTCGGTCGCCATCCCGGTACACAATGAAGAGGCGGTGCTGCCGCAGCTCTTCGCGCGCCTTCGCGCCGTGCTGGACCGGATTCCCGGCGGGCCACACGAGGTGGTGTTCGTGGACGACGGCAGCCGCGACGGGTCGCGCGCTGTGCTCGAGGCCGAGGCGGCACGGGATCCGCGGCTCGTCGTCGTGTCGCTGTCGCGCAACTTCGGACACCAGGCCGCGCTGTCGGCCGCGTTTGATCACGTGTCGGGCGACGCCGTGCTGGTGATGGACGCCGACCTGCAGGATTCCCCCGAGGCGCTCCCGGACCTGCTGGCGCGGCTCGACGAGGGTTACGACGTCGTGTACGTGCGGCGCATCGCACGGAAGGAGTCGTGGTGGCTGCGCGCGAGCTATCACGTCGCGTATCGGCTGATCGCCAGGATCTCGGACGTGAAGCTCCCCGTGGACGCGGGTGACTTCGCCCTGATGTCACGACGGGTGGTGGACGCGCTTCGCTCGCTGCCGGAGCGGGAGCGCTACCTGCGGGGGCTTCGCACCTGGCTGGGCTTCCGGCAGACCTCGATCGCGGTCGAGCGCGCCGAACGCGCTGCCGGTGACAGCAAGTACACGGTCGCCAAGCTGATCGGGCTGGCGCTCGACGGCGCCTTCGCCTTCTCCGTCGTGCCGCTCCGCGTGTCGGCCGTCGTCGGCTCGCTCGCGATCGCCGCGGCAGGCGCGTTTGCGCTCTACGCGATCTACGCGAAGGTGGTGCTCAACGAGCCGACCCAGGGGTTCACCGCCCTCGTCGTGCTCTTCACCTTCCTCATCGGGATGGTGCTGATCTCGCTCTGGATCATCGGTGAGTACCTCGGCCGCGTGTACGAGGAAGTGAAGCGCCGCCCCATCTATATCGTGGACCGCGTGACGCGGGGACCCGGCGCTCCGGGGACGTAACCGCGTGGACGACGCATACCGCGCGCAGTACCGACGGCTCTACCAGCAGCACTGGTGGTGGCAGTCGCGCGAACGCCTCCTCGAGCGTGAGCTCGATCGGCTGGCGAACGGCGGCGGCTTTGGCGCGATTCTCGACGTGGGATGCGGCGACGCGCTGTTCTTTCCCGTACTCCAGCGCTTCGGCGATCCTCACGGCGTCGAGCCGGACGCCGGGCTGCTCTCCCCCGACGGGCCGTTCCGGTCGCGCATCCACGCGGGGCCCTTCGACGACTCGTTCCAGCCGGGCACGCGGTACGGGCTCATTCTTGCGCTCGATGTCGTCGAGCACGTGGCCGACGCAACGGCCTTTCTCCGCCGCGTGAAGTCGCTGCTGGAACCGGGCGGCATCTTCGTCGCAACCGTGCCGGCGCTCCGCGCCCTCTGGACGTCGCACGACGTG
Source organism: uncultured Gemmatimonas sp. (assembly GCA_964557615.1). Taxonomy (GTDB): domain Bacteria; phylum Gemmatimonadota; class Gemmatimonadetes; order Gemmatimonadales; family Gemmatimonadaceae; genus Fen-1231. The sequence continues at coordinate 22,031 of CAZLAU010000015.1, forward strand.
CTGAACGCCCACGTCACCCGCTACTCGCGCGGCGAGTTCGCGCGACTCGTGACCGGCGCCGGACTCCACGTCGAGCACGCGCGTTACTGCTTTCTCTGGACCGCCGCCGCGAAGGTCGGCGTGCGCCTCGTCGAGTCGGTCATCCGTCCGGAGCCGCGGCCGCCTCGCGTACCGCCCGCTCCGATCAACGCCGTGCTCCGCGCCGCGTGCCTCGCCGAGCAGGCGGTGTTCGGGCGGGCGCAACTGCCGTTCGGAAGTTCGGTGTTGCTGGTGGCGCGCTCGGTGCCGTGAGGCGCAGTCGCTAGGGCCGCGGCAGGTCGCAGCTGCCGTTCACGGGCAGCCAGCGCACTTCCGCCCATTGCTCGACCCACCGTTCGCACGGGTACGCGGCCTGCAGCGCCTGCTGGACGCTCGACAGGCGCGGTGCCCCCGCCGTGCCACGGTGCTCGAACAGCGCCACCGTCGTGACGCCGGCGGCCTGGAGCTTCGCCACAAGCGGACCCGGCAGCGCCTCGTCGTCCGGCGCAAGTTCGGCGATGAGCGAGCGTGTCGGGCTGCGCGTGCCAAGGAAATAGTAGAGTTCGTTTCCGATCGGGAACGCGTAAACTCCCCCGCCCCGGCGGGCCCGCTGCACGACGTCAATGAGCGTCGCGTACCGAACGCTGTCGGCGCGTGGGATCCACATCGCGTCGCCACTGGGCACGCGCGCGTCCCCCCACATCCGGATTGCGTCGTTCATTCCCGGCACTCGACGCGCACCGACGATCCCCGCGGCCGTCAGCACCGCGAGGGCGAACACGATCGGGGCGCGCATCATCGGGCCGCTCGGCCGCGTCGATGCCGCGTACGCGATACCCGCCACGACCACGAGCGGCACCGGCGCGAGGAAGTACATCGTCGTCGCGTACGGCACCTGGACGAGCTGCCCCGTCGCGGCCAGCGCAAGGAGCAGCACGACGTCCGATGACGGCCCGGCGCCCCGACCGATGATCAATGCCCAGCACGCGGCGCCAAGCAACGCCACGGGAATCACGTGCAATGCGGCCGAGAAGTAGTCGGGGCCGAACGGCAGCAACACCCACGCCGCACCGAACGCTCCGCCAATCAGCGCCGCGGCACGGATGGTGCGCGCGTCGTCGGTCCACGTCGCCCTCGGGACCGCAAGCCAGAGCAGCGCGATGGGCACGGAGAACTTCACGGCCATCCGCCACCACGGCGGCGGGAACGACAGCGAGTCGAACCGCGACTGCGGCACGATGAACACGCCGTTGATCAGGTCGCCGAGCGAGCCGGTCACGATGTACGGCGCGAGAAACGGCAGTGCGGCGACCGCGAATCCGGCCATCAGCAGCGCAACCCGCCGCGTCAGCGCAACCGCAAACGGAACCAGCCCGACGGCCCCGCCGCGCCACACCGCGGCCGCCACCGCAAGCGACAGCAGCACATTCGGCCCGCCGATCAGCACGACGGCACTCTCCGCGCCCGCCATCCGCGACACGAGCCGGAGCGAGACCACTGCGTAGGCGATCGCGATCACCACGGCGATCCATCGCGCGTCACCGCGCACCCCCGGCTCCGCCGCGCGCGCATCACGCGCCGCGGCGACCACCGTCCACAGCAACAGCGCCGCGAGCACGTAGAGACCGGTCACCTTCATCACCACGGCCACTGCAGCAGCGGCCCCGGCTCCGGCCAGCCACCGGCTGTTCCCGGAGCGATCGGCCCGCAACGCCGCCGCTGCCGCGACGATCGCGCACGGAAAATAGAACCAGTTCACCGACGACAACTGGTACGCCCAGAGCGTCCAGAGGGCGGAGACGACCACTGCAAGTGCCGCAACGGGCGCGCTCACCCAGCGCCGCACCACGCCGAAGAGCACGACGAGCCCCACCAGCCACGCCACGAGCGTCGCCGTTCGCATCACCGCCATGGACGGGCCCGCCACCGCGAACAGCGCGGCGTGCACGAAACTCCACCCCCCCGTCCACATGTCGTCGTAGTCACGGTGCGGCAGCTGTCCCGCCAGAACGCGCAAGGGCTGCTCGAGAATCCAGCCTTCGTCGAACGACGCCCAGCCGCGATAGAGCACGGGGAGCACGAACGCGAGCGACACGACGAGCGCTGCGGCCAGCGCGACGCGGTCCTGTCGGTTCGATGGCCCGGGCATGCGTGAAAGTGAGGAAGTGCGCGTGAGCGCCGCAAGCAGACCGTGCTGCTTTGGCGCCGCCGCGCGAAGCATCGCATTTTTCGGCATGCCGCGACCGGTCGCGACCGCTTGACCAACGCCACGCTCCCCGGCGTCGCCGTCTGCATCCCGACGTTCAACCAGGCGGCATTCGTCGAGCGCGCCGTGCGGAGCGCCCTCACGCAGAACGGCTTCCCCGCCGTTGAAGTCTGGGTGTCGGACGACGCCAGCACCGACGACACACCGGCCGTGATGACGGCCCTGTGCGCACGCGAGCCACGCGTGCGCTATCACCGCCACGAGCAGAACCTCGGCATCGCCGCGAACGCGACGTGGGTCCTCTCGCAGCCGGCCACCGAGTTTGTCGTGCGGCTCGACTCCGACGACGTCCTCCTGCCCGACTATGTGGCAACGCTCGTGAACCGGCTGGCCGCGTACCCCGAGGCCGCCTACGCGCACACGGCCGTCGAGCGCATTGACGCGAACGACGCGGTGTTCGCCGTCTCGCGCCTGTTTCGCCCGCGCGAGTACGTCGGGGCCAGCGACGCGCTGCGCGAGGCCGTGAAGGGCTACAAGACCGTGGCCAACATCCTGATGTTCCGCGCGGAGGCGCTGCGAAAGGCCGGGTACTACCGCGGCTGCCCGAACTTCGCGGAAGACTACGACCTCGCGGTGCGACTCGCCGACCACGGCTACGGGAACGTCTATGTGGATCAGGTGCTGGCGCGGTACCGCGTCTGGACCGACGCCGGCGGCGTGCGCGCGCGCCGCAAGGCCGAGCACGTGCGGGGGCTCATCCACGTTTTCCACGAGTCGCTCGCCGCCGCGTGGCGCCGGCGCGGGTGGAACCCCGCCGAGCTCCACGCCGCCCGCCGCCGGATGGCCACGCATATGGCAGCGTCGCTGTTCGTTCCGTGGTTCAGCGCGGCCGAGCGCGCTGAACTGCTCGACCTGCTGTACCAACTCGACTCGAGCGCCGGCGTGCGGATGCGTGTGTTCCTGCTCCGGCTCGGCCTCGCCCCGCTGTTCGCGTGGGCCGCCCGCGTGGACACCGCCGCACGGCGGGCCATCAAGAACCTGCTCGCCCGCCTCAAACCGCAACCTGCGCCCACCCCACGATGACGGTCATCACGTGCGTCGAAGACCTGCGCCGCCTCGCGCAGCGCCGCGTCCCCCGGATGTTCTACGACTACTGCGACGCCGGCAGCTGGACCGAGACCACGTATCGGGCCAATGAAGCCGACTTCCAGTCCATCAAGCTGCGCCAGCGCGTCGCCGTGAACCTCGAGAACCGCAGCACGCGCACGACGATGGCCGGCACCGAGGTGGCGATGCCCGTCGCGCTCGCCCCCACCGGCATGACCGGGATGCAACACGCCGACGGCGAAATCCTCGCAGCGCGCGCGGCCGAACGGTTCGGCGTGCCGTTCACGCTCAGCACGATGAGCATCTGCTCGATGGAGGACGTCGCCGCCCACACGACGAAACCGTTCTGGTTCCAGCTCTACGTGATGCGCGACCGGTCGTTCGCCGAGCAGCTGATCGAGCGGGCCCGCGCCGTCCGGTGCAGCGCGCTCATGCTCACCCTCGACCTCCAGATCCTCGGCCAGCGCCACAAGGACCTTCGCAACGGCCTCTCCGCGCCACCGAAGCTCACGCTCCGCAACATCGCGAACATGATGACCAAGCCGCGCTGGTGCGCCGGCATGCTCGGCACGCGGCGGCGGTTCTTCGGGAACATCGTGGGTCACGCCAAGGGCGTGGACACCATGAAGGAACTGTCCCACTGGTCCAACGAGCAGCTCGACCCGGCGCTCAACTGGGGCGACGTCGAGTGGATCAAGAAGAAGTGGGGCGGCACCCTGATCCTGAAAGGCATCCAGGACGTCGAGGACGCGAAGCTGGCGGTGAACACCGGCGCCGACGCGTTGATCGTGAGCAACCACGGCGGCCGGCAGCTCGACGGCGCCGAGTCGAGCATCCGCGCGCTCCCGGCCATCGTTGACGCCGTCGGGTCGAAGATCGAGGTGCACGTGGACGGCGGCATCCGGACCGGGCAGGACGTACTCAAGGCCGTGGCGCTCGGTGCGAAAGGCACGTACATCGGGCGGGCATTCAACTACGGACTCGGCGCGATGGGCGAGGCCGGGGTGACCAAGGTGCTCGAGATTCTGCATCGCGAACTCGACCTGACGATGGCGTTCTGTGGCCGTACGCAGATTCGTCAGGTCGATCGGAGCATCCTCCTGCCGGGAACGCTGCCAACGCAGGGAACCGGCGGCCCGACTCACCCAGCGTGCGCGAGCGCGGTGAGGCAATCCCTGACAGAGTGACCGGTGACTCCCCGTTGTCCCGCGCTCTCGGGCGGGGCACACTGCACGTCATGGACCGCGTCACCCCCGATTCGAAACCCGCGCCCGCAGTCGCGCTTGCCCGTCGACCTGCCCGGCGCCTGTTTCAACGGACCACCGGAATCGCCGCGTTGCTGCTGACCGTATTCCAGGTCGCCGCAGCCCTCCCGGCTGTGGCGGAACACGCCACTGATCATTGTGCGGGGATGGCCGCGTCCGAGTCCCACGCGGCGATGATGTCGCGCGTGGCGTCGGCGGACATCGCCGCTGGCGAGTCGGCGCATACCTCCTCCCGGGAGTCGGACCACTGCGCGACGCTGCAGTTGGGCCCGTGCGCTGCGTGCGTTGCGGCGGCTCCTGCGGAAACCGACCATCCCGGCGTGATCGCGCTCGCGCGGGACGTCGACGCGGCGACCGTGAACACGCTCCAGTCGGCCGGGCGCGAACCGGCCGTCCCGCCTCCGCGCTGCTGACCTGACTCACCGCGCGGCGCAGCGCCGCGCGTCCCGGCGCGCCGTCACGCGCGGGAGGCACGGCCAACAGGCCGTTGCCCCGCAGGCATCAGCTCACGGAGGATCTGTGTCACATCCAGCGTCATCGCTGCGACCGCGCGCGCTCGTCGCCCGCGTCGTGGCCGGCCTCAGCACACGCATCTGCGCGGCCATCGCGACCCGCGTCGCCGCAGGTACCACACTCGGCATTGGCGCAGCGTGCGTGCTCCTGCTGGTGCCCGGGCCGCGCGTGGTGGCCGGGCAGGCGCAAGCTCCACCGCCCGATCCGCGTGCCACGCTCGGCGCTCTGCTTGACGCCGTGGATCGCGCGAATCCGCTGCTCAATGCTGCGCGCGCCAGCGCGCGTGCCGCTGCAGCGCTCGTCCCTGGTGCGCGCAGGATGCCGGATCCTCAGCTGCAGCTCGGCGTGATGAACTACCAGGTGCCGTCCCTCCAGCCGATGGAGTCGCTGGCGATGGTGCAACTGCAGGTCATGCAGATGCTCCCGGTAGCGGGGAAGCTCCGACTCGCCGGTGACGCGGCTGCCGCGCGGGCCGAAGCCAGCGCCACCCGCGTGGCGGGCGTGGCGCTCGACCTGCGCGCGCGCGCAGCGATGGCGTTCTACGACATCTTCGCGGCCGACGGCGCCCTGGATGTTGCGCGTGACTCGCGCCGGCTCCTCGAGGACGTGTCGGCGATCGCACACCGCATGTACGAGGTCGGCGACGGGCGTCAGGCTGACGTGCTTCGGGCAAGCGTGGAGCTTGCGCGGATGGACGAGGAGATCATCCGGATGGGCGCGATGCGCACGGCAATGGCGGCGCGCCTCAACGCGCTTCGCGTCGCACCGGTCGACGCGCCGTTCGGCGAGCCCGCGCTTCCTGTCTTCCCGGCTGAACCGCCGGCCCTCGATTCGCTCATCGGCATGGCCGAGGCCAATCGCCCGATGCTTCGCGCCGCCGGGCACGACGTGCGCGCCGCAACCTCGCGCGCCCAACTGGCGTCCCGGGAGATCTGGCCGGATCTGCAGGTCGGCGTGCAGTTCGCGCGGCAGAGCGGACCGATGGGTCCACAGGCCATGGGCAGCTTCATGGTGGGTGCATCGCTCCCGGTGTTTGCCGGCAGCCGGCAGCTCAAGGAGCGCGAGGAGGCGGACGCGATGCGCGCAATGGCGGCCGCCGACCTGGCCTCGATGCGCGCGGAAACGCACGGCGCGATTGGCGAGGCCTACACGGCGCTCCTCCGCTCCCGCAACCTCTCACGCCTCTATCGCACCAGCGTACTGCCCCAGGCCGAGGCAACAGTCGCGTCGTCCCTGGCGGCGTACCGCGTCGGCGACGTGAACCTGATGACGCTGCTCGACGCGCACATGACGCTCAACCGCTATCGGCAGGAGTTGTTCGCGCTCGAGGCCGACGAAGGAAGGGCCTGGGCGGACCTCGAAATGCTCACCGGGCTTGTGCTCGTCAACGCCCACACGGCGCAACCGCCGCGCAGGATCGGAGGATCACCGCGATGACATCACCTTCCCAGCACGCACGGACCGTCGTCGGATGGATCGGCGTGGCCGGCATCATCCTTGCCGCCACGGCTGCCGCTCTGTGGTTCACGCGCTCGACGGGCGCGCCGCCGGCGCCGGCCGACGGGCACGATCACAACGCGATGATCGCCGCGGAATCCGCTGGCAGCCCGGTGATGCTGACCGCCGGCGACGCGCAACGCATTGGCGTGACGTACGCCGTGGCCGAGCGCGGGCCGCTCGCGGCCGACATCCGCACGGTCGGAGTGGTCGGGTACGACGAAACACGCCTCGCAACGGTCACGCCGAAGGTGGATGGCTATGTCGAGGAGCTGTTCATCAACTACACCGGCCAGCCGGTGCAACAGGGCGACCCCTTGCTGCGCCTCTACTCGCCGATGCTGGTGAGTGCGCAGGAGGAACTGCTCCTGGCCGGCAGGCTCGTCGCGGAGCTTGGCGACGCGCCGGGTGAGGCGACGCGTCGTGCGAACGACCTGCTGGAGAGCGCTCGGCGCCGGCTGCGCTACTGGGATGTGCCGGACGCCGTGATCGCGCGCGTCGAGCGTACCGGACAGGCAGAGAAGACGTTGACGCTGCGCTCGCCGGTGAGCGGGATTGCCGTCGGCAAGTCCATCCAGTCCGGCCAGCGCATCATGGCGGGCGACGCCGTCTACCAGGTGGCGGACCTGCGGGAGGTGTGGCTCGAAGGTGAAGTGTTCGAGCGCGACCTCGCGGCCGTTCGCGTGGGCCAGACGGTCGCCGCGGACTTCGACGCGCTCCCCGGTGAGGTGCGTTCGGGACGGATCGTCTTCGTTTCGCCGACGGTGACGCCTGAAACGCGCACCGTACGCGTGCGCGTCGCCCTGCCAAACGCGACAGCAGCGCTCAAGCCGGGGATGTACGCGACCATCCACATCCGCGGAGTGGCAAGCACACCCGTGGTGCACGTCCCCCGGTCCTCGGTGCTCGTGACGGGCACGCGTACGCTGGTGTTCGTGCACACGCCCGATGGCATGCTGACCCCTCGTGAGGTCGAGATCGGCATCACCACCGACGATCGCGTTGGCATCCGGCGTGGGCTCGCCGTGGGAGAGCGCGTCGTGGCGTCGGCGACGTTCCTCGTCGACGCCGAGTCCAACCTCGGGTCGGCGCTTGCCGGAATGGCGGCGATGCCGATGAAGACGCCGTGAGGCGGCCATGCTGAAGCGAATCATTGCGTGGTCTGCGGCCAACACGCCGATCGTGCTGCTCCTCAGCATCGGTCTTGTCGCCGCCGGCGTCTTCGCGATTGGTCGCACGCCCCTCGAGGCGCTCCCCGACCTCAGCGACGTGCAGGTGATCGTTCAGGCGGACTACCGCGAGCAGGCGCCTCGCATCGTCGAGGATCAGGTCACGTACCCCATCGCTGCCGAGATGCTGAAAGTGCCCGGTGCGCGCACGGTGCGCGGCTATTCGTACTTCGGCGTCTCGTTCGTCTACGTGATCTTCGACGATGCCACCGACCTGTACTGGGCGCGCACCCGCGTGCTCGAGTACCTGAGCGGCATCAAGGGTCGGCTTCCGGCGTCCGTCACTCCGCAGCTCGGACCGGACGCGACCGGGCTCGGCTGGATATACCAGTACGCAATCGAGGACACGACGGGCCGTTTGACGCTCGCCGACCTGCGGAGCGTGCAGGACTGGTACCTCCGCTATGCGCTCACTGCGGTTCCCGGTGTCTCCGAGGTTGCCAGCGTCGGCGGGTTCGAGAAGCAGTACCAGGTGGACCTCGACCCGGCCAAGCTGCTCGCGTTCCGCATCCCCGTGACGCGCGTGATGACCGCCATCCAGAACGCCAACGCCGACGTGGGCGCAATGGTGATGGAGCTCTCCGAACGAGAGTACATGGTGCGCGGGCTGGGATACCTCAAGTCACTCTCGGACATCGAAAACGTGGTCGTCGGCGCGACCGGCGCGGGCACGCCCGTCCGTGTCGCCGAGGTCGGTCGCGTGACCGTGGGCCCGGCCGTCAGGCGCGGAATCGCCGAACTCGACGGCCGTGGCGATGCGGTCGGCGGCATTGTCGTGATGCGCACCGGCCAGAACGCGCTGACGACGATTGAGGCCGTGAAAGCCCGGCTCGACGAAGTGCGGCCGGGACTGCCGCCCGGCGTCGTCGTGCGCACGGTCTACGACCGGAGCGCCCTGATCGAACGGTCGATCGCCACACTCCGCGAAAAGCTCATCGAGGAAAGCATCATCGTCGCCCTCGTGTGCGTGGTGTTCCTGATGCACGCCAGTTCGGCACTCGTCGCGATCCTCACGCTCCCCGTCGGCATCCTGATGGCATTCGTGGCAATGCGTGGCGTTCCGGTCGGCGCCGACATCATGTCGCTCGGGGGGATCGCCATCGCGATTGGCGCGATGATCGACGCCGCGATCGTGATGATCGAGAACATGCACAAGCATCTCGAGCGGGCGATCGATCGCAAGGTCGGCTTGTCGCCGGGTGCCCGATGGCTGCACACGACGCAGCTGACGACGGCGGAACGCTGGCGCGTCGTCACGGAGTCGGCCCAGCAGGTTGGGCCCGCGCTCTTCTTCTCGCTGCTGATCATCACGGTGTCGTTCCTCCCCGTCTTCACGCTTGGTGGTCAGGAGGGGCGGTTGTTCAAGCCGCTCGCGTTCACGAAGACCTTCGCGATGGCGTCGGCCAGCCTCCTCGCGGTGACACTGGTCCCGGCCACGATGGGCCTGTTCATCCGGGGCCGCATCTACCGGGAGCACGCCAACCCCATCAATCGTGCGCTGATCGCCGTTTACCGTCCGGTGATGACGTTCACGCTCCGGCACCGATGGGGCGTGTCGGCGTTCGCCGTCGCCACGCTCGTGCTGACCTGGATTCCGTGGAAGCGGATCGGCAGTGAGTTCATGCCGCCGCTCGTCGAAGGCACCATCCTCTATATGCCCACCACCCTGCCCGGCGTGAGCATCGCCCGCGCGCGCGAAATGCTCACGCAGCAGGACCGGATCCTGAAGTCGTTTCCCGAAGTGGAACACGTGTGGGGCAAGGGCGGGCGCGCCGAGACGGCCACGGACCCCGCCGGGCTCGACATGTTCGAGACGACAATCACGCCGAAGCCGGTCGACGAGTGGCGCCCGGGAATGACGTACGACCGGCTCGTCACGGAAATGGACTCCGCCGTGCGCATGCCCGGGGTCACGAACGCGTGGACGATGCCCATCAAGGGACGCATCGACATGCTGGCGACGGGCATTCGCACACCCGTGGGCGTCAAGGTGTTCGGGCCCGACCTCGCCGTCCTTGAACGCATCGGGCGGGACGTCGAACGGGCCGTGCAGCCGGTGCCCGGCACGCGCAGCGTCTTCGCCGAGCGGGCGGTGTCGGGCTACTACCTCGACATCCAGATCGACCGCGCATCCGCCGCGCGCCACGGGCTGAACGTCGGCGACGTCCAGGCGGTGATCGCGACGGCCATCGGCGGGATGGTGATCACGCAGACCGTCGAGGGCCGCGAGCGCTACGGCGTGCGCGTGCGGTATCCGCAGGAACTGCGCGACACCCCGGAGAAACTGGCCTCGGTGCTCGTGCCCATGGCGATGTCGCCGGCGCCCGGAATGGCCGGCGCCGCGATGCCAATGACCGCTGGCGCGAGCGGGACCGCTGGCCAAGGCGTGGGAAGCGTCGCCCAGATTCCGCTCGGTCAACTGGCGACCATCCGGCCCGTTGCCGGCCCGATGGTGGTGCGCACCGAAGGCGCACGGCCGACGGCGTGGGTGTACGTCGACGTGGTCGGCCGCGACATCGGCGGGTATGTGCGCGACGCGCAGGCAGCCGTGGCCCGGCACGTCGTCCTGCCCGCCGGATACAGCATCGTGTGGAGCGGACAGTATGAGTACATGCAACGCGCAAAGCAGGCCATGCGCGTCGTGATCCCCGCCACGCTCGCCATCATCTTCCTGCTTCTCTACCTCAACTTCAGGCGCGTGGGTGAGTCGGCGATCGTCATGCTGTCCCTTCCCTTCGCGCTCGTCGGTGGGCTGTGGTTCGTGTGGTTGCTGGGCTACAACTGGTCGGTCGCCGTGGCCATCGGATTCATCGCCCTCGCCGGCGTCGCCGCCGAGACCGGCGTCGTGATGCTGATCTACCTCGACCACGCCTGGCGGGATCGCCTGGCCGCGAGGGGCCGGCTCACGCACCGCGACCTGTTCGACGCCGTGATGGAGGGAGCCGTGGAGCGCGTGCGGCCCAAGATGATGACCGTCACGGCGATCATCGCCGGCCTGCTCCCCATCATGTGGGCGACAGGTGCCGGCGCGAGTGTCATGAAGCGGATCGCAGCGCCGATGATCGGGGGAATGGTGAGCAGCACGGTGCTGACGCTGCTCGTCATCCCGGCCGTGTACTCGTTGTGGAAGGAGCGCGGCGTCGCAGCGGAGGGAGTCGACAACTAGCACCTGCTACGATGCAGCGACGCACACGCGCGCTGGAGAGGCTGCAGCAGGCCACCCGGGGCGCAACGGCGGCATTCGCGCGCGTGGGGCGATGTGGCCAGTTCGCAGCGTGCTGCGCGCCGCGCAGCACGGCACCAGTTACCCGTCGAGCGTCGGAAGGTCCTTCGAACCCGCTGCGACGCGTGCACGTTGCCGCG
>CAZLAU010000016.1:0-10822 GCA_964557615.1 uncultured Gemmatimonas sp.
TTGCCCCCGGTGGATTCGAACCACCATTCTGCGGTCCAAAGCCGCATGTCCTGCCGTTGGACGAGGGGGCAGTCGTGCGAAAGGTAATGGGTCAGGCGCGCGGGCGACGCGAGCGGGCTGCGTGGCCGGGATTCGCCCGGCCTTCCCGCCGTCACGACTCCAGTTCGACCTCCGCCACCCGCGTCAGGGTCTGGGCGTGGAGCACGGTAAAGCCGGGCTGGACGGCGACCATGCCCCCGGCCGGCCGCGTCAGGAACACGCCGAATACGGCCGACCCCGATCCGGTCATCTGCGCAATGGGGGCCCCTGCCGCCCGCAGCAGCGCGATTGCCGTGCCGATCGACGGATGCTTCGCGACGACCACGTCCTGGAGATCGTTCCCCGCGAGCGAGTTGATCTCCCGCCACGACAGGCCGCGCTCGGTCCGTCCGGGAATGCCGCCCGCGCTGGCCCGCGCTTCGAGTGCCGCTTCGACCGACGCGAGGGCAATGCCACTCGCCGGCGTTGCGAGCCGGCTCACCTTGCGACCGGCCCCGGCGTTTTCCGTCGCGTACCAGCCGAAGGCGTCCGCGCTCGACACGCCGAACGGTGGCACCAGCAGGATCACGTCGCGAGGCGACGGCGGCGGGCAGGTGACGATCACGTCCCCACGGACCAGGCCGATGGCCGTGGGGGAATCGCTGGTCACGAACGGGACGTCGGCGCCGAGCGAACGAGCCACACCGAACAGCGTCTCCACCGGCAGGGGCGTCGGCGCCAGTGCGTTCAGCAGCCGCAGGGTCGCGCCCGCGTCCGCGCTGCCGCCGCCGAGCCCGCCGCCCACGGGAATGTGCTTCGTGATCTCGATTGCGAAGGAGTCGGGCCACCCGGCGGCGTCGCGAAACGCGAGCGCGGCGCGCCACGCCAGGTTCCGCTCCACGGGCCCGGTGTCGGCGCCGCGGCAGTCGAGCGAGCGGCCGTCCACTTCGGTGCGCACCACGACGTCGTCGGCGAGCGACACCCGCTGCAGCAGCGTCTCGAGCTGGTGATAGCCGTCGGCCTCGCGGCCGAGAATCCGCAGAAAGAGGTTGAGCTTGGCCTGCGCCGCGAGACGCGCCGTGCGCACGGTCAGCCCGGCTCCGCGGCGCCCGACCCCTGGAGATCGGCGAAGCGGATGCGCAGCTGCGTGAGGTACCAGCCGCCGATGACCGTGATCGGGATGTACGAGAGGAGGTGGAAGGCGAGCACCCAGGCCACGGCCTGCTCCGATCCGACCCCGTAGAGTGCGAGCCCGACGGTGCCGGCCAGTTCGAACGGCCCGAAGAAGCCCGGCGACGACGGCAGGGCCACGAAGATCACGATCAGTCCCTGCAGGAACAGTGCCCCGCTGAATGGGGCGTCGATCCCGAGCGCCTGGAATCCGAGCCAGAACGCAAACGCGTTGCAGAGCCAGTGCAATGCGGTCCAGAACACGACTTCCGCCATCAACGCCGGGCGCTCGAGGACGCGCAGCCCGTCCACGAAGCCCGCAACGAGTGCGTGCACTCGCGGGGCGAATCGCGGCGCGACGCGACCGACGACGGCGTCAATCGCGCGCGCGGTGAACGCCGGCGCGAACAGGAGGAACAATGCGCCCGCCAGGATCACCCCGAGCACCGCGGCGAGCGGGCGCATGTACGCGGCCAGCGGCGTGCCGTTGATCAGCTGGCCCGACGGGAATGCCGGCGCCAGCGTTGCGCCGAGCATCAGGATCAGGACCATCGTGCCATCGAAGATTCGGTCGACGGCGAGCGACCCGAACGCCACGGTGAACTTGACGCGCGGTTCCGCGCGCGTGAGCGCGAACGCGCGCGCGAGCTCGCCGGCCCGCAGCGGCACGACGTTGTTCACCATCATGCCGATGGCAGTGGTGCGCCAGAGCGGACCAACCGGCAGGCGTCCGTACGTCGGCGCCAGCAGCGCCTGCCAACGCCGGGCCCGCAGCGGGAAGATCAGCGTGGCGAACAGTGCCGACGCGGCCCAGAGCGCGAAGTTCGACTGGGCGAACGTCACCCACACGCGCCCGAGGTCCTCGTTGCGCAGCACGAACCAGAGCAAGGCGGCGCTCAGGGCAACGCCGAGCGCAGCGCGCCATCCGTGGCGCACCGTCTACTCCGTCGTGGCGAGTTCGAGCAGGTCGAACAGCTCGGCGAGCGCGTCCTGATCCGGCGTTCCACCGCCCGTCTTGATCGCCTCGCTCACCTCGATGGCGCGCGCCAGCGCCGCGCGTCCGCGGTACACCAGGTCCTGGATCGGGACCGCGCCGTCGTCGTCGTCGACCGGCGCGGGTTCGGCGAGCGGCTCGTCGTTGAGGCGTGCGAGGCCGCTGAGGCCGGATTCGAGGGCATCTTCGAGCATCGAGCCGGACGGCGCCGGCATCACGATGGCGCCGGTCGCCCGCGAAATCGCCGGCGTGCCGAGTGGCGTCGGCGTGAGCGCCGGTGTGACGACGGACCGCCGTGACGGCTGGGTCGCTCGTGCGGCCGGCCGCTGAGTGACACTGTCCGGTACCGTCGTCGCGGCGGCCGGTTGTGCTGTTTCCGCTGCTGGCGAACCGGTGGGAGCGGAGGCCGCCGCCTGCGCTGCCGGCGGCCCGGCGGGCGCGCCGCCGGGTGCGGCGAGCGAGAGCGCGATGCGGTCGAGCTCGTCGAGCGCCCGGGTCTCGAGCGCGGCAGCGGGCTCCGCCAGCGCCTGCACCGAGCGGGCGGTGGCTTGCTCGCCAAAGCTTTCGGCCGCGCGTTGCAGCGCGTGGACTGCTGCGCGGAGTTCGTTCGCCGTCCGCTGGCGCAGCGGTCCGTGCGCCGCCGTGCGCGCGTCCGCGACGAGTCGTCGCAGGTGCTCGGCGTGACTCACCACCTCCATCCGGAAGCGCTGATCCGGCGTCGTCGGTGGATTCGGCGCGGCGTGGACCACGTTCTCGCCACCGCCGTCGGGAAAGAGCGCGGCGATCGGCACGACGTAGTCCTTGTCGTCGCTGCCGGCCGTGAGCAGGCTCGCCGCCCCGGTGAACGCGGTGATGGCGGCCGAATCGGTGGCCGGCTTGCGTCCGGCCTGAACCGCCTCGGACGACTCGCGGAGCACGTCCGCCGCGGCCTTGAACAGGTAGCGATGCGCATCCGTCGCCGCCGTGCCCAGCTCGAGCGACTTGGCCGCGTCGTCCACGGCGTCGATGACGTCCTTGAGGGGCGGGAGGTCGGCGAGCGCGGCAATGCCGCGCAGCGCGCGCACGCGGCGCACCGTTTCGGCGAGGGCGTCGACGCCGGCACCGCCCTCAGCCCACCGGCGGAGGCCGGCGGCGATGTCGGTGGTTTCCGAGGCCATCCAGAGGCCGCTGCCGATCGCGAGCATCGGCGTCACGACCGATCGGCGCTGGAATGCGGGCGCGAGGGTGTCCAGCTCGGCGACGCGCGCGGCCGCGAGCGCGTCGTCGCTGGCGCCCCAGGTCCGCGAGTTGCGAACCAGGATCTTGACGTCGTCGACGGCGGCGACGATGGCGGCGCGGAGTTGTGGCGTCCACTGGAGACTCCCGTCGCGGAGCCCGCGGCCGAGTCGCTCGAGGCCGGTCGCCACGTTCGCGATGCCCTGGATGCGGGCCATCGTCGCGCTGCCGCGAAGCGCGCGCGCGTTGCGCGTGAACGCGTCGAGATCCGGCATCTTGCCCGACGCCCGCGCGAGCGTACCGTCGATCTGCTCGGTGTACTCGCCGGCTTCGAGCACGAAGAAATCGAGAAGTCCAGTGCCCATGACGGAGAGGAAGTTAGTGCGAGTCGCCCGCGCTGGTCAGGCCGTGCGGCGGGCGGCGTCCATTGCCGCGCGGATTGTGCGGACCGCCGTCGGCAGGCCGACGTAGATCGCGTTCGACACGATCGTATGGCCGATGTTGAGCTCCTCGACCTCGGGGATCGCGGCAACCGGGCCGACGTTGGCCGCGGTGAGTCCGTGACCGGCGTGCACGGCGAGTCCGAGTGTCGCCGCCTGACGGGCGGCGTCCTGCAGCGCACGGAGTGGGCGGTCGTCATCGCTCCGCTCCGCGTAGCGGCCGGTGTGCAGTTCCACCGCATCGGCGCCCAGCCAGTGTGACCGCTCCACCATCACGGGGACGGGATCGATGAAGAGACTCGTGAGGATTCCGGCGGCCTTCAACCGCCGGATGGCGGCTTCGAGGCGTTCCGGTTCGCGCGTGACGTCGAGACCGCCTTCCGTCGTGATTTCCTCGCGCCGTTCGGGCACGAACGTCACGTGGTGGGGCACGAGGCGTTCGGCAATCGCGACCATCTCGTCGGTGCACGCCATCTCGAGGTTGAACGGCGTGCGCAGCACGGCGCGAAGCCGCTCGATGTCGTGGTCCTGGACGTGCCGCCGGTCCTCTCGCAGGTGCGCCGTGATCCCGTCGGCGCCCGCCGCCTCGCACAGCGTCGCGGCCTGCACCGGGTCGGGTTCCGCGGCTCGGCGCGCCTGACGAACCGTGGCGACGTGGTCGATGTTGATGAAGAGACGTAGGTGCATCGGACGGTTAAATGTATAACTTGCGGTCGGTCAAGGACCCCGCTGCCAGCCCACGCCACACCATTTTCGGGAGTGCCAACGTGAAGCGCATCGCCGCTGTGATCTGCCTCGTGATCGGTTGCCGGAGCGCACCGGCGGGAATGGCGACAGGAGCCGCCTCGCCCAGGAGCGCGGTCGAGATGATCCTTGCGGCCGCAAACGCCCAGGATCTGCAGGCGATTTCGGCAGTGTTCGGCGACGAAACCGGCCTCGCCCGCGATCGCAACTCGCGGGAAGCGACGGAGAGCCGGTCGTTCATCATGGCGTGCGTACTCAAGAACGACAGTCGGACGCTGAGCGATCCTCAGCCGCTCGGCAACGGCCGGATGATCGTGACCGCGGACCTGACCCAGGGGAAGAACTCCGGAAGCATCCGGTTTGAGGTGGCCCCCACGAAGGACGCACGCTGGCTCGTCGCGAACTTCGACCTGTCGGTGCTGCAAAACAAGGGGTTCTGCGGACGCTAACCGGCGTTGTGCGGTCCCCGAACGCCGCCACCGCTTCGGTGGGCTTGCTGCGATCGTTAGTATTCAGAGAGTTCGATCAGGATGCCGCCCGTGCTCTTCGGATGGAGGAATGCAACGCGTTTGCCTTCGGCGCCCAGCCGGGGCTCAGGGTCGATCAGGACAATGCCGGCGGCTCGGCACTTCGCGAGGGTTCCGTCGAGATCGTCCACGGCAAAGCACAGATGGTGGATGCCCGGGCCGCGCCGGGCGATGAACTTCGCAATGGGAGTCCCGTCAACCGAAGGCTCGAGCAGTTCCACCAGCGCGTCGCCGGCGGAGTAGGCGGCGATGCGGGCCCCGTCGGAGTCGGACACCGGCGTCGTGGCAAGGCCGAGGATGTCGCGGAGCAGGGGTCGAAGGGCGTCGTTGGACTGCACGGCCAGGCCGACGTGGGCAATGCGGGTGCCGCGATGGGAGTCAGCAGGCATGCGGTGAAGGCGGTGATGGTAAGGAAGGCGGCGCGCTCGGCGCCGTCCCAACGAACACTATGCAAAGTGCAGGCCGGATGCCCGCCGTTCGGGGCGCGCGCGGCCGGGCACGCGGGGAGATGAGTTGACGATGTCGAACGCTGTCGCAGTGACCGATGCGGATTTCGAAGCCCAGGTAGAGAAGCACCCGGGGCTGACGGTGGTGGACTTCTGGGCCGCGTGGTGCGGTCCGTGCCGGATGATTGCCCCGATCCTCGACCAGCTCGCCGGCGAATACGAAGGCAAGGTCCGGGTGGCGAAGCTCGACGTGGATTCGAACCAGAAGACCACGATGCGCTTCAACGTGCGCTCCATTCCGGCGATGTTGTTCTTCAAGGACGGCAAGCTGGTCGATCAGGTGATTGGCGCCGTGCCGAAGACGGCGCTGGCGGCCAAGTTCGCCCAGCACGCCGCGTGAACGCCGTCCTGCCTCCGGCCCGCGCACGCAACGGCGGCCGGAGGCCGTGACGCCGCAATGAGCCTTCCCGGCGGGTCGCTCCGGTTTCCGCGCTTTCGCGTGCTCCTGCCGCGGACGCGGCTGGCGTACGTGCACGTGCGGAACCTCCTGACCGACGCCAAGCGCGATCGGTCGGCACGCGTGTTCGGCTATGTGTGCGTCTGGCTGCCCGACGAGTTCGTCCTGCTGTTCATGCAGGAGGGAGAGGTGGTGAATGCCACGTCGAGTCCGGACGGCCAGCGGTTCTACCCGATCGCGATCGCCGACGCCGTGGCCAAGGTGCCGCGCGAGGCCGAGTACGGCGAGGTGTGCTTCCACGAGGCCGACGACGAGCAGCTCGCGATGATGTACTGGACGCAGGTCACGGAACCGGAAACGTGGCCCGACAATGTGAGCCAGGACGACGCGAACGCCGTGTTCCACTACCTGCACGGCACGATGTTCGACGGCGTGCTCAAGCTCATGCACGAGGGCGGGCGGAGCTATGTCGTGATTCGGCAGGGCGTGCCGGCCCGCGGATACTTTGCCGACGACGCGTTCGGCACGCCGGAAGAACAGGTGCGTGCCCTGCTGGCACCGTCGGACACCTGGGTGCGGGCGCGCCTGTGGCCGGTACCTCCGCCGTTGCCGGCGCAGGCGGCGCCGGCGCTCATCCAGGCGTACCGCGAGTTGATGGCAAATGCGGTGCGGCGCTTGCAGCAATCCGGCACCGAGTCGGCCGCGTCGGTCGCCGACAACGTACGCCGCCACCTCGTTGCCGAACACCCGGCGCTCGAGCGGCTGGCCGTGAACATCGACGCAACGCCGGCCGGCTTCAACGCCACGGCGACGCTGTCGTTCGGGCGCACGCCCACCTCCACCGTCAAGGACCCGATCGCCGGAGCGCCGGCGCTGAGCGCGGCAGTCGGCGCCTGGTTCCGCGACCTCCTGCTCGCCGCCCCGCCCGGCGACGGTACGCCGCCACAGCGCTTCCTTGAGGACCTGACGCGCGAACGTCGGCACATGTTCCAGACGGCGGGTCTGTACGCCGCGGTGCCCTGGAAACTGTTCGTGTGACCGAACCCGCGCGCGGCTCGCTTTTCATCGTCAGCACGCCCATCGGCAACCTTGGCGACTTGAGCGACCGCGCCCGCGACGCACTCCGCACGGCCCACCTCGTCCTCGCCGAGGACACGCGGCATTCGCGGGGCCTGTTGTCGCATTTCGGGATTTCGGCCCGGGTCGAGTCGTACCACGAGCACAACGAGGCGGTTGCCACGCCGAAAGTGCTGGCGCGACTGTCCGCAGGCGAGCAGGTGGCGCTGATTTCGGATGCCGGTACGCCGTTGCTCTCCGATCCCGGCGCGCGGCTCGTGCGTGCGGCCATCGAGGCCGGAATCCCGGTTGTGCCGATCCCCGGGGCATCGGCGCTCCTGGCCGCGCTCGTGGGGAGCGGGCTGTCGGCGGAGCGGTTCACCTTCTTCGGGTTTCTCGACCGGAAGGGGCCTTCCCGGGCTGCCGCCATCGACGAGATCGTGGCCTCGGGGCACACCGCCGTGCTGTACGAGGCGCCGGCCCGGGTCGCTGCGCTGCTTCGCGACCTGTGCGACGCCGGCGCAGGCGAGCGGCAAACCGTCGTGGCGCGTGAACTGACCAAGCAATTCGAGGAGTTTTGCCGTGGCACCACTGCCGAGCTGGCCGAACGGTTCGCCGCCGTGGCGCCACGGGGCGAGGTCGTCGTGCTCGTCGCCGGGGGCCAGAAGCCGGAGGTTGACGAGGAGACCCTGCGGGCGAAGGCCATGTCGTTGCGGGCCGAGGGGTTGAGCGCTCGCGACGTGGCCCGCGTACTTTCCATAGAGTGCGGAGCTTCCCGAAACGTCGCCTACCGGCTGGCACACGAATGAACCTACGCTCGCTCGTCACGCTGCTGATCGCGGTGCCGGCCTCTGGCTGGACGCCGGCCGTGCGCCCCGATGCGGCTGCGGTGCCCGCGCCGCGCCTCGCGATTGCCCGGCTGCAGTACGACGGCGGTGGCGACTGGTACGCAAACCCGTCGAGCATTCCCAATCTCATCAAGGCCATCCGAACCCGAACGTCCCTGCCGATCGACCCGACCGAGGGTCGCGTGACGCTCGGCGATGACCGGTTGTGGGAGTACCCGTTCCTGCACCTGACCGGCCACGGCAACATCACGTTCTCCGACACCGAGGTGGGTCGGTTGCGCGAGTACCTGGCCCGCGGCGGCTTCCTGCACATCGACGACAACTACGGACTGGACGAGCATATCCGGCGCGAACTGCGCAAGGTGTTTCCCGACCGGGAACTCGTGGACGTGCCGCTGTCGCACCCGGTGTACCATCTGGTGTATGACTTTCCGAAGGGTCTGCCCAAGATTCACGAGCACGACGGCAAGCCGGCGCGCGGGTTCGGCATCTTTCTCGGAACCCGGCTGGCCGTGTACTACAGCTGGTCCACCGACCTTGGCAACGGCTGGGAAGACATCGGCACGTATCCCACCGATCCGCAGGAACTCCACGAACAGGCGCTGCGCATGGGCGTAAACCTCTTTTCCTACGCGGTGATGAGCCGCCCCGCGTCATGACACTCCTCGCGATCGTGGAGCGGGAGCGCACCCGTGCGCTGCGCCTGCTGCGCACCGCCGTGTCTGCGCGCGCCCTCGCGGCCGCTGTTGCGGTGCTGTCCCTTGGCGCACTCGCGCTCGGGGGCGCCCGCTGGATCACACTGCCGCGCGCCCTGCCGTTTGTCGTATGGGGCGCTGCCGCGCTCCTGGCCGCCTGGATGATTCGCCGAGGCATCCGCGCGATCCACCGCGATGCATCGTCGGTCGCGATCGCCGGTGCGATGGAGCGCGAGCAGCAGTTGCGCGACGGATCCGTGCGCGGCCTCGTCGAGCTCGCCGGCAACCAGTCGGCCTTCGTGAAACGGGCGTCGGACCGGCTCGCGGAACGGCTCGCGCCGATCCACTCGCCGCTGGCACCGGCGATGGAGCGCAGCCTCGTGCGCGGCGCGATGCGGGCAGCGGCGGTGATCGTTCCGGCAGTGCTCATCGGCACGCTCGTGGCGGCGCGATCGTCCGATGGCTGGCGCGCACTGGCGCACCCGGTGGACGCCTGGCGTGGCGCGCTGCTTCCGCCCATCGAGATGGTGGACGTGCCGACCCGGCTGCTCCGTGGCTCAACGCTTCGGCTCACCGTGAACGCCGGCGGTCGGCCGGCGGTGTCGCTGATGCGCCGGAGCACGGGGAACGCGTGGACCGAGACGCCGCTCACGCTCACGGCGGGCACGGTCACCACCGAGATCGGCCCGCTCGACGCCGACCTCACGCTCGTGGCGAGCGATGGACGGTCGTCGAGCGACACGGCGCACATCCGCATCGTGGACCGGCCCTTCCTCGGCGACGTTTCGGTGCGCGCGATTTTCCCGGCGTACCTTCGCAGGGCCGCCGAGACTCTGCCGGGTGACGCGATGCTGCGGCTGCCGGCGGGGACGACGATGGAAATCGAGGGCCACGCGTCCGAGCCACTGGCGTCGGTGATCCTCGCACGAGGCGGTGACTCGCTCCGCCTCACGCCGGACGGTCGCCGGTTCAGCGGTCGTTTCCAGCCGCGCGAGAGCGGGAGCTGGGAATGGGTCGCCCGGGGGCAGACCACCCAGATCGCCGACGTGCCGCCTCCGCTGAGCATCGAGGTCGTCGCGGACTCCGCGCCCATCGCCGAGATCATGGCTCCGTTTGCGGACACGCTTGTCGAACCTGACGGCAAGGTGGACGTCGAGCTGCTGGCCAGTGACGACCACGCGCTCGAGTCGGTGTCGCTCAGCATCTGGCGCGTAAGCGCAAGTGGCCGCGCCGATCCGCCGGCGGTGCAACCGCTGGGCGGCGCGGGGCTTGCCGACTGGGCCGGTTCGTTCACGCTCGACCTCGCGCGCTTCAGGCTCGGGGCGGGTGATGCGGTGCACCTCCAGATGACTGCGTTCGACGCATCGCCCCGACGGCTGCAGGGTGTGAGCCGCGAGATTGCGCTCAAGGTGCCGGCCACGGAGGAGCAGCGGAGCGCGGCGCGCGCCGCGGCCGACTCGGCAGCCGCCCGCGTGGCAGCGCTGTCCAAGGCGGTCGCCGAACTGCAGCAGCGCACACAGCAGGCGGCCAACCAGCGCGGCGACGCGAGGACTGGCGAGCAGCCGATGGAGTTCGACAAGGCCCAACAGGCGCAGGCGCTCGCACAGCAGCAGAAAGCGATGGCGCAGCGAATGCAGGAGATGCAGCAGGCCAGCAAGGACCTCGAGCAGCGCCTGAAGTCGGCCGGTGCGCTCGACACGTCGCTTGCCCGGCAGCTGCAGCAGGCGCAAGACCTCATGCGGCAGGCGCTGACGCCGGAGATGCTGGAGGCGCTCAAGAAACTCGAAGCGTCGTCGCAGCAGCTGTCGGGGGAGCAGGCCAAGCAGTCCCTTGCCGAACTCGCCGAGCAGCAGAAAAGGATGCGCGAGGCGCTCGAGAAGAGTGCCGAGATCCTCAAGCGCGCCGCGCTGGAAGGCGCGATGCAGACCCTCAAGGACGAAGCATCGGAACTGGCCAAGGCCCAGCGGGAACGGGCGGACAGCGGTCGCTCGGCCAATCAGGACGAGATGCGCCGGTTGGAACAGCGCACGGATCAGCTCTCGAAGGACCTCGAGGCGCTCCGCGACCGGCTTCAGAAGGCGAACGCCGACACGGCCGCCAAGCAGGCCGATGCCGCGCTCGACGAGGCGCAACGCGCGGCGAAGGCACTCGATCAGGCGCTGAACGAGCGTGACCGGCAGCAACAGGGCCAGCAGCAGCGAGGCCAGCAGCA
>CAZLAU010000016.1:10922-32037 GCA_964557615.1 uncultured Gemmatimonas sp.
CGCTGAACGAGCGTGACCGGCAGCAACAGGGCCAGCAGCAGCGAGGCCAGCAGCAACAGGGTCAGCAGGGTCAGCAGCAGCAGGGCCAGCAGCAACAGGGTCAGCAGGGTCAGCAGCAGCAGGGCCAGCAGCAGCAGGGCCAGCAGCAGCAGGGTCAGCAGCAGGGTCAGCAGCAGGGTCAGCAGCAGGGTCAGCAGCAGGGCCAGCAGCAGGGCCAGCAGCAGGGCCAGCAGCAGGGCCAGCAGCAGGGCCAGCAACAACAGGGCGGCCAGCAGCAGCAGGGTGGCCAGCAACAGCAGGGTGGTCAGCAACAGAGCGGCGAGGGATCGGCGCAACAGGCCGCCGACGCGCTGCAGCGCGCCGCCGAGGCACTGGCCGAGGGTCGGAAGGCGCAGGTCGAGGAATGGAAGAACGAGGTGACCGGCGAGAT
Source organism: uncultured Gemmatimonas sp. (assembly GCA_964557615.1). Classification (GTDB taxonomy): domain Bacteria; phylum Gemmatimonadota; class Gemmatimonadetes; order Gemmatimonadales; family Gemmatimonadaceae; genus Fen-1231. The sequence goes on from CAZLAU010000016.1 coordinate 11,353, forward strand.
CGACCGGTCGTTGCAGGAGATGCTGCAGCTCGCGCGCCAGCAGGACGAACTGGCGACGCGCGCACGCCGCGACCCGTCGAGCCCGACCCTCCGTTCGGAGCAGGGTGCGCTGGAACAAGGGGTGCAGAAGGCGTCGGAGCGGCTCGCGGACGAGGCCAAGCGATCGGCTCTGGTGTCGCAGGGCTCGCAACGCGCAATGGCAGACGCACAACAGCGCGTGTCGCAGGCGGCGCGCGAAGCCGGCGATCCGCGCACGATGGCGCAGGCGCCGAACAGCATGGCGGACGCCGCTGCGGCGCTGCGCCAGGTCGCGTCGTCGCTCGCCCGCGATCGTGAACGCGCCAACAACTCGCAATCGGCGTCGGGGCTCCCGGAACTGCTCGCCCAGCTGCAGCAGCTGGCGCAACAGCAGGGTTCGCTCAACGGGCAGATGCAGAGCCTGCTGCAGTTGGCGCAGCAGAATCGCGCGAACGAGGCGGGTGCGGAAGCGCGCGAACAGGCGCGCGAACTGAGCCGTACGCAGCGCGAGGTGGCACGCCAGCTCGCCGAAGTCGGCGACGCCGACCAGTCGGGGCGCGCCGCCGAGTTGGCCCGCGAGGCGCGGCAACTGGCGCAGGCGCTCGAGCAGGGCGCCGTGGATCCTGCGGTCCTGGAGCGCCAGCAGCGGCTCTTCCGCCGCATGCTCGACGCGGGCCGGACGCTCGAGAACGACAAGCAGGACGAGTCGGCCAAGCGCGAATCCAAGCCGGGTGACCAGTCGAACCCGTTTGTTCCGCCGAACGGCACGGCGGCCGGCCGGGCCGCGCTCAAGTATCGCGTGCCCGAGTGGAGCGAGCTGCGGGGCCTGAGTCCGGAAGAGCGGCGCCTGGTGATCGACTATTTCCGGCGCCTGAACGGTGAGAAACCGTAGCGGCGACCGAAGCGGGCTGGCGGCTCACGTTCGACGGCTGACGGCGCTCGCGGCGGCGCTCACCCTGATGGCGTGGGCGCCGCCGGCGTCGCTCGGGGCCCAGGCGCAGCCGAGTCCGGTGAATCGCGCGCTTGAGCTGGAACAGGGGGGGCGGTGGCGCGACGCCATCGCGGCCTGGCGCGCCGTGCTCGAAGGCGGCGAGCTGATGCAGGGCGCCCTCGGCCTGGAACGTGTCTTTGCCCAGATGGGGCAGGAAGACTCCGTCCGAGTGTTCGTGGACAGCCTGCTGCTGACGCACCCCGCGCAACGTGTGCTCCGCGGAATCCAGCTGCGCACCCTGCGCTCGCTGGGTCGCGACCGCGAGGAGGCGGCGGCATTCGACGCGTGGGTTGCCGCGGCGCCCAATGACGCGACGCCGTACAAGGAGTACGCGGGCCAGCTGCTCGCCGATTCCCGGACTGCGCTTGCCGACTCCGTGCTGCGGCGCGGCAGCCGGGCGCTCGGGGAGTCGGGGTTCGCGCTCGAGATGGCTCAGCTGCACGTCGCACTGGGGCAATGGGGGCGCGGTGCGGCCACGTGGCGTGACCTGATGGCGAAGGAGCCATACCTCGACCAGGCGGCCTACTTCTCACTGTTCAACGTGCCGGCGAGCGCGCGGGACTCCGTGCGCGATGCCCTGGCGAAGCCCCCGGCGTCGGCCAGCGCGCGCAAGGTGCACGGCCGCCTCGAGCTGGAGTGGGGGAACGCGCGCGAAGGTTGGCGCATCCTCGGCACGCTGACGCTCGCGGACTCGGCAATGAGCGAGTGGACCGAGTTCGCCGCCGAAGCGGAGCGGCAAGGGGCCTGGATTCCGGCGCGCGACGCCCTTCTGCGCATCGCCGAGTCGCGTCCCCAGCTGGCGCTTCAGGTGCGCGCTGCCGCCGCGGCGGTATCCGGCGGCGAGCCGCAGTCGGCGCTCTCGATCCTCGCCTCCGCACGGTCGCGCGCCGACGCCAACGCGGTTCGCAACCAGATTCTTCCCCTCGAGGTCCGTTCGCTGGCGATGCTGGGGCGCGCGGGTGACGCCGAGGCGCTCGTGGCCCGCGACGCGCCGAACGCGGATCAGGTGACCCGGAACGGGTTCGCGAAGCAGATCGCGTGGGGATGGGTCCGGGCCGGCGAAGTCGACAAGGCGCGCGCCGCACTTCGGGGCGCGTCGGCCGACGACGACGAAGAAGTGTCGGGCTGGATCGCCCTGTTTGACGGCGATTTCGTGCGCGCCCGGGCGGGGCTTCGCCGGCCTGCCGACGTCACGCCCGACGTGGTAACGGCCATGGCGATGCTGGGCCGCACGACCTCCGACACCGGACGCGTCGCGGGAAGCGCGTTCCTCGCGCTCGCGCGCGGCGACACGGTCGCCGCGGCCCAGCGCCTTGAGCGCGCCGCGGAGGAGCTGAGCGACGCCGCTCCGCTGCTGCTGGCTTTCTCGGCACGGCTCTGGAGCCAGCGGAAGTCCGACGCGAACGCCATTCGCATCTGGTCGCGCGTGGTGCAGCAGTACCCGTTGTCGCCCGAGGCGGCGGAGTCGGACCTCGAGTGGGCCCGTACGCTGCGGCGAAAAGGTGACCACGCCGGTGCCGCCGCGCGCCTCGAGCACCTCATATTGTCCTTTCCACAGAGCGCGCTGGTGCCCCAGGCGCGGCGTGAACTCGAAACCATCAGGAGCGGCATCGCGTGACGGCTCAGCAGTTGGTTGCGGTACACAGCCTGCGGTCGTGGAGACCGGCGGCCCTGGCCCTGACCGCTATCGTGGTCGGCGCGGCGGGCATCGCGCGGCCCGCGGGTGCCCAGCACCTCCTGGTTCCGATGGACGAGTCGCAGCAGAATCACCTCCGCGCGTACGGGCTCACGTTCGCGGCGCTCAAGAACGGCGACCGGGCTGAATGGTGGGTGAACTACCGGGGCGGAAGCTTCCTGTTGCCCGACAACGCGACCACGCGGCGCAAGGCGGCGCTCGACGGCGTCTCGACGCTGCCGATCGACGATGCCGCGATTGCCGCGGCGCGGCGTGAGATCGCGCAGAGCAACATGGATGCAATCCCGCTCGAGAAGGCGCCGCGCGTCGCCATCTATTCGCCGCCGAAATCCCCGCCGTGGGACGATGCGGTGACCCTCGCGCTCCGGTACGCCGGCATCGAATACACCCAGATCTGGGACGACGAGGTGCTGGGCGAGGATCTGGCCAAATACGACTGGGTCCACCTGTTCCACGAGGACTTCACCGGGCAGTTCAACAAGCTGTACCTCGGATTCCGCGACCAGCCGTGGTTCATCGAGCAGCGGGACCGGGACGTGTCAACCGCCACGCGGCACGGGTTCGCCAATGTGCCGGCGTTGAAAAAGGCGGTGGCGAACAGGCTGCGGGACTTCATTGACCGCGGCGGATTCGTGTTCGCGATGTGTGGCGCCACCGAAACGATCGAGTTGGCACTTGCTGCCCAGAACGTGGATATCGCGGCGGCGTTCACCGACGGCACCCCGATGGACCCCGACGCCGACGCCAAGATGGACTGGTCGCGGACGTTTGCCTTCCAGAATGCCCGGCTCGAGATGAATCCTGGCGTCAACGCGATGAGCGACATCGACGGCCATCAGGTGAATGTGGCGTCGCGCCGGCAGAACCTCAGCACCTTCACCCTCTTCAACTTCTCGGCCAAGTTCGATCCCGTCGCCGCGATGCTCGTCCAGAACCACCGGAGCGTGATTCCGGACTACTACGGCGTGACGACGTCGTTCGTGAAGGCGCGTCTCAAGCCGGGCGTCACCGTACTGGCCAACGAGGAAGGGACGCCGTGGGCCAAGTACCTTCACGGGGAATTCGGGAAGGGCTCGTGGACGTACTTGGGGGGGCACGACCCGGAAGATCCGCAGCACAACATCGGGGCGCCGCCGACGGACCTGGCGCAGCGGCCGAACTCACCGGGGTACCGGCTGATCCTGAACAACGTCCTGTTCCCGGCTGCCAAGAAGAAGCCGCTCAAGACGTGAGCGAGGGGGAGCGCCTCGCGGCGCCGGCGGCGCGCGCGATGCGTGCGGCGATTGCGCTCGCCGGCGGGCGTGAAGTGTGCTTCACGTGCCAGGTGGATGAGCACGGCGTGGTCGTCGCGGCGCGGGCCGTGGCGCGCGGCGACTCCGACAGTGTCCTGGCGCTGCCCGGTTTTGCACGGCGCGGCGAGATGCTCGTGCACAACCACCCGTCGGGCGTTCTCCAGCCCTCGGGCCCGGATCTCGACATCGCGGCGCGCATGCACGACGAGGGCGTCGGATTCGGCATCGTGAACAATGCGGTCGAACGGATCTACGTTGTGGTCGAAGTGCCGCAGGCGAACGCGCGCACGCCGATCGACCCGGCCGAGACCGCTGACTTGCTGGGACCTGACGGGCCGGTGGCGCGCCACCTCGGACGCTATGAGGACCGGCCGAGCCAGCGGGAAATGGCCGCGCGCGTGGCCCGGCTCTACTCGATGGGTGGCATCGGGCTGATCGAGGCCGGGACCGGCGTCGGCAAGTCGCTCGGCTACCTCGTGCCGGCACTGCGATGGGCGGCCGCGAACGGTGAGCGCACCGTCGTCAGCACGAACACCATCACGCTCCAGGAGCAGCTCGTCGGGAAGGATCTTCCGTTCCTCGCCGAGGCGCTGGACGACCAGCCCGTGCGCTTCGCGCTCCTCAAGGGGTGGCGGAACTACGTCTGCCTGCAGCGGCTCGACCACGCGCGGGCGTCGTCAGCCACGTTGTTCGAGTCGGGCGCGACGGATGAGTTGGCGATGATCGGCGACTGGTCGGAGCGAACGGTCGATGGCTCGCTCGCCGACCTGCCGCAACCGCCGCGGCCCGACGTGTGGGACGAGGTGTCGGCGGAAGCCGACCTGTGCACGCGCCTCAAATGCCCGCAGTTCGACCGCTGCTTCGTCTTCAAGGCGCGGAAGCACGCAGCGCAGGCCGATGTCGTCGTCGTCAACCACCACCTCCTGATGGCCGACCTCGCCGTGCGCCGGGCGTCGCAGAACTGGACCGACGCCGCGGTGCTGCCGTCGTACTCCCGGCTCGTGATCGACGAAGGGCATCACCTCGAGGACGCGGCGTCGTCGCACCTGGCGGCGACGGCGTCGCGGCGCGGGATCATGCGACTGCTCGCGCGGCTCGAGCGGAAGGGGCGAGGCCTGTTGCCGGCGCTCGAGATGCGGTTGGGCCAGTCGAACGACCTCCTGTCCACGGCGAGCCTCGACCTCGTGCGGGTGCGGCTGTACGGCACGACGACGGCCGCGCGACACAGCGCCGAGCGGCTGTTCGACGTGCTCGATTCGTGGATGGCGCGGCAGAGTGACGCACAGGTGCGGCTGACCGACCGGTTCGACGACGACACGGTCTGGCGCGAGGGGCTGAGCACGGCGCTCGACGACATGCTGCGCGAGCTCGACGCACTCGGCGACGGACTCATTCTGGTGCGAGACCGCATCGAGACCGATGAGCAGAAGGCCGAGGAACTGGCCCCGCTGATGGGGGAACTGCGCGGCGTGATCCGGCGGCTGGAGAATGCCGGGGACGCGTTGCGCGGCGCGCTCCGGCCGGGCGTGGACGCGCACGAGCGCGTGCGCTGGATCGAAGTGCGCGGCGGGACGAGCGAAGAGTCCGCGGACGGCGTCACCCGCGAGCGCCAGCGTCACGTTGGCGTCGCGAGCGTACCGCTCGACCTGGCGCCCGTGCTGCGCGAAGACCTGTTTCGGCGGATCGAGACGTGCGTGGTGACCAGCGCGACCCTCGCGGTCGGTGACGGCTTCGACTTCATCGCCCGCCGGCTGGGCCTGGACGAGGACGACGTGGAGCCGGATACCGCGGCGCTCGACTCGCCTTTCGACTTCGCGACGCAGGCCGTGCTGGCGATCCCGACGGACGTCCCGCTGCCCGCCGCCGGCGACCGGGCGCACGTCGAGCGAACCGTGGAGATCGCCGCCGACCTGGTGGATTCCGCGCGAGGCGGAGTGTTCGTGCTGTTCACGAGCCATCGCGATGTGCGCGACGCGGCCCGCCTGTTCCGTGAAATGGGGGCGGACAAGCACGGGCCGCTGCTCGTGCACGGCGAGGACTCGCGGGACTCGATCCTGCGCCGGTTCCGCGCGCACGGAGACGCCGTCCTGGTGGGCACGGCGTCGTTCTGGGAGGGCGTGGACGTGCCGGGGCGTGCGCTCCGCGGACTCGTGCTGGCCCGCATACCGTTTCGGGTTCCCACCGAGCCGATCACCGCCGCGCAATGCGAGGCGATCGAGGCGCAGGGTGGCGATGCGTTCACGAGTTACATGGTCCCGCACGCGGCGTTGCGCCTCAAGCAGGGATTCGGCCGGCTGATCCGTTCCACCGCGGATCGGGGCGCCGTCGTGATCTGCGACCCCCGGGTGGTGCGGAAGGCGTATGGAGCGGCGCTCCTGTCCGGCCTGCCGCCGGCGCGTCGAATTGACGGTCCGTGGGCGGTCCTGAAACCCGAACTTGATGCATTCTACCGGGCGACCGAATCGGCCGTTCGCGGGTAGATTCCTCTGATGCATACGCCTGGAAAAATCATCTGCGTCGGCCGGAACTACCGTGACCACGCCAAGGAAATGGGCAACGACGTTCCCGCCGAGCCCTTGCTCTTCCTGAAGCCGCCGTCGTGCGTGATTTCGGCAGGCGAGGCCATCGAGCTGCCGCCGGGCGCCGGCCGGATCGATTTCGAGGGGGAGATCGGCGTCGTGGTGGGCGCACGGCTGCGGCACGCCAGCGAGGCCGACGCCGCGCGCGCGATTCGCGGGATCGTCGCGGCCAACGACGTGTCGGCACGCGACTGGCAGAAGAACGACGGGCAGTGGGCGCGTGCCAAGGGGTGCGACACCTTCCTGCCGCTGGGGCCCGAAGCCGCCGCGCCGGCCGACCTCGCCGGGCTGACCGTGGTGACGCGCCACAATGGCGCGGAAAAGCAGCGGGCGACGGGTGCGGACATGGTGTTCAAGATCCCGTTCCTCCTGTCGTACGTGTCGCGCTACATGACCCTCGAGCCGGGCGACCTGCTCCTGACGGGCACACCGGCCGGCGTGGCCCAGATCGCGCCCGGCGACACGGTCGAGGTCGAGATCGTGGGCCTCTCGTCGGTGCGCAATCCGGTCGCGGCCGGCCGCTAGGCGCGTTCAGGGATGACCGTTCCCCGGCGGAGGGCGCTGTCGACACCCGGCGAGCGTCGCGAACGCGAGGCCCGCGGCCCGTGGACGGTCGCGACGTCGATCGTGGTCCACGTCGTGCTGGCGCTCGTGCTGATCCAGCTCACCGTGATGCCGCCCGAGTGGTTCAGCGCCCTCACCGGGTTCACGCCGCCGCCCGTGGAACGCATCGGGTTCCTCGAACTGCCGGCGGGTGAGCCGCCGCTGGAGCCGCCGCGTCGCGGCGGCAACGACATCCCGGTGTCACCGCTCCCGCGCGTGTCGGCGCCGCGGCCTGTCCAGCCATTCGACGCGCCGCGCGGACTGCCGCCGATCCCATCGCGCCCGCCTCGCACCGCAGAGGAGGTGGGCTCGGGGCCGCTCGTGGGCGGCGGTGGGGACACCCGGGGCGTGCGGCCGTCGTACTCGGATCCACGGCTGTGGGTACGCGACGCGCCAAGCGTGGCCGCCCCGCTCACGGGAACCGACAAGCTCGACAGCGCGATGGCGCCGCTCTTTCGTGAACTGGCGGACTCGATGCGCGCCGCAGCGGCGGCCGGCCGCGATCCGAACGACTGGACGTTCAACATCGGCGGCCGGAAGTACGGCGTCGATCAACGCTTCATCCGGCTCGGGCCGGTGTCCATTCCGACCGCCGCGCTCGCGTTCCTGCCGCTGAACATCCAGGGCAATCCGACCTCGATCGACCGCGACCGCCGGCTGTCGCAGATGCGCTCCGAGATCATGGAGCAGGCGGCGCGCGCCGCGCGCGACGACGACTTCCAGAAGGCCGTGAAGGCGCTGCGCGAGCGCAAGCAGAAGGAGCGCGACGAGAAGAAGAAGGGCGATCCACCGCCGGGGACGATCACGCCCTGACCGCTCGGCGCCGCGACGACGTCGCGGCCGCCGCCTGCACCGTCAGTCCGTTGCGCTGCGCCGCGGCGGGCGGATGACCCCCGCCACGACCCCGAGCACCACGAAGTCGTCGCCGGCCGCGAGTTCGAGTTCGTCGTCGGCGCCCGTGGCGTCGAGTACGAGCGTCGCGCCGCGCCGGGTCATCGTGCGAATGACGATGGCGCCGCCGACACGGGCGACGATCAGGTCGCCGTCGTGGGCGCGCGCGGAGGGGTGGACGATCACGAGGTCCCCATCAAACACGCCGCTCGCGGGTGCGCCGCGCGGGAGGGCGCGCACCAGGAACGCATCCGGTGCGCTGACGAGGCGCCGGTCGAGCGTGACGTGGTCCTCTTCCTCGAGCTGGCCCGTATCCGGGCGAAGGGCGAGCAGCGGCACGGGGATCGTGCCAAGCGCGCCGGCAAACCCCACGAGCGCCACGCCGCGCGAGCGTCCGTGTTCCTTGCGGACATATCCCTTGGCCGCGAGCGACGTCAGCAGGTCGGCGACGGACTTGGTGCTCGGGATCTTCAGCGCCCGGCCGATCTCGCGGACACTGGGCTGGTACGTGTGTTCGGCGAGGAAATCGATCAGGAACTCGTAGAGTTCGGCCTCGATGCGCGTCAGCGGCGGTCGCGGAGCGGTCATCGGCTCAGGCGGCGAGGCGCGGGTGGTTGAGCGCGGCCCGAATGCGCGCCAGCGAGCGCTCGCGTCCCAGCAGCACGAGGACGTCGAAGATGCCCGGGCTCGCGGCGACGCCGGTCAGCGCGACGCGGAGCGGCTGCATGAGCTTCCCGGCGCCGACGCCCGCCGACTCGGCGATGGCGCGCAACGCCGGCTCCATCGCCTCGGGCGCCCACGGTTCGAGTCGCTCCAGCGTGGCGAGCGCGTCGGCGAGAAGGCTGCGCGCGAGCGGCGCGTCCTTCCACTGCTTCGCGATGGCATCGTCGTCGTACGCGACTGCGTCGCCGATGTAGGGCCGCGCCTGCTGCACGATGTCGTCAACCGTGCGCGCGCGCACACGCAACAGGTCCACGAGGCGCGCCGTCCAGTCGCCGCGGGCCGCAAGGTCGGCCTCCGTGGCAAGGCCCGCCGCAGCGATGGCCCGGATCGCGACGCCCACGATGTCGCCGAGTGGCTGGAGCGCGAGGTGCTGTCCATTCATCCACTCGAGCTTCTTCGTGTCGAAGATCGAGGCCTTGGCGAGCAGGCCCTCCTCGCTGAACAGTTCGATCATTTCGCCGCGCGTGAGGACTTCGCGATCGCCGCCGGGGCTCCACCCCAGCAGGACGAGGAAGTTGCACATCGCGTCCGGGAGGATGCCGAGGTGCTGGTAGTCGCCCACGGCGGTCGCGCCGTGTCGCTTGGACAGTTTCTTCCCGTCCATGCCGTGGATCATCGGGAAATGGGCGAACACAGGCAGCGGCGCGCCGAGCGCGCGATAGAGGAGGATCTGCTTGGGCGTGTTGGAAATGTGGTCGTCGCCGCGCATGACGTGGGTGATGCGCATGGCGATATCGTCGGAGACGACGGCGAGGTTGTAGATCGGCGTGCCGTCGGATCGGAGGATCACGAGGTCGTCGAGGTCACGGTTGGGGAAGGTGATCTCCCCGTGCACCATGTCGGTCCAGCCGGTGGCGCCGTCCGGCACGCGGAAGCGGATCGTGTGCGGATCGCCGCTGGCGAGCCGACGTTCGATGTCGGCGGGGCTCAGCCGGTCGCAGCGACGGTCATACCGGAACGTCTCCTTCCGGGACTCGGCATCCGCCCGCCGCGCGTCAAGTTCGGCGGCGGTGCAGAAGCATCGATAGGCGGCGCCGCGCTCGAGGAGCGTGCGCGCGTCGCGCTGGTGCCTCTCGAGGTTGGCGCCCTGGTGCACGACTTCCTCGTCCCAGTCGAGGCCGAGCCAGCTCAGGCCTTCGAAGATCGCGCGGGTCGACTCGTCGGTGCTCCTGGCCCGGTCGGTGTCCTCGATGCGCAGCAGGAACTGGCCGCCGCGCTTTCGCGCGAAGAGCCAGTTGAACAGCGCCGTGCGGGCGCCGCCGACGTGCAGGTAGCCGGTGGGGGACGGGGCGAAGCGAACGCGGACGGACACGGCGGGAACTCGGGCGGCGCGGGGGATCGGCGCACAGCCCGGCTCGGACCTCGCGCCTGCAGGCAATCAACGGTGGTGCAGCAAACGGAGACGGAGGGATTCGAACCCTCGATACAGGTATAAGCCCGTATAACGGTTTAGCAAACCGCCGCCTTCAGCCTCTCGGCCACGTCTCCGGACGATCGTGTGCGGGCAGCAGAATCTAGGACCGAGCACGACCGGTAACAACCTCGTCACGGGCTGCGCTCACGGGCTGAACATCTTGCCGTGAGCCGCGTGAACGGAGGGCACAGGACTCGAACCTGTAAGCGGCTTTCACCGCGGCGGTTTTCAAGACCGCTGCCTTACCAATTAGGACTAGCCCTCCACGGACACTTTGCAATCTCGCGGACCGTCCCCGGCGACACAACGGCGCGCGCGCACGGCGATTGGCGTCACCCGGCGACGCTGCCTAGTTTATCAGCACCCGACACGCCAGCGGCCAACACCCTCTCCCAACCGCCCCGGATCACGAACGGATGACCGAGATTCCCGAAAGCGCCAAGCCGGCCCTCGACATGCTCGCGAGCGTGGGTGGCGACGAGATGGTGGCGATGCTGATGCGCACGTTCCTGCAGTTCGCGGACGAGCGTGTGGAGAAACTCGCCGAGGAGTCCGGCCAGGAGCGGTGGGAAGAAGTGGCGAGCATCGCGCACGCCATCAAGTCCAGCGCCCGGCAGCTGGGCGCGAACGCCCTGGCCGACGCCTGTGCAGCCGCGGAAGACGCCGGCCGTGCAGGGAATGGCGCCGTGGCATCCGCGAGCGTGGCGACGATCCAGGTGGAGTTCGCCGCCGCGCGCGGGTGGATGCAGGAACTGGCCGCTAAGGCTGCTTCTTGACCGGCACCTGCTGACGCAGGGCCGAGTCGCCGGTGGGCGGAAGCGGGATGTCGGCGGTGTCGGGAGAGACCACCTGTGATTCGAGCCGCGCGGCCCGCGCCACTGCAAAGGCGCGCTGCTGGGTGGCCGCGCCTTCGGCCGACTTTCCAAGCGACCGCTGTACGCTCGAGAGGATGTAGCCCAGATGGACGTAGAGGTACGGGATCCCGACTGACGGCTTGTCCACCCAGTCGCCCTTGAACACCAGTGACTCGGGCGCCTTGAACTCGCTCCAGAGCGCCTCGGTGCGCGCCACGTTCATGTATCCGTCGCCGGGCACGTCCACGATGTCGCCACCGGCCTTGACGGTGTCCGTCATCACGCGGCGCGTGAGCCCTTCGGTGACGAGGTAGTCGCCGAGCCCGAGGTTGTCGAACGGATAGCCGGCTGACGTCCGGCTGAAGTACACCGGGCGGTTGCCTTCCTTGATCATCTGCAGCACGAGGATGTCGGCCTTCTGGAGGTACTGGCGCGGCACCACCGCGCGAATCTGGCCGGCCTCGAAGAGCTGGGCCGACGGCAGCTCCATCCCGATCGGAATGCGGTCCACCTCATCGAGCGTGAACGAGAGGGCGGGCCCCTTGGGCTTGGGCCATTCCTTGCCGCGGAACGCGGCCGGTCCCTTCTCGGCGTCGTACTCCTCGATCTGCCGGCGCACCATCTGGCGCGCGTACCACTCGGTGTTCAGCAGGGAGGTGTTGGCGACGAGCACATCGCGGCGCACCCCGAGCACCTCCTGCGCGTACCAGAGCGGGAAGGTGTCGTTGTCGCCGACCGTCACGAGGACGCCGTAGGGCTCGACGGAGTTGAGCAGGTCGACCGCGAAGTCCGCGGTGTCGGTTTGCCCGCGACGCGATGCGCCGGTCCAGTTGGCGAAGAGTGGGATGAACGCGAGCAGCAGCACTGGCGATGTGGCGAGCCAGTTCCGGCGGGCCGGCATCTCCACAATGGTGTTGCCGAGTTTCTTCTGCTCGGCGCCAAGCAACGCGGCGAGCGACTCCCAGACGTACGTCAGCCCGAGCGCCGCCCAGACGCTCCACGCCGAGAAGCTCCACAGGTAGAAATAGTCCCGGTCGCGGACTTCCCGCGGGACGCTGTCGCCCAGTTCCGGAGATTGCGACGCGCCATAGAGGAAATTCAGGTAGTAGATCAGCACGAGCGTCAGCGTGAACATCAACGGCCCGAAGAACGTGAAGCTCTGCGGATCACGTTTGTAGTGGACCCAGCCGCCCAGCAGTCCCAGCACGAGGAAGACCGATGCCAGGGCTTGCTGCAGGCCCGGGCGCTCGCCGTGGGCGTCGCGGATCCACTGCCACTTGAAGTACATCCACCACATGCCGACCTGGGCCGAGAACGGGACGCCTCGACGGTCCGCGAGCGACGGCTTGCCGTACTGTTCGCGGTTGAAGTTGTACAAGAAGGCGTCCTTCGTCTCGGTCGAGAACGTGCACGCGAACCCGATCTTCTCGCGGCACCCGGTCGGCTCGCCTTCGTTGACCGCGGGGAAGTACGCCGCGCGGATCGGCTGCGTGGCGAATGGCGTGACGCCGAGCATCAGCACGCCGGCGCACGCGGCAATCAACTTCCAGCGCAGAATGGTCTTCGGCCGCCGGATCAGCACCGCCAGCGCCACCGCTGGCGCCGGGAGCATGCCAGCCATGTGGACGCCGTACCCCACGCCCAGGATGTAGGCGATGAGGATCAGGATCTTGTCGGCCTTGCTGCCGTCGGGATCGTCGCACCAGCGCACCGTGAGCCAGGCGACGATTGCCAGGAGCGCGAGGGACACCGTATACACCTTCTCGTTCACCACCGACTGCGACCAGACCGTGAACGCCGTGGCGCCGATCAGCACGGCGAGCGACCCGCCGGCGATCCGCATCCAGCGTTCGGTGAACCACCCCACGAGCACGCGTTCGGTGATCAGGAACCACATGCCGGCGGCGGTGGCGCTCGAGAGCGCGGCCAGCAGGTTGACCCGCATCGCCACGCTCGGCGCGATCGGCAGGATGCTGAACACGCGCCCGATCAGCACGAACATCGGGTTGCCCGGCGGGTGCGGAATCCCCAAGGTGTACGCCGCCGCGATGTACTCGCTCGTGTCCCACATCGCCGTCTCGGGCGACAGGGTGATCACGTACAGCGCGAGCACGAGGAACGCCGCAATGGTCGCGGCGAGATAGCTGGGGCGGTAGTCGAGGGCCGTGCTGGTGAGCGGTGCCATCAGGTCAGTGCGGTCCGGGTGTGGGCAATCCTACAATCTCGCGCCGTGGGGGTTCCCCACGGAAGCGGCGGCGGTGCGCTGTCGTTGCGGCCGCGGGCTCGCCGCGTGCCGTTCGCTGCGTCCGGCGCGCCGGAATGAGATGCGGTTTAGTGGCGAAAGGTTCGACGGCCCGTGAACGCCATGGCGATCCCGTGCTCGTCGGCGGCGGCAATGACTTCGGCGTCGCGCACCGAACCGCCGGGTTGGACGATGGCCGTGACGCCGGCGGCGGCTGCCTGGTCCACGCCATCCCGAAACGGGAAAAACGCATCCGATCCCAGTGCGCAGCCGGCGGTGTCGTGCCCGGCGACGCGTGCCTTGTGCACGGCCAGGAAGGACGCGTCCACGCGGGACATCTGGCCCGCCCCGATGCCGATCGTCGCACCGGCGCGGGCGAGCACAATCGCGTTCGACTTGACGCCGGCCACGGCGCGCCATGCAAACAGGAGGTCGGCCTTTTCCGACTTCGTCGGCGAGCGGCGCGTCACCACGCTCCATTGAGTGTCGTCGAGCCGTGGCGACGGGCGGTCCTGCACCAGAATGCCCCCGCGCACCCGCTTGAGATCGGACGGTGCGTGCGGCCCCGGGCGGCCAACCAGGACGCGGAGGTTCTTCTTGCCGCCCAGCGTGACGAGGGCGCCCTCGGAGAACGCGGGAGCGACGACGCACTCGACGAAGAGCGACGCCACGAGCTCGGCTGCCGCGTCATCGACGGGCACCGAGAACGCGATCACCGATCCGAACGCGCTCACCGGATCACACGCGAGCGCCTTGCGGTACGCCTCGGCCGGATTCGCGCCGACGGCGAGCCCGCAGGGCGTGGTGTGCTTCACGATCGCGCAGGCGCATTCGTCGCCGAACGGATCGAGCGCCAGCAGGGATCCCTCGAGGTCGAGCAGGTTGTTGAACGACAGTTCCTTGCCGCCGTGCTGCACCAGGGCCGACAGGCCGGCGCCGCGCTCCTCGACGTAGAACGCGGCTTTCTGCTCCGGGTTCTCGCCGTACCGCAGCGTCTGCTGTCGCTCGAATCCCATCGCGAGTCGCTCGGGGAACTGGTCGTCGCGCTCGGCGGCGAACCACGCGGCAATCGCCGAGTCGTATCCGGCGGTGTGGGCAAACACCTTGGCCGCGAGCTCGCGGCGCAGTTGGGCCGGCTCGCCCGCACCGCCCAGCGCGGCCAGCACGCGCGGATAGTCGGCCGGGTCCACCACCACCGTGACCGCCGAGAAGTTCTTGGCGGCGGATCTGAGCATCGATGGGCCGCCGATGTCGATCTGCTCGATCACATCGTGCGGTTCGACGCCGGGCTTGCGCGCCGTTTCACGGAACGGATACAGGTTGACGCAGACGACGTCGATGGGCTCTATCCCGTGCTCGCGGATTGCCGCGAGGTGATCCGGGAGGTCGCGGCGCGCGAGCAGGCCGCCGTGCACGGCCGGATGCAGCGTCTTCACGCGGCCATCGAGCATCTCCGGAAACCCCGTGACGTCGCTGATGTCGCGGCAGGTGAGCCCGGCCTCACGCAGGGTGCGCGCCGTGCCGCCCGTGGACACGAGGTCGAACCCGATGTCAGCGAGCCCGCGGGCGAAGTCAACGAGACCAGTCTTGTCGGAAACCGAGAGTAGCGCGCGCGGCATGCGTCGTGGCGGAGGTGAAGCGGTGAGTCGGTGAAGGGGGAATATGGCGCCGGGATGCGGGCGGCATCACCCCGCGAGGCGGACGCTGACGCCAGTCGGCGGGTCCGCGAAGAGCGGGGCCGCACCTGCGGAAACGAGCAAGGCGCCCGACGATCCGAGTGCGATCACGCCGAGCGCGACGGCGTGCACCACGCGCGGAAGGATGAAATGCTCGGCGACGAGCACTCGCGCTGCCAGCACGTGTTCATCGTCGCCCGGTTCCACTGGCACGCGGGCGCGAACGATCGGCGCGCCACGATCGTAGCGCGAATCCACGAAGTGGACGGTGGCCCCGGACTCGGCGTCGCCGGCGGCGAGTACGGCGCGATGCACCCGCATGCCGTACATCCCAGCGCCGCCGTGGCCCGGCAGCAGGGCGGGGTGGACGTTGATGATCGCACCGGCGTACCGCACGGTGACGTGCATCGGCACGAGCTTCAGGTAGCCCGCGAGCACGACGATGTCGGTCGAATGCCGCTCGAGCAGCTCGTTGATCGCGGCGCCGTCGGATGGATCGCGAATGATTTCGGTGGCGACGCCGGCCGTGCGAGCGCGCTGCACGGCGCCGGCGGCCGGGCGGTCCGTCAGGACGACACGGATGGCGAACGGCGCGGGCGACGGCAGTGCCGAGGCGTAGTCGAGCAGCGCGCCGAGGTTGGAGCCGCCGCCCGAGGCGAACACCGCGACGCGTTTCACGCGAACGGCCCCCGGGTCTGCCGCGCACGGAGCTGCCGGGCGAGCTGCTGCTTGGCGTGCGGGGTCATGCGTTCGCGACCGCTGCTTCGATCGCGGCCTGCAACGTTGGCGCCACGAGCGCCTCGGCGCGGGCGCGCTCGATTTCTTCCGGGGGCGTTGTCTCGGTCGGGACGAGCACCCCGCGGCCGCCGTAGTGGCGCGCCGGCGCGATGTCGCGCCACCGGTCGCCGATGAATGTGGACGCTGCGGCATCGATGCCAAGGTCCGCGATAGCCCGGTCGAACAGGAGCACGCCGGGCTTCCGGCAGTCGCACGGTCCGGTGAAGTCGGGGTGGTGCGGGCAGTGGTACTCGGCATCCACGAACGCACCGAACTCCCCGAGCAACTGGTTCATGCGCCGGTGCACGGCGTGGTAGTCGTCGGTCGTCAGCAGGCCGCGGGCGATCCCCGACTGGTTGGTCACGACGATCACGGCCATCTGCACATTGTGCGCGGTGCGAAGCGCGCCGGCCGCGCCGGGAAGCAGTTCGACGGTGGCCGGATCGCGGGGGTATCCCGTGTCGCGGATCAGGGTGCCATCGCGATCGAGAAACACGGCGCGCCGCGTCTCGCGCAATGCGTCGTTGCCGTCGATGTTCTTCACGACGGAGACGCGCCCCCGCCGCTGGGGACCGCTCGGCGACTCTTCGATCATCCGCGCAACGCCGCGACGGTGCCCGCCACGAGCAACTCGTCGTGAATGGCCGGCACGCTGCGAAAGTCGAGGACCAGCCGCGAATCGGCAATGCGGCCGATCACGGGCACCGGTTGCGCGCGAAGCCGCGCCTCGGCGTCCGGGGCGGCCGGAGTGTCGAGCTGCACGGCCGCCGATGGGATGCGCGCGCCCGGAAAGGCGCCGCCACCCACCGTGGCGTCCGTGTCGACAACACGGCAGGCAACCCCCGCGGCGTTGAGCCTGGCGGCCGCATCGCCGGCCCGCGCGCGGACTGCGGCCACCGGTTCCGTGAGCATCCGCAGCACGGGGATTTCGCGGACGGCGACGGCCGGGTCTCGGTACAGTTCGAGCGTGGCCTCGAGAGCGGCGAGCGTGAGCTTGTCCACGCGGAGGGCGCGGGCAAGCGGATTGGCGCGCATCGCGGCCACCGCTGCGGTGGTGCCAAGCACGATGCCGGCCTGCGGCCCGCCGAGCAGCTTGTCCCCGCTCATCACGACGACGGTGGTGCCGCCCTGTACTGCGCCGCGGGCCGTCGGTTCGCCGCGCAGCCCCCACGCCGACAGATCGGCCATGAGGCCGCTCCCGAAGTCGTGGATGAGGGCGACGCCGGCGTGCGACGCGATTGGCGCGAGTGCGGCAGGCGCGACCGAGGCGACGAACCCTTCGAGCACGAAGTTGCTGCGATGGACCGCGACGATCGCCCCCGTGTCCGGTCCAATGGCGCGCTCGTAGTCCGCGGCGTGCGTCCGATTGGTCGTGCCGACCTCGACGAGGCGAGCCCCGCTGCGCGCCATGATGTCGGGGACGCGGAAGCTGCCACCGATCTCGACAAGCTCGCCGCGCGAGATCACGGCTTCGCGGCCGTCGGCCAGGGTGTTGAGCGCGAGGACCAGGGCGGCCGCGCAGTTGTTGACGACCAAGGCGTCCTCGGCGCCGGTCAGTTCGCGCAGCAGGCTCGCGCAGTGCTGGTGACGCGACCCGCGGCTGCCGGACGCGAGGTCGTACTCGAGATTCGAGAATCCGGCGGCCACGTCGCGCACCGCGTCGATGGCCTGGGACGCCAGCGGTGCGCGGCCAAGGTTCGTGTGCAGCACGACTCCGGTCGCGTTGACCACGGGGCGGAGCGAACGCGTGAGTGCGCGCTCCACGTCGGCGGTGATGGCAGCGAGCCATTCCGCGTCCGAGGTGGGGGCGTGGGCGGGCTCGCGGCGGGCAGCGTCAACGGTGCGCCGCACCGCGTCCGCGACGAGGTCGCGCGGGGCGCGCTGCGCCAGCGCGCGCACTCCGTCGGATTCGAGGAGCGTTCCGACGGCGGGAAGCCGGCGGCGCTGGTCGGTCACTTGCGCTCCGGCGGCGGCCTGCGCGCAGCCGCGGAGTCGCTCGGCGGTTTCCGGCGGACCAGCGACCGGCCCCACTCGCTCGTCCTGACGCGCCCATCGAGCGACACGATGTCCGTGGCGATCAGCCGCAGCGGAAGGTCGGTGGGAATCGCGGCAGCGGTGACGATCACAAAGTCCGTGGGCGGCACCGGACGGCCGAGCTTCGGCAGGGAGTCTCGCCGCGTCGTGTCGCGTGCGGCACGGACGGCGGCGATCTGCGCGTCGGCGGAGTCACGCTGTTGCCTCACCCGCCTGACGGAGTCGGCAGCGGCCACCGCCCGCCGACCGCGCTCGCTCGTGTCGGCGCGCGCGATCGAGTCCTCACGGGCGGCCTTGGCCCGCACGGCCGCGGAGTCGAACGCGGCCGCCACGCTGACGCTCCGCAGCTCCACCGCGCTCGAGTCGCTTACAGCCAGCAGTCGGAACTGCGACGGCTCGAGTGGCGGGTCGGCCTGCAGGCCGCGGTCGAATTTCACGCGGATCGTCGTGGAGTCCGCGATGGTGACGTCGGCCATACGTGCGCCGACGGTGTCGAGGCGAGCAAAGAGATAGAAGTCGCGGCGAGCAGAGTCCGCGACGGCGATCGTCGTCGTGTCGAACGGTTCGCGAGGTTCGCGCTGCCCGTTCGCATTGAGATCCACCCAGACGCGGAGCGCGAAGACGCCAGCGGGCAGGGAGCCGAGCGCGAACCGTCCGGTCGAGTCGGCGGCGATGCTGTAGCGGAGCAGCGTATCCGGTGGGATCGTCGCCTCGATCCGGGCGCCACGCGCCGGCGTGCCCGCCATCCAGTCGAACGCGACACCGCGCACGACGCCGCCGGGAATCGTCGCTCCCGTGGAGAACACGGTCCGAAACGCCTGCTTCGCGGCATTGCCGCGCAGGTCGGTGAGCCCGGGCAGGATCGTGACCGTGTACGCAATGCCCTCGCGCCAGCCGCGGCGCGGCCGCACGATCAGGCGGTTGCGCTCCCAGCTGACACTCGGCGGTCCGTCGCTCGGCGAGATCACCGCGAGCTGCTCCAGTGATGGCGCTCCGCGCGGGCGCTCGCTCACCACCTCGTCGAACCGGAATTCGACGCCCGATGGGGAGACGCGCACCGCGCCGCTCTCGGGCGTCACCGCGAGGAGGACCGGTGGCGCGAGGTCCGCGGGGCCGCCGGGCGGCATTCCCTGTGATGCGCAGGCGCCGACCGCCGCGGACACGGCCAGCGCGCCCATCGCCACGCAGCCTCGAGCCGAGCGCCGGCCTCGCGGCCGTGGTGCCCGGCGTGCGCGGTGCGGCAGCGCCCGAGGCGGCATCAGCGTCACGCGCCGCCGAAGGCCGCCAGCTTGGCGGCGATCTGTTCGGTCCGCGCCGTCCACTCGCGTTCCTTCGTGCGTTCGGCGTCGATCACCGCGGGCGGCGCCTTCGATGTGAACTTCTCGTTGGCCAGGCGCCCCCGAAGGGCGTCGAGCTGCTTCTGGAGCTGCGCCAACTCGGTGGCGAGCTTCGCGCGTTCGCGCTCGAGGTCGACGATGCCGGCAAGCGACACGATCGCCTCGACGCCGCCGGGCAGCACCTTCCGGGCAGCAGCGCCGTCGGGTATCGCGCCAGCGGCGACCAGCTCGCAACGCGCGAGGCGCGACACGAACGCCGTTTCGCGCGCGATGGCGGCAAGTGCAGGGGCGGCGCCGGCGACTGCCGCTTGCACCACCTGACCCGCCGGGACGGCGTAGTCGGCGCGGATTTCACGAATCGCCGCGATTGCCGCCCGCGCCGCGTCGAACTCGCCGGCAGGCGCGCGGGCCGCCCGCCCGTCCGCGCGCGGCCACTGCGCCGTCGCCAGCCATTCGCCCTGGACGCGGCCGGGCAACTTCTGCCAGAGCGACTCGGTCACGAACGGCATCACGGGATGGATCAGACGCAGCGCGCGGTCGAAGGCGTGCACGAGCAGGGCACGCGCAGTCTCGCGTTCCGCGTGGTCGGAGGCCAGCCGCGTCTTGGCGTGCTCGAGGTACCAGTCCGCCAGGTCATTCCAAACGAATGCGCGCGCGGCTTCGGCGTACTCGTCGAGGCGGAGTCCCTGGCGCAGTTCGCCCTCCGCCCAGGCGCGACCGTTGGCCGGACGCGACGGGCCCAGCGCCGCATCCGATGCCGCGATTGCGGCGTCGAGCCGTCCGAGGATCCAGTGATCGGCCGGGGTGAGCTGCGCATCCGGAATGTCGGACAGCGGACGCACCGGACCTGTTCCCACTTGCAGCAGCAGGAACCGGCCGATGTTCCAGAGTTTGGTCGCAAAATTCCGGCCGGTGCTGAATGACTGCTCGATGTTCTCGTGGTCGAGCAGCAGGTCCGACCCGAGCCCCATGCCGGCGATCACGGTCCACCGCAGCGCGTCGGCTCCGTACGCGCCGACCACGTCGAGCGGATCGATCCCGTTCCCCAGTGATTTGGACATGCGGCGGTGCTGCGCGTCGCGCGCGGTGCCGTGCAGGTACACGGTATGGAACGGCGGAACGCCGTCCGGATGTTCGGCAGGCGCGAGGTGCGGGAACGCGGTGCCGCGGTGTTCCGGCCGCGTGACGTACATCCCGCTCATGATCATCCGCGCCACCCAGAAGAACAGGATCTCGGGGGCGGTGACGAGCACGTCGGTGGGATAGAACGCCTTGAGGTCGGGCGTGTGGTCGGGCCAACCGAGCGTCGAGAACGGCCAGAGTTGCGACGAGAACCAGGTGTCGAGCACGTCGTCGTCCTGCCGGGTCCGTCCGCCGCACGCCGGGCACGGCGGGGAATCGTCGCGGCTGGCGAAGTGTTCCGGACAGCCCGCGGACGGCGCGAGGCAATAGAACACCGGTACCCGATGCCCCCACCAGATCTGCCGGGAGATGTTCCAGTCGCGGATGTTCTCCATCCAGTTCACGTACACCGCTTCCCACCGCTCGGGGAGGATCC
>CAZLAU010000017.1:0-15835 GCA_964557615.1 uncultured Gemmatimonas sp.
GTACTTGTCGCCAAGCCCGGCCTCGACGGCCACGATCGCGGGGCGAAGGTCGTCGCGGCCGCCCTGCGTGACGCCGGAATGGAAGTCATCTACACGGGGCTCCATCAGACACCGGAGATGATCGCCGGCGCGGCAATCCAGGAAGACGTGGATGTGGTCGGGTTGTCGATCCTGTCCGGCGCGCACATGACGCTGTTTCCGCGCGTGCTGGAATTGCTCCGCGCGGAAGGCCGCGACGACCTGTTGTTGACGGGCGGCGGCATCATTCCGCAGGAAGACATGGATGCACTCGCCGCGCAGGGCGTGGGACGGCTGTTCGGCCCCGGGGCGCCAACGTCGGATCTCGTGTCGTACATCAAGGAGTGGTTTGCCCAGCGGCATCCGCAGCAGGTGTGACGAGCCGCCTGCGTGAACTGAGTGCCGCGTCGCGCGCGCTCGAGGCGCGACTGAGGGAGGGCGGAGGGAGCGCGCGCGTTGCCCGTCAGCACGCGATGGGAAAGCTGACCGCGCGCGAACGCGTTGCGCGGCTCGCGGACCCCGGGAAACCGCTGCTCGAACTTGGTTTGCTGGTCGCGCACGACCGGTACGACGGCCAGGCGCCGGCGGCCGGCGTCATCACGGTTGTCGGCACCGTGGCCGACCGCGAATGCGTGATCGTCGCGAACGACGCGACGGTGAAGGCCGGTTCCTGGTGGCCGGAGACCATCGGCAAGATCCTGCGCGCGCAGGAGTGCGCGATGCGATCGCGCGTCCCGATCATCTATCTCGTTGACTCGGCCGGCGTGAACCTGCCCTATCAGGGAGGCGTGTTTCCCGGCCAATACGGCGCGGCCCGGATTTTCTACTACAACTCGTTGATGCGGCGCTACCTCCGCGTTCCGCAGATCGCCGCCGTGATGGGCCAATGCGTTGCCGGAGGCGCGTACCTCCCGGCGCTGTCCGACGTGATCTTCATGGTGAAAGGCAGCGCATTCATGGGGCTCGGCGGGCCGAACCTCGTGAAGGGAGCAACCGGGGAAACGGTGGCGGGCGAGGAGCTCGGCGGCGCCTCGACACACACGGAGATCAGCGGTGTCGCGCACTACGCGGCCGACTCAGACGCCGACTGCCTGGAGCAGATTCGTGGAATGATCGCGCGGCTTCCGGCCGCGTCTCCGCGCGCGCCGGCGTACGTGGCGCCGGACGATGCGCCAGCGCCGGACGTCGAGTCATTGTACGACCTGCTGCCGAGCGACCACCGCATGGCCTATGACATGCGAGCGGTGCTGGCCGCGTTCGTTGACGGCGGACGGCTCAGCGAGTTCCAGCCCGCGATTGCCGGCGAGATGATCTGCGCGGACGCGGCGATCGAAGGCATCACCGTCGGTGTGATTGCCAATCACCGGGGGCTGTTGCTGCAGAAAGGCGGGGAGCCGGCACGCTTTGGCGGCATCATCTATCCGGAAAGCGCCGAGAAGGTTGCGTACTTCATTGATCGGTGCGATCGCGCCGGATTTCCGCTGCTGTTCGTCCAGGACGTGTCGGGCTTCATGGTGGGCCGCGACGCCGAACACGCGGGGATCATCCGATCCGGCGCACGGTTCGTCGAGGCGATGGCGACGGCGACGGTGCCGAAGATCGTCCTCACCGTGAACCATGCGTCGGGCGCCGGATACTACGCGATGGCGGGGCAGGGGTTCGACCCGGACTTCATTCTCTCGTGGCCGACGGGGCGGATGGGAGTCATGGAAGGCGAAAGTGCCGCGCAGGCCGTGCACGGCCCGGCCATTGATGCTGCGCGCGCCGAAGGCGCCGCGCTCGATGCCGCGGTAGCCGAAGCGGTGACCGCAATGCGCGCCGATTACGAGCACCAGCTCGATGCGCTCTATGCCGGAGCACGCGGCTACGTCGACGCGATCGTGTACCCCGAGGACACGCGGTCGACGCTGGCCCTGGCGCTCCGTACCTGCCTCAATAATCCCGGCCCGCACCTCGGCCCCTACGTCCTTCCGGCGCGACCCGGGGCCAGCGCGTGACGAGTCGGGTCGTACGGATCGGCGGAGGATCCGGGATGTGGGGCGACGACCTTGAAGCGCCGCGCCGCCTCGTCGAAGGTGGGCCGCTCGACTATCTCGTGCTCGACTACCTCGCCGAAGTGACGATGTCGGTGCTGCAGCGCCAGAAGGCCCGCGACCCGGCTGCGGGCTACGCCCGGGACGTGGTCGGTGCGATCGAAAGCGTGTTGCCGGCGCTCAAGGCGGGGCGCATAAAAGTGCTCGCGAACGCCGGCGGCGTGAATCCAGCCGCGTGTGGCGCCGCCGTGCAGTCCGTTCTGCGGAGCCACGATGCCGTGGCGGATGTGCGCGTGGCGCTGGTGTCGGGCGACGACTTGCTGCCGCGACTCGACGAACTGCTCGACGCCGGACACGCCCTGGCGCACATGGACACCGGTGAATCGCTGGCCGGTGTTCGGGACCGGGTCGTCGCGGCAAATGCCTACCTCGGTTCCAAGCCGTTGGCCGATGCCCTTGCCGCCGGTGCGCGCGTGGTGCTCAGCGGCCGGTGCAACGATGCCGCACTCGCCGTCGCCCCCCTTCGGCACGAATTTGGATGGACGGATTCCGACCACGACTTGCTTGCCGCCGGCACCGTCGCCGGCCACGTCATCGAATGCGGCGCCCAGGCGACCGGCGGGAACTGCCTGGCAGACTGGCAATCCATTCCCGATCTGGCCGGGATAGGATACCCGATCGTCGATGTGTCGGCGGACGGCAGCTTTGTGGTGACCAAACACCCGGGCACGGGCGGGCGCGTGTCGCGCGCCGGCGTGATCGAACAGCTGGTGTACGAGATCGGCGACCCAACCGCGTACATCACGGCGGATGTGATTTCCGACTTCACGAGCATTGCACTGCACGATGCAGGCAACGACCGGGTGCATATCACTGGCGTTCGAGGGCGAGCACCGACCGGAAAGCTCAAGGTCAGCGTGGCTTATCGTGACGGGTTCAAGGCGTCCGGCACGCTCGTGTACGGTTGGCCCGACGCGCGGGCCAAAGCGGAAGCGGCCGCGCGCATCATTCGGGTCCGCCTCGACCGACTCGGATTGACATTCGCCGCGATGCACGTGGAGTGCATCGGGGCCGGCGCAGTGCACGGGGCCCTTGCGGGCGAGGGCGCTGGTCGCGACGCGCCAGAGGTGCAGTTGCGGATCGGGGTGCGGGACGACGACCGGGCGCGCGTTGAGCGCTTCACACGCGAAATCGCCCCACTCGTGCTCAACGGCCCACCAACTGTGACCGGCTACTTCGGTGCGAGAGCGCGGGTCGAGGAGATTTTGGGATACTGGCCGGCGTTGGTGGACGCGTCGGTCGTGACGCCCCGGGTTGAGGTGCTTCCGTGAGGCTCGCGTTGCTCGATGTGGCCCATGCGCGATCTGGAGACAAGGGCGACGCGGCCAATGTCGGCGTCATCGCGCGCCGGCCGGAATGGTATCCCGTGCTGGCGCGCTACCTCACGGCCGAGGTCGTGGCCGCCCACTTTGCGCCGTTGATCAACGGCGCCGTGGAGCGCTTCGAACTCCCGAACCTCGGCGCACTCAATTTCCTGCTCCACGGCGCGCTCGACGGTGGCGGAACCCGGTCCCTGCGCATTGACGCACAGGGCAAGACATACTCCACGGCTATGCTGCGCATCGTGCTCGACGTCCCCGAGTCGGATCCGCAGGTCCAGGAAGTTGTCCGGGGACTCGCGCAATGACCGATGCCGAATTGCGCGGAGAGCGCGTGACGATCGCGAAGGCGGTGGCGCTGGTGGCTGGAGCCCTCACCTTCGGGGCCGGCATCCGCGCTGATTCGGCCGCCCTTCGCTGGATCGGCATCGGGCTGGTCGCGCTGGCGTGGCTCCTGCGGCTGTTGAAGGTCGGGCCGGCTCCCTCGGAGCCTAGTTCCCCGATGACACCAGATAGCCGCGCTTGACGTCGCTGGCGCCAGCCCGGGCGCCCAGCGCCACGGAAACGCCAAACGCGAGCACGGTTCCCCCGGTTACGAACGGGAGCAGCCAGGCAACCGGTGTTGCAACCACGGCGGCGACGACGCCCGCCAGAATCGGCGTGCCGGGCTTGAGCGCCGCGTCAACGTAGCGGAGACGGTCGCGCACGAAGCGGCGCGCGCCGCCGAAGCCGATCCACACCGTTGCCAGCATGATGACGAGTGCGATGAACCCCATGTTTCCTCCGGTCTTCTCCCACTACGCCCCAGCGACCCGGCGGGTTTCACGCCGATGGCTGGCGGCCGAGTAGTTTCAGGAAAGGGGAATGTGCATCCATGGATCAATTGACGCACCCGCGACTTCGGGAAATCGCAGACTACGTCCAGTCGGTTCGGCTTCGACTGATCGACGCCGTCGAAGCGACGCTGCCGGACATGATGCATCGGGTGCCCAGTGACGGCGGCTGGAGCGGTGTCCAGATCATCGAGCACCTCGGCCGCACCGAAGGCGGAATCACGAAGATGCTGGAAGGGTTGTTCGCCACGGCACGCGCGAGCGGCCTTCCCGCGGAACTCGATCAATCGTCCGTGCTGGGATCGGTTGACCGCTTTGCAGCGTCCGACGCAGCGCGCGGGCGGCTCGAGGCGCCGCTCCGGCTGCGACCGTCAGAGGCTCCGGATCTTCCGGCTGTCTGGGGTTCGCTGCGTGCGGTGCGAAACCGAACGCTGGCCGCCTACGCGACCGTGGACGGAAGGGCACTCACGACGATCTCCGCACCCCATCCGTATTTCGGGCCGCTCGACGCGTACCAATGGCTCATCTTCATCGGGAAGCACGAGGAACGCCACCTCGCGCAGTTGCGCCGTACGCTGGGGCCTGCGTGAGTACGCAGTCGACCGCGACCGGCCCGACACGCGGTCCCGAACTGCTGGCGCCTGCGGGATCGCTGGAGGCAGTCCGGGCGGCGTTTGCCAATGGCGCAGACGCCGTCTACCTGGGAGTCGGGCGCTTCAATGCGCGCGACGAAGGCGCACAGATATCGCTCGACGAGCTGTCGACCGCGTGTCGAATCGCGCATGGCCGCGGTGGACGGGTGTACCTCACGCTGAACACGCTGGTCAAGCCTGGGGAAATAGCCGACGCCCTCGAACTCCTGGGCGCCTGCGTGGACCGCGGAATCGACGCCGTCCTCGTCCAGGACATTGGCCTCATCACGCTGATCCGCCAGGTCTTTCCGGGGCTGGAGGTGCACGGCTCGACGCAGATGTCCGTGCACGACGCGGCGGGCGCGCGTGTCGCCCGGGACCTCGGCGTGGGGCGCGTCGTTCTGGCACGCGAAAACACGCTCGAGGACATTCGCGCCATCCGTCGCGAGATCCCCGATGTTGGAATCGAGACCTTCGTGCACGGCGCGCTCTGTATTTCGTACTCCGGGCAATGCTACATGTCCGGGATGATCTCCGAGCGAAGTGCCAACCGGGGGTCGTGTGCGCAGTCGTGCCGCAAGGACTATGTCCTCGCCGAGGCCGGCGGCGCTGAACTTGACCGAGGCTACCTGATTTCAGCCAAGGATCTCGGCGCGTACGACCACTTGCAGTCACTCGCGGACGCTGGCGTCGGGTGCCTCAAGATCGAAGGTCGCAAGAAGAAGCCCGAGTACGTTGCGACGGTCACGCGGGCGTATCGCGAGTTCCTCGACCGGGTGGCCGCGGGAACATTCGTGCCGCCGCGTGTGGAGGAGACCGCTCCGCTCGTGCAGATATTCTCCAGGGGATTCACAGGGGGAATGTTCGGCGGTCGTGAGGGGCGCGACTACGTCACGCGAACCCATCCCGACAATCACGGGCTCGACCTCGGCGAGGTCATTGGTGTCGCCCGAGGCGAGGTCACGGTCGTCGTCAACTCGCCGATCCGCGAGGGCGACGGGATCGGGTTCGAACCACCGGGTGGTGGCGCGCCTGAGCAGTCGATCGGGTTTGCGGTGCGTGCCGTCCGTACGTTGTCGAGCGACGGCGATCGAATTCAGCAGGCAATCGCGACGCGAACGGCGATTCCCGTCGGCTGGAAGGTGATTCGCACATCGGACCCTGAACTGCTCGCGAAGGCGCGGGCGTCATTCTCCGGGTTGCCCGCGTCCGTCGCGGCCTCCCGCGAACCGCTGGCCGTGCGCGCATTCGGAAGTGCCGGATCGCCCCTCAAGCTCAGGTTCGAGTCGCGCAACGATGCCGAAACCGTTGAATCGGCGATGCCGCTTCGGCCCGCGACGGCGCATCCGCTCGATGTCGCCAAATTGCGGGAACAGATTGGCCGGCTGGGCGAGACTCCCTACGCGCTCTCCGGTCTCGACGCGGACGGCCTGGCGACAGGGTTGTTTCTCCCGGTGAGCGAGCTCAACCGCATGCGACAGCAGGCCGTCGAAGCGCTGGCCGAGCGGTTGCGGTGGGCTGACGCCGGTCGACAGGCGGAACGCACCCGCCAAATCTCCACCTTGGTCCGAGTGGGCGCTGACGCGGGTGCCGCGGTCCCGGCCGGCACGGAAGTGACCGATCTCCGGTTGATTGCCGAGGTATGGCGCGTGGAGGATGCGAGAATCGCCGCAGCTGCCGGCGCGACCGAGGTGGTGATCGACCCGTTCATTCGCCACCCGGTTCCGCCAAAGGCGCGCATCACCAAGTTGCGCGACGAACTCGCCGCGGCCGGCGTCGGCGTCAGGCTGCGGACACCGACGGTCGTCCGCCCCGATGACCGGCACGCGATCGACGCGTGGCTCGGTCTGGGCCTGCCACTCCTCACCGGGCACCTGGGCCTGCTGGCGGAATGCGCCGCCGCCGGTCGCGATGTGGTGGCGGACTATGCGCTCAACTGCTTCAATCACGTGACGGCCCGTGAGCTGTTTCGCGTCGGTGCGCAGCGCGTCACGCCATCCGTGGAACTGACGGCCAGCGAAATCCTCGCCGTGGTGGCTCCGTGGCGCGGCGCAGGATTCGATGTGCTCGCGTACGGTCGCCCGGAGGGAATGACCATCGAGCACTGCGTGCTGTCGGCGGCCTTCGATCGCGAGCCGACCACCTGTCGCGACCTGTGCGTCAAGTCGCATCCGAATGTCGAACTCACGGACCCGGTCGGGTATGTCTTCCCGGTCGCGACCGACAGTGACTGCCGCAATCGCCTGCTGCACTCGCGACCCATCGATGGTTCTGAATACGTCCCGGGCCTGTGGCGGGCCGGGGTTCGTGGGTTCAGGCTGGTTTTCAACGTGCCCGGCGACGACGTGGCCCCGGTCGTCACCGCCTTCCGCGCCTTGATCGACTCGCTCTCGGCTGGCGCAGCGCCGGCAGTCGCCGGTGTGCGAGCGGTCGTTGGTGACAGCTTTACCCGCGGGCATTTCGAGCGCGCGGTCTAGCCAGAATACGATGTCGGGTGCGGCGTTTTGGTGCCGCGTGATCCGCGCGCGGCTCCCACCGTACCGGCATGCGTCCGTCTCTGGCCGACGCCGAAGCCGCGCTTCGTCACTGGTTCGGGTACCCGTCACTTCGCGCGCCCCAGCGGCGCGCGATCGCGGCGGTCCTGCGCGGCCGAGATACGCTCGTGGTAATGCCGACCGGCGGGGGAAAGTCGCTCTGCTTCCAAATCCCCGCGCTCGTCCTCCCGCGCCTCACCGTGGTGCTCTCGCCGCTCGTGTCCTTGATGAAGGACCAGGTCGACACGCTCGTGCGAAAGGGAATCCCCGCAGTCGCGTTGCACGGCGGGATGAGCGGCGGTGAGCAGGCCGATGCGGTCGTGCGGGTGGTGGGTGGGCACGCGCGACTGTTGTACGTCGCGCCCGAGCGGATGGTGGCGGGGCGCACGCTCGACCTGCTTCGGCGTGTCCCGGTTTCGTTGCTGGCCGTGGATGAGGCCCACTGCATCTCCGAGTGGGGGCACGATTTTCGGCCTGCCTATCGCGCCCTGCAAGCCATCCGTGCGCCCTTGGGTGGCCCGCCGGTGATCGCACTGACCGCCACGGCAACTCCGGAGGTGCAACGCGATATCGCCGCCGTGTGCGGCATGCAGTCGCCCGTGCGTATCGTCGCCGGCTTTGACCGCCCCAACCTGCGGTACGTCGTGCATCGTGTGTCGCGCCCCGGAGACCGGGAGTCGCGCCTGATGGATCGTATGGCACGCGGTGCCGGCGCGGTCGTCGTGTACGCCCAGTCGCGTGCCCGCGTCGAGCGCCTCGCGACGAGCCTCCGATCTACCGGCGTGAACGCGGTTCCGTACCACGCTGGTCAGGATGCGACGTTGCGGCGCGAGACGCAGGACCGTTTTATGCGTGGTGACGCAGACGTCATCGTCGCCACGAGCGCCTTCGGGATGGGAGTGGACAAGCCCGACGTCCGCCTCGTGGTCCACGACGCGATCGCCCCGTCCCTCGAGTCGTACTACCAGGAGGCTGGCCGCGCCGGACGCGACGGGCACGCCGCGGATTGTGTGCTCTTCTACTCGCGCGCTGACCGCCGCTCTCCCGAATACTTCATCGCCGCGGCCAATCCACCTCGCGCAATGGTCTCGGCCGTGTACGCGGCCGCATGCCAGCACGCCGCCGGCCGAGTTGGAAACCACGTAGATGCAGCCGCCGTGGCAAGCCGTCTGCGTCTGTCGCCGGCGGTCGTCGCCGGTTGCCTGGCGATCCTGGCGGCCGGCGGCGCGCTCATCGACGAGCCCGCCGACCTGGACGCGATCTGGGTTCGCTTGCTCGCCACAAACGGGCGAATCAAGACGTTGCGCAGCGACGATGACCACCATCGCCACCTGCTGCGCGCACTCTGGAGCGTCAGCGGAGGCCGGGTGCGGCGCGGTGCCACCATCAACACGGCCGACCTCCCGCCGGGACTCGGCGGTGTGGCCCTCCCGGCGGCACTCGACTCGCTCATGCGCGATGCCGTGCTCGTCTGGTCGCGCCCGGGCGGCGGCCGCCGGCTCGTCTCGCCGTCGGCCCGCCTCGACGCGTTCGCGATTGACTGGGAGAGACTGGACGCAACAAGGGCAATCGCCGCGGCGCGGCTTGCCGCGATGGTTCGCTACGCCGAAGCGCATTCTTGCCGACGCCGGGTAATGCTCGAGTACTTCGGTGAGCAGGCTGTTGCGGCGAATTGTGGCAACTGCGATCGCTGTCGCTGATCCGGCGGGGCGAGTCGGCACGCCTGAGTCATCACCCCGTGATCCGGGGTTCGCGGCGCTATCATTCCCCCATGCATGATTCCCTGTATTTCGGCGAGCAACACATTGCGGTGCGTGAGATGGTCCGCACCTTCGCGCGCGAACAGGTTCGACCCGTGGCCGCGGCCCTCGACGCGTCACAGGATTTCCCCTGGGAGAATGTCAGGCGCATGGCCGGGCTGGGGCTGATGGGGATCCCGTGGCCGGAATCCCTCGGCGGAGCCGGCCTGGACACGCTGAGCTTCATGATCGCGATCGAGGAACTCGCGCGCGTCGACGCGTCCCATGCCATCACGATCTCGGCCCACACGACCCTGGGTACCTCGCCGATCGTGAACTTCGGGACCGACGCACAGAAGTCGACGTATGTGCCTGTGCTGGCGGCCGGCCGCGTCCTCGGCGGCTTCGGCCTCACCGAGCCCGGCGCAGGAAGTGACGCCGGCGGGACGCAGACGACTGCCGTGCGGAACGGGGGGAAGTACATCCTCAACGGCACCAAACGGTTCATCACGCACGGCGGCGTGGGCGAAGTGTTCGTGATCACGGCGGTGACCGATCCCGGGGCCGGCACCCGCGGCATCAGTTCGTTCATCGTGACGAAGGAGACGTGCGACATCGAACTCGCGCGGAACACCGGGTGGGGGCACGACCCGACTATTCCCGCCATGCGCGGTTTTCGCTCCGGCAAGAAGGAAGACAAGCTGGGCTGGCGCGCGTCCGACACGAGGGAGTTGATCCTCGAGGATGTTGAAGTGCCCGCCGAGAACCTGCTCGGCGTGGAAGGCGAGGGGTTCACGAACTTCATGCGGACGCTCGACACTGGACGCATCGGGATCGCGGCGCTGTCGGTTGGGCTCGCGCAGGGGGCGCTCGACGAGGCGGT
Source organism: uncultured Gemmatimonas sp. (assembly GCA_964557615.1). Taxonomy (GTDB): domain Bacteria; phylum Gemmatimonadota; class Gemmatimonadetes; order Gemmatimonadales; family Gemmatimonadaceae; genus Fen-1231. Next base: position 10,052 of record CAZLAU010000017.1, read on the forward strand.
GCAGTACTCCGCCAGTCGGCGCCAATTCGGCAAGGCGATCGCGGAGTTTCAGGGAGTGCACTTTGCACTTGCTGACATCGCCACGGAGCTTGAGGCCGGCAGGCACCTTGTGTACCACGCCGCCTGGCTGGCCCAGCACGGCCACCCGTACTCGAAGGAGGCGGCGATGGCCAAGCTCTTCTGCTCCGAACTCGCCATGCGCGCGACCATCGCGGCGGTGCAGGTGCATGGGGGATACGGCTATACGAAGGACTACCCGGTCGAGCGGATGATGCGAGACGCCAAGATCGGCGAGATCGGCGAAGGCACCAGCGAAATCCAGCGGATCGTCATCGCCCGCCACCTGCTGAAGGATCTCGTCGCCCTTTGACCGGCGGCCGCGGCCGGCCCGGTCGCGTTACCCGGCCGGCGGCCGGTCGTCGCCATTGCGTGCCGGCACGACGCCCCGTTAGGAATACGTGGCGCCGTATTCAGGCGCACGCGGCGGAATGCTTCCTGCGACCCGGGAGTGCGACGCCAATCTGAAGGCCCCGGCGGGCAGCCGCATTTGTCGCGGGTGTCGTCGAGCCGGTGCCGCTCCTGCCAATCGTGAGACCCACTTCCGGGATGCAATCCGCATTTGATCGCACGTCACGCCGAACCACGTCCGCGCTCCTTGCGCTCCCCAGCGGAGCCAGGGCCAGCCGGCCGGCGTCGACGCGCACGATCTGCCACGACTTCAGGGGCCAATCCATTCGCGAAGTGCGGGACTTCTCCGTGGTCTGGACACGACACGGCGATAGCCCGCTTCACGCAACAATCCAAATGAGCCGCGCCGCGGCGGATGCAAGGGTGGGGTCGCCGTCCGCACCAAACCGCGCGGTCCGTGATGAAGAGAGAGATCCTGATCAGCGGGACGCAGCGCGAGATCCGCGTTGCCATCCTGGAGGACGACCAGCTCGTTGAGTTGCAGGTCGACCGGCCCGAGGCTCGGCGCATGGTCGGCGACATCTATCTGGGCAAGGTCGAAGCGGTGTTGCCTGGCATTCAGGCGGCATTCGTCGACTTGGGCACGGGCAAGAGCGCATTCCTGCATTCGTCGGACCTCGTCTTCGATGAAGGCGCCGACGATGACGATGTGGACGACGAGGATGAGGGCGCCGAGGAGGTTGAGATTCCCGGCGACGCCGCGGCGGTCGTGTCGCCCGGTGCACCGGTCCTCGCTGCACGAGACGGAGAGGCGGGCGATTCGCCATACGCCGACGGAGCAACCGTCGCCGAGGGGGTCGAACCGGCATCGGCGAAGGGCGGAGCGCGGGCCGCGCCATCGAGCCATCGGCGGAACGGAAGTCGTGCACGCGGAGGGAGGCGCAACCGCCCCGAACCGCCCCCGATCCAGGAGGTCCTCAAGCGGGGCCAGTCGCTGATCGTCCAGGTCTCCAAGGAGCCGATATCCACCAAGGGACCGCGCGTGACGGCGCAGGTGTCCCTGGCCGGCCGGTTCCTGGTGTTCATGCCGTTCGCGTCGCGCGTCGGGGTGAGCCGGAAGATCGGAGAGCGGGCCGAGCGGCAGCGGCTGCGCGATCAGGTCCAGAAGGTTGTGCCGAAGGGCGCGGGAGGATTCATCGTCCGGACAGTCGGCGAGGATGTCACGCAGGAGACGTTCCGCCGCGAGGTCACGACGCTGGTCAACCAGTGGGCCAAGATCACCAAGAAGCAGAAGTTCGTCGGATCGGCGCCGAAGCTTCTGCACCGCGAAACTTCGCTGACCCGCGGAATCATTCGCGACTTGTTCAGTGCCAAGGTCGACAAGCTCACCGTAGACTCGCGCCAGATTCACAACGAGATCGTGGAGTACCTGCAAGGGATCGCACCGGAGTTGATCGAGCGGGTGGTCCTGCACGAGGAGAAGACTCCACTGTTCGACAAGGCGGAGGTCGAGCACGAGATCCGCGACCTGTTCAAGCGCCGCTGCGACCTCCCATCAGGCGGCTACCTGATCATCGAACCGACGGAAGCGCTGGTGTCGATCGACGTCAACTCGGGCCGCTATACGGGCAAGAAGGACCCCGAGAAGACGATCCTGCGGACGAACATGGAAGCCGCCCGGGAGATCGCCCGACAGGTCCGCCTGAGAGATGTCGGCGGCATCGTCGTCTGCGACTTCATCGACATGGAGACCCGCGGCAGCCGGGACAAGCTCCTCCAGGAACTCCGTACCCACCTGGGTCGCGACCGCGCGCGCACGAAGGCATTCGGGGTCAGCGACCTCGGCCTGATCGAGATGACCCGCCAGCGCGTGCGCCAGAGCCATCTCCAGAGCATGACGGAAGCCTGCCCCACCTGCCACGGAACAGGGAGGGTGTTCACGCCCGAGACGATCGTGCGGCGAATGGAGCGATCCGTCAAACGCGTCGCCGTCGATGGACGCCGCGACAACCTCGTGGTCAAACTGCACCCGGATACCGCACTGTACGTGCTGGAGAACGAAAAGGACCTCATCGCGCGGCTTGAGAAGGGGCTCGGATTCAAGCTGGAGATGCGCGACGACCCCCTGCTCAAGCCAGACGAGTTCAAGCTGGTGGTCAAGGGGGCCGGGCGCGACGTGACCCAGCAGTACGCCGTGGCCTGACGGTGGCCCGCGCGGTGCCCCGGGACGGTGCCCCGGGACGGTGCCGGTCGAGGGTCGACTGACCCGCATTTCTCGGGTCGGGCGAGGTTGACCCCCAACCTCAACCACGGTATACTGTTAGGCTACCGAATTACGAGTCTCTTTCCGTTCAACCGATGTCATACGCAATCTTCAGGACCGGCGGCAAGCAGTACCGTGCCGAAAAAGGCGTTACGCTGCGCGTGCCGACGCTCGTAGGCGAGGCCGGCTCGACGGTCGAATTCACCGACGTGCTCCTGGGCTCCGACGGCAAGGACGTGAAGGCCGGCACGCCGATGCTCAAAGGCGCCAAGGTCACGGCCGAAATCGTGAAGCACGGGCTCGGCGACAAGATCGTTGTCTTCAAGTTCCGCCGGCGCAAGAACTACGCGAAGAAGCAGGGGCATCGGCAGGCGTTCACCGAAGTGCGCATCCACGACGTTTCGATCGGCTAACTGCCGGCATCACGACTCAGGCGATCCTATGGCACATAAAAAGGGAGTCGGCTCGTCCCGCAACGGCCGCGACTCGAATCCGAAGTACCGCGGCATCAAGAAGTTCGGTGGCGAACGCGTGCGCGCCGGCAACATCATCGTGCGCCAGTGCGGTACGAAATGGCACCCGGGAACCAACGTCGGGCTTGGTACGGACTACACGATTTTTGCCCTGGTCGACGGCATCGTGAAGTTCGAGCACAAGAACAAGCGACGGTTCAAGGTGAGCGTGTACCCCGAGGCGGTCACGGCTGCCTGAACGCCGGTACCCGCTGGTCGAGCCCCCGCACCCGCGGGGGCTTTTCTTTTGCTGCCGCGCGGGAAACCGCACGGCCTGGGCTGCCGTACGGTGTCGGGGAGGTAGAAATGAGCATTTTCAACAAGCTCAAGTCCGAGTTGAAGAACGCGGGGACGGCGGCTCGCGGCGCGATCGATGAAGGCAAGGTGCGCATCGAGATTTTCCGGGTGCGCCAATCGGCCGACAACGCCGCGCAGGCGCTGGGCTACGCCGTCCACAAGGCCCGTCGCCAGGGGCGCGAACTGGACGCCGCATCTCTCGAACGCCTCGATGCCGTGCTGACGTCGCACGAGGAGGTCGCATCGCGGCTCGAACGAGAACTCGCGATTCACCGCGGCGACTCGCCACCGCCGCGGTCAGCCTCTGCAAACGACGGCTCGCCGAACGACGACACGCCGAACGCGGCATCCCCGGAACCTGGAGCGGAACCGCGCGCGGGCGAAGGGCAGTGACCGGCGCGCCGCGATTGCAGCGGCGCGCCGGACCTCGTGCAGGCCACTACGGCCGGTTGTACCGGGGTGGCAACCGCCGGTAGCGCTCGGCGAGTTCGTCCTGCCGCGATTTCCCGGTCTGTTCAACGCCCCGAATGTACACGCGCTCAGCGCGAGTGCCGATCTCGAACGGATCGGCCGACCACACCACGACGTTCGCAGCCCGCCCCGCCTGCAACGCTCCCACGCGGTCGGAGACACCGAATATCTCCGCCGGCGCCAGGGTGACCGCCCGCAGGGCATCATCCCACGACATGCCGTACGCGACCGCATTGCCCGCTTCCTGCCGAATGTTCCGGGCGTTGTATGACGTGCCGTCGCCAGGGCCATTACCGATGAGTATCACCGCAACTCCGGCAGCGCGCAGCAGGCCGGCGTTCTCCTGCCGCATGCCGAGCGTGCTGAAGTCCCCGGGGATGTTGTTCATTGCCCCGACCATCACCGGAACCCGGGCGGCGCGCAGGTCCGGCGCAACCTGCCAGCCCTCTGCGGCGCCCGAGATGACGAGCTTGAGCCCGAACTGACGGCCCAGCGCCAGTGCGGCCAGGATGTCGCTGGCCCGATCGGCGGCCACGACCAGCGGCATCGCGCCAGAGATGACCGGCTGCAACGCCTCGAGGTCCGCTCGTGACGCAGCAAATGCTCGCGTCTGGTTCGCCTCGAAGGCGGCGCGGCGCGTCGCGTAGGCTCTTGCGTCCGACAGCAGCTCCCGAAGCGCGCCGATCATCTCGCCGCGCGACTGCAGTCCACCAGAGGACGGGTCAAAACTCGCAACCATCGCGACAGGTGCGCGGACGACCATCGCGCCGACCGTCGCGCCTGCGAGATCGATCCACGCCGCGCGGCCCGAGATGAGGCCCCCGCTCGGCGCAACGATTGCGCTCGTAATGCCGTCCTGCCGGGTTGGCGTGAGATACGTCGACGCCGGGTTGAGTCCCTCCCAGGCGTTGAAAGCCGCCGAAATGCCCTTGGTTCGGGATGACTGGGTGTCGTTGTAGCCGCCGCTGAACTGGGGTCCACCGCTTTCACTCAGCCCGAGTACGGTTTCGGCGTTGATCAGCCCCGGGGTCACCCACTTTCCTGTCGCGTCGACCCGCGTGGCACGGGCCGGAATCGGGACATTGGCACCGACCGCGACGATGCGGCCGCTGTCGATCAGCACTGTGCCGCGTTCGATGCGCGGCCCGCTGACCGGAAACACCGTTCCCCCGGTGATGGCGATTGCCTGCGCGCGTCCGGCCACGGGAATGGCGAATGCGATCAGTGCGAGTGTGGCGAGGCGCATCAGCGGGCTCCTCCCGGCGGCGCAACGTAGCCCAGCTCGAAATCGGTCCGCCAGCGTTGGGTTGGATCGAGCCGGTCGAACATCAGCGCTCCGTCAATCCACACCTTCTCGGCACGCGAATACACCGACAGCGGGTTGCCCGACCAGAGTACGACGTCCGCGTTCTTTCCGGGCTCGAGCGCTCCAATCCGGCCCTCGAGGCCGAGCGCCCACGCCGCATTCGACGTGATCCATCGGATCGCATCGTCGTCCGTGAGATCGAGTCCCAACGCCCGGCCGGCCGCGAGTGACTTCGCCGCTTCCTGATTGAGCCGCTGGGACCCTGAGGGGTCATCCGAATGCACGATGGCGCGCGCACCAGCGGCGTGGACCAGCGCGATGTTGGCACGCACGGCGTCGAGCGCCTCCATCTTGAATCCGCCCCAGTCGGACCAGAGCGATCCGGAGATTCCTTCACGGGCAAGCACATCGGCCACCTTGTACGCCTCGACGCCGTGGTGGAACGACCGGATCGAGTAGCCGAACTCCTTCGCAATGTCGATCATCTGCAGCATCTCGTCCGCCTGATAGCAGTGGTTGTGGACGAG
>CAZLAU010000017.1:15935-30905 GCA_964557615.1 uncultured Gemmatimonas sp.
GCCGCCGTTCCCGGGGCCGGATAGACACCCAGATGGGAATGCGTGTCAATGAGGCCGGGGGTAACCACCTTGCCGGTGCCATCTATGATTGTCGCGCCCGGAGGCTCCGCCACGTTAGGTCCCACGGCGACAATCCGTCCGTTGGACATCACGACCGAGCCGTTCGCCACGCCCGGGCCGGCGCCCGTGAGAATCCTGACGTTGCGAATGACCGTCGGCGTGGATGGTGCCGGCTGATAGGTGCTCGGGAACGGGTCGGCGTTCGGCATTGATGTCGCGCCGGCGCCCGGGGGCCGTGTGGAGTCGGCCGCCGCGCCGCCCTGCGCGTGCAGGATGGCCGATGACGCGGCGACCGCAGCCATCAGCGACGCCGTCCAGCTTCGCAATCTCATGAGGTCTCGTCTCCCGTCAGTGCGTGGTATGGAGAAACACGTTGCTGCGCCAAGCTACCCTCGTGTCCGGAACTGCTTCATCCTCGCTCGCGACCACCGAGCTGCGCCACCACGGCCGCGACATCATCCGTGCAGATGCCATCGACCCCAAACGCCGCGAGCTGGGACGCCCGATCCCTCACGTTGACCGTCCACGCGATCACGCGCCCGCCTTCGCCGTGCACGGCGTTCACGAGGGCCTGATCGATCAGGCTCTCATGCTGCCAGAGGTCACGCGCCTGCGTGGCGCGCATTGGCCAGCAGGGATCGAGATGATAGCTCGTCTCAAGAACGCCTCGCGCAAGCGCTGGCGCGAGCCGGAGCGCCTCGGCCACCAGGCGGTGATCGAACGAGTGCACGGCCGCCCGGTCACCTCGCTCGGCAAGTACCGCCACGGCTGCAGCGGCGGTGTCCGCCCCCTTGAGTTCACAATAGATTCGAACACGGTCGCCGACTTCCGCGATGACGTCGCTGAGCGTCGGCAGCGGCTCGCCGCGAATGCGAAACGACTGAAGCTCCCTGAGCGTCAAGGAAGCGATTGCCGGGCGCTCCGGGATGCCGCTGATCAGGGCGTCGTGGTGGACGACCAGCGCCCCGTCCCGGGTGAGGTGCACATCGAGTTCGACGGCCTCGGCGCCGAGGTCGGCGGCGCGGGCAAACGCCGCCAGGGTATTCTCCGGGCGCTCGCGAGACGCGCCGCGGTGCGCGATGACCTCGGGGCGGGTGGTCACAGGGGGTCGGTGGGCACGGGGACTGGAACAACACTAACGAAGGCGGCAGCGCGCCGTCTAATGGGGTGAACTCGGACACCGTGGCGCCAGGGACCAATGATGACCGGGCGGTTGACGCTGGGCTGATCGCACAGTGGAAACGCGGCGATCAAACAGCCGCAACCCAGATTGTGGAGCGGCATGCCGGTGCTCTGGCGCGGTTTGCGGCCAGCGCGGGCGTCCGCGAGCGCGTGGATGAGCTGGTGCAGGACACGTTCGTGCGTGCATTCCGGTCGCTGGACTCGTTCCGGTCGGATGCGGCGCTCCGTACGTGGTTGTTCACGATAATGAAGCGTTTGATCCTCGACCGGGTGCGGACTGAACGTCGGCAGGCCTCGGTCGTCGAACTGGAGGAAGGCCACGCAGTACAGGCGTATGACGCGCTCGACGCCATGGTGGCCGATGAGACAGCGCAACGAGTGCGCAAGGCGGTTGACACGTTGTCACCAATGCAGCGCGAGGTGTTCCTGCTGCGCGTGACGGAAGGGATGGCGTATGGCGATATCGCGGCGGTTGTCGGGAGCACGGAGGGCGCATGCCGGGTGCACTACCACAACGCGATGCGGGCGATAAAGGAGATTATCGGTGACGATGCGTGACTGCCCAAGAGGCGAGATTCGGGACCTGCTGCCGCTGTTCGCGCGCGGTCGGCTCGCGGCTGCCGAGCACCGGGAGGTGGCGGCGCACCTGGCGTCGTGTGCGGACTGCGCGGCCGAGCTGGCGCTTCTTGATGCCACGTCACGGGCCTTTGCGTTGCCGGTGGTCGATGCCGCACCGATCGTTTCTGCGGTTCTCGAGGGGCGCCGGCCACAGGGCGTGGCGTTCCACCGGCGGCCGCTGTGGCGCGTCGCCGCGGCGATCACGGTGATGATCACGGGGGCGGCGACCATGCTCGTGGTTCAGCAACGCGCCGGAGAGCGGGGGAGCATCGCGGCCGTATCCACCGTGACGGGTGGGGCCGAGGACTCGGCAGCACTGCAGGGAACGATCGCCACGGCCACCGATCCCGTCGGTCCGATCGACGGTGGGAGCGTGCGAGCTCCGGTCCGCAGTGCCGTAGCCGACCTGACGGATGCCCAGCTCGAGGCGTTGCTGGCGTCGCTCGACGCGCTGGAGGCGAACGTGCTCCCAGACCCGGAACTGATGGCAGCCGCCATTGTCACGAACGGAACCGACCTGCAGGGCCGGAGGAATCAATGATCCGCATGCTTTTTGCCGCGGCGACGGTGGCGTTCGCGCTACCGCTGCCGGCGGCGGCACAGGGCGTCGCGCCGCGACTTCAGGGACGCCGGGGCGGTCCGCCGCCGGATTCGGTCCAGCGCAACCGGGCGATGCTCGAGCAGCAGCTGCAACAGCGACTGGCGCAGGTCATGAAGAACCAGCTGGGTGCGACCGATGCGCAGATGGCGCGAGTCATGGAGATCAACGCCACTTACTCGGCGCGGCGTCGTGCGCTGCTCCAGCAGGAGCGTGAGATCCGGATGTCGCTGCGTCAGGAGATCAACGGCGCCGATTCGACGCGCCACGCGCAGGTGGCTGAGTTGCTGGACCGGATGCTGCGGGCGCAGCGGCAGCGCCTCGAGATCCTCGAACAGGAGCAGCGGGACCTCGCGACCGTGCTGACCCCGCTGCAGCGCGCGTCATACTTTGGCCTCGAGGAACAGCTGCGTCAGCGAATCGAAGGCATGCGCGGCCAGGGTGGGCGGGCCGGCCCCGGCATCCGCCCGCCGGGCGACTCGTTGGCGCCACGACTTGGGGGCCGGGGAGTGCGACGGCCGCCGCCTCCCGGCTGACCGACGCGCACCGGACGCGTCCGGTCGTTGGCTCAATACGCGCGCCGTGGCTAGCTTCTCCCATGCTGCGGCGCGCGGGTCGTTTGTGCGCCGCCGGATGCACCCGGGTGGCGGAACTGGCAGACGCAGGGGACTCAAAATCCCCCGGCCCTCGCGGGCCTTGCGGGTTCGATTCCCGCCCCGGGTACTATGACCAACGCCAAGCGTACCCAAACGTTCTCGGAGTCCGTCATCCGCGAGATGACGCGCGTCGCCAATCAGTACGGCGCGGTGAACCTGTCGCAGGGATTCCCCGACTTCCCGATGCCGGACGCGATGAAGGAGGCGGCGTGTGCGGCCATCCGGAGCGACGTCAATCAGTACGCCATCACCTGGGGCTCCAAGTCGCTCCGGGACGCCATCGCGGGCAAATACGCGAGGCGGTACGGGATGACCGTCGATCCGGAACGCGAACTCACTGTCGCATGCGGGGCCACGGAGGCCACCGCATCCGTGTTTCTCGCGCTGTTCAATCCCGGCGACGAAGTGATCATCTTCGAACCGTTCTACGAGAACTACGGCCCGGATGCGATCCTGTGTGAGGCGAAACCGGTGTTCGTACCGCTCGTGGCGCCGGACTGGCATTTCGACGCGGACCTCCTGCGCGCCGCGATCACGAATCGAACGCGCGCGATCGTGCTCAATTCCCCGCACAACCCGAGTGGGCACGTCTTTTCGCGCGCCGAGATGCAGACCATCGCGGACATCGCAATCGAGCGCGACCTGATCGTCATCACCGACGACCCGTACGAGTACATCATCTTCGAAGGCGAGCACATTCCGATGGCGACGCTGCCAGGCATGGCAGACCGCACGGTGACGATCTCCAGCCTCTCGAAAACGTTCAGCATCACGGGGTGGCGGCTCGGGTACGCCATCGCGAGCGCGGAGCGCAGCACGGCCATCCGCAAGGTCCATGACTTCCTCACGGTCGGTGCCCCCGCGCCGCTGCAGGATGCCGCGGCGATCGGGTACTCGTTTGACGAGTCGTACTACCAGAAGCTTGCTGATGACTACAAACAGCGCCGCGATTTCCTGGGAGCGCCCCTGCGCGACGCGGGGTTCTCGTTCGCACAGCCGGCGGGGGCGTACTACTTCTTCGCCGACTTCACGGCGCTGAGCTCCGACGACGACGTGACGTTCGCCAAGTGGATGGCCCGCGAGATCGGCGTGGCGACGGTTCCCGGCTCGAGCTTCTTCCGCCCCGGAGCACCCGAAGGCCGCAAGTACGTCCGGTTCGCGTTCTGCAAACAGCGCTCCACGCTGGAAAAAGCCGTCGAAAAACTCGCCCGCCTGACAGCGCGAGTGTAGAGGGGCGCGGCACCGATCGCCGCTTCCTTATGCCCCCTTGCAGCTCGCACCGCTCGACTCTCGTCGGTTCACCACCCCTCACCGTTTCCCCACACGCATGTCCGGCCGCAACTTTCTCTTCGTCCCAGGCCCAACCAACGTTCCCGACCGGATCCTCCGCGCAATGCATCGCGCACAGGAGGATCACAGGTCGTCGGCGTTTCCGTCGCTGGCTCGCGGGCTCCTCACCGACCTGCCGACGATCTTCGGATCGAAGGCAGGTCAGGCGTTCATTTTCCCCGCATCCGGGACGGCGATGTGGGAGGCGGCAATCGTCAACGCACTATCTCCCGGCGACCGTGTCCTCGCTGTGCGGAATGGGCAGTTCAGCCACCTGTTCATCGACGCGGCACAACGCCTGGGTATGCACGTCGATGTGATTGAGGTGCCTTGGGGCGGCGCCGTGCCGGCCACGGCCGTGGCGGACCGGTTGCGCGCGGACAAGGCGCGAGACATCAAGGCTGTGCTCGTCGTGCACAACGAGACGGCTACGGGGGTCACGAGTGACATGGCGGCCGTGCGCGCTGCCATCGACAGCGCGAACCACGATGCACTTCTGATGGTGGACGGCGTGAGCTCGATCGCCAGCCTCGACTTCCGGCTGGACGAGTGGGGGATCGACTTCGCCATCGCCGGTTCGCAGAAGGGATTCATGATGCCGGCCGGACTGGGCCTGCTCTGCGTCGGGCCGAAGGGGCTCGCCGCGATTCCGCACGCCCGGTCGGCACGGGCGTTCTTCGACATCCGCGACCACATCAAGATGAACGGCGACGGCTACTTCCCGTACACGCCAGCGCTGTCGCACCTCTACGGGCTGCGCGAGTCGCTCGACATGCTCCTGGCCGAGGGAATGCCGGCAGTGGCCGCGCGCCACAAGCGTCTGGCCGAGGGAGTGCGCGCCGCGGTTCGCGCCTGGGGGCTTTCGGTCTGCACCATCGATGCAGCGTGCCAGTCCGACACTGTGACGGCAATCGTGGTCCCGTCCGGCGTCGACGCCGAGAAGGTCCGCGACGTGGCCTTTCGCCGGTATGATCTGGCTCTCGGCGCAGGACTTGGCGAATTGCGTGGCAAGGTCTTCCGCATCGGTCACCTCGGGGACCTCAACGCCCTGATGCTGCTTGGTGCGCTGGCGGGAACCGAGATGACGCTCGCCGACGTCGGCGTTTCGGTGGTACCAGGCTCGGGGGTGGCGGCGGCCCAGGCCTGGTATCGGGCGAACGCGGCATAACCATCGTATTGCATCGTGATTGCCGGGCGCCGGACGCACTCCTAGCTTCTTCCCACCGGACGACAACAGGCACAGGTACCAGTGATCGACTACAAGTTTGCGAGCGTCCCGAGGCGTGGCGATCGCATCGAGGCAGCGGGCGGCAAGTTCAACGTTCCCGACCACCCCATCATTCCGTTCATTGAGGGGGATGGCACGGGCGCCGACATCTGGCGCGCCTCGGTTCGCGTGATGGATGCCGCGGTCGAGATCGCTTATGCCGGCAAGCGCGAGGTCGCGTGGATGGAGGTACTGGCCGGAGAGAAGGCGTTCAACCGGACCGGAGAATGGATGCCGGCGGAGACCCTCGATGCGGTCCGCGAGTTCAAGATCGCAATCAAGGGCCCGCTGACGACCCCGGTGGGGGGCGGCATTCGCTCGCTCAATGTGGCGCTCCGCCAGGAGCTCGACCTCTATGCCTGCATCAGGCCGGTGCGGTATTTCGAAGGCGTCGGCGCGCCAATGAAGCATCCGGAAAAGCTCGATATCGTGATCTTTCGCGAGAACGTCGAGGACGTCTACTCGGGCATCGAGTTCCAGGCGGGATCCGCGGAGGCCGCGCGGCTGCGCGGTTTCATCTCAAGCGAGTTCAATAAGGCGATCCGGGAGGGGTCGGCAATCGGCATCAAGCCGATGTCGCCCTTCGGGTCCAAGCGACTCGTGAAGATGGCCATCGAGTATGCGCTTCGCCGCGGGCGCCGGTCGGTGACGCTGATGCACAAGGGCAACATCATGAAGTTCACCGAGGGTGGGTTCCGGGACTGGGGCTACGAGATCGCACGCGACGAATTCAAGGATCTCGTTGTCGCCGAGGCGGACCTGGCCAAGGCGGGTGGCGCCGCCCGCGCGGACGCCGTCGTGATCAAGGACCGCATCGCCGACTCGATGTTCCAGCAGCTGCTGTTGCGTCCGGAAGAGTATGACGTGATTGCCACGCCAAACCTCAATGGCGACTACGTGAGCGATGCGGCGGCTGCGCAGGTCGGAGGGCTGGGGATCGCGCCGGGAGGCAACGTCGGTGATGCGGCGGCCGTGTTCGAGGCGACGCACGGCACGGCGCCGAAGTACGCCGGCCTCGACAAGATCAACCCGGGAAGCGTGATCCTGTCTGGCGTCATGATGTTCGAGCAGATGGGCTGGCAGGAAGCCGCAGATCTGGTGGTGAAGGGGATGGAACGGGCCATCGCGGCTGGAACGGTCACATACGACCTCGCCCGGCAGATGCCTGGCGCGACTGAAGTGAGCACGTCGGCGTTCGGAGACGCGGTGATTGCCGGCATGAGGGCGGCTGGATGAGCCTGGCACTTTCGCTGCAGCCCGGTGATCCCGCCCGCGTGCGGATCCCGCTGCTGTGCGTCGCCCTGCAGGCTGGAAAACCCCTTCCGCGCGACCTCGTGCGCCTCGATCGTGCGACCGGCGGAGCCATCGCGCGAGCTCGGCGGGCACGCGACTTCAAGGCGGCGCGCGATGAAACGCTCCTGCTCTACGCGAAAGGGCGGGGGCCGACGCGCGTGCTGCTCATCGGGCTGGGGCCGACGCTCACCCCGGCATCGGTCGCGCGCGCGGCGGCGATCGCTGGACGTCGCGCAAACGCGCTCGGTGCAGGGCGTGCGGCATTCTGGTTTCCCGGAAGCGACCCGGCCGCGCTCGAAAGCGCCGTGGTTGGCGGAGCGCTCGGCGCGTGGGAGTACACGGACCTCCGGACACAGCCGCCGGCGTCGGAGCGGCCCAAGCCGCTCACCGCGCTCGTGTTTGTGGCCGGGCTCACAAACGCCAAGGTGCGGGCCGCGTTTGCCGCTGGCCGCGCCGTCGCCGAGGGCCAGCGCATTGCGCGTACCCTTGCGATGATGCCCGGCAACCTGTGCACCCCCGAGTTCATTGCCGACACGGCGCGTGATGTCTCGAAGCGCCACAAGCTCCGCTGCACGGTGAGAGGACGCAAGGAGATGCAGGCGCTCGGGATGGGTTCGTTCCTTGCCGTCGCCCAGGGCACCCCTCAGGATCCGAAGCTCATTGTGATCGAATACAGCGGGGGAAAGAAGGGCGACGCCCCGGTGTGCCTGGTGGGCAAGGGACTCTGCTTCGACTCCGGCGGCATTTCGATCAAGCCGGCCGAGAAGATGGAGTGGATGAAGTTCGACATGTGCGGCGCCGCTGGTGTCATTGGGGCAATGGACGCGATTGCCAGGATGAAGCTGCGCATCAACGTCGTCGGTCTCGTCGGTTCGACGACCAACATGCCGAGCGGCACGGCGATGAACCCGGGCGACGTGGTCACGGCGCTGAACGGCAAGTCGATCGAAATCATCAACACCGATGCCGAAGGGCGTCTGGTGCTCGCCGATGTGCTGACCTTCGCCGCGCGCGAGTTCCGCCCGCAGGTGATGGTCGACGCCGCGACGCTGACCGGCGCGATCGTCGTCGCCCTCGGGAACAACGCCACGGGGGTGATGGGTACCGACCAGAAGGTGGTGGACGAACTGATCGCGGCGAGCCGGCGCGCCGGAGAGCCGGGCTGGCAACTGCCAGCTTGGGCCGAGTACCGGGACCAGCTCAAGTCGGACGTCGCCGACATCAAGAACATCGGCGGACGGGGCGGGGGCGCGATCACGGCGGCGATGTTTCTCGCGGATTTCATCGAGGGCGTACCCTGGGCGCATCTGGATGTGGCAGGCACCGCATACACGGAGACCGACCTGGTGACCATCGGTCGCGGCCCGACGGGCGTTCCCGTGCGCACGTTCGTGGAGTTCGTGCGGGGACGGACGCGCTGAGGCGGATTGCCTGCGCGGTCGTGGTGGCGGCCTGCGCCGTCGTTACGCCCGGCGCGGCACAGCAGGCCCAGCCACCCCGGCCGGACACGGTGGCTGCTGACTCCGCCCGTCGCGCACTCACCGCGGCGGACACGATCAAGGCTCCGATCGCCGCAGCGCCGGTACCCACCGCGATAGGGTCGCGGTATGGCACGATGCGGTGGGATCGCGCGGCGTTGTTTGCTGCCGGCGCCCTGACCCTCGGTGAACTGATCGCCGACGTGCCCGGCGTGACGCTGATGACCAGTGGGTTCATGATCGCCCCGACGGCGCTCGCGTGGCACGGCGATCCGGGAGGCGTTCGCGTGTTCGTCGACGGCGTAGAACGGGAGGAACTGACCATCCGCAATGCGGGGATCACGGATTTCTCGCTGATTCCGCTGTGGTCTCTCGAGGAAGTCGCGATCGAGGAAACCGCCGGGGAGCTGCGCGTGCACCTGCGCACCTGGCGCGTGGATCGCACCACCGCACAGACGCGCACCGACGTGCTCACTGGTAGCGAGAATCTCAACCTCTTTCGGGGCTACTTCGGCAAGCGAGCGTCCAACGGCGCGGTGATCCAGCTCGCCGCACAGCAGAACAGCACGCTGTCGGTTCCCGGTATGGACGGGGACGCGCTCGGCGCAATGGCACGGATCGGCTGGGCGGCCGGCCCGTGGAGCATCGACGTGACGACACTCCGCCAGGGACTCAAGCGGAGCGTCGGCGCGCGGCACCTCCTCACGTCGACGCCGGACGGCACGGCGATGCCGGCCTACGAGGGTGCCACGTCAATGTCATACGCACGAGCGGGGTGGCGAAACCCGGAGACGGTCGGTGGGTGGGCACAGTTTACGGCGGCAACTCTCGGCTCGACGCTGAAGGCAGCGTCGGACGCCGGAATCGCCGCGGACTCCGGCGACACCACCGCATCGCACAGCCAGTATGCGCTGCAAGGAGGGTACAACCGCGGGGCATTGCGCCTGGCGCTTGCGGCACGGATGCGGTCGGCAGGGGGCGTTTCCGATGCCGCGCCAATGGCGCGCGCGGAGTGGTTGGGCTCTCGCGTCACCGCGTCCGCCTCGGGCGGGCGACGGTTTGACGGCGCAACCACGTGGGACGTCCGGGCTCAAGTCACGCCCTTCGACTGGCTGAAATTCTCCGCGACGACCGGCGCATTTCGGCCGTCCGGCGCCGACGCATCGGTGACCGGTTCGGTCATCGACGCCTCGATTCGCATTCGACAGCGCTGGATTGGCGGCGGCCTGCGTACGGTGGGGGCGTCCGTGGTTCGGGGGCCCGTCGAGTTTGACACCACAGCCGGTGGTCCCGTGGGGCTCGCTGCGGGCACGGCCACGACGTTCACGGCCGGAGGGCCGGTGTGGCGCGGCTGGATGGCGCGCACCGACGTCGTGCGCTGGAATGCCGCGACCACCTTCCGGCCGCAGACGCAGGCACGCAGTCGCCTCTGGTTTGCATCGGATTTCAAGGAGCGATTCCCGCGTGCGAACTTCAACGTCCTCGCGGCGCTGACACACGAGTACCGCAGTCGGCTTTTCGTCCCGTCCGACGCTGGCCCGCTCGCCCAGGTCGCCAGTGCCTACAGCGTATTCGGAACCCTCCTCGAGATACGCATCGGGAGCGCCGTGGTCTCCTGGGATGCGCGCAACATCACGGGCAATGAATACGAGACGTTCCCGGGTTACTTGATGCCCCGAAACGCGAGCTTCTACGGGATTCGGTGGGAGTTCTGGAACTGACGCCTGTGCTTTACAAAAGCGTTGGGGCGCAGTAACTTACCTAGCTTCCTATGATACGAAGCATGACTGGTTTCGGGGCCGCCGACGGCGCTGTTGGCGGCTCTCGCGTCAGTGTCGAGATCCGATCGGTGAACCATCGGTTCTTCAATCCCAGCATCAAGCTGCCGTCGCAGCTTGGGCGGTGGGAAGCTGACGTTCGGGAGGCGGTTCGCGTGCGGGTTTCACGCGGCCATGTCACCGTGACTGCGCGGATCGAGCGGGCGGACGGTGGTCGCGCGTTCATCGACGAGGCCGCGTTTGCCGAGCGTGCGGCCGCGCTCACCGCATTGCAGAAGGCGAACGGACTTGGCGGGACCGTCGACGTCGCGACCGTCCTGCGGATGCCGGACGTGGTGCGGTCGGCCTCACCGGACGAGGAGCCGTCCGGTTCGGCGGACGAGCTCGTTGCCGTCGTTGTTGCGGCGGCGACGGAGTTGCTGGCGTCGCGCGGGGCGGAAGGGGCCCGCCTCGTGGAGATCGTGCGCAACCGACTGGACCTTCTGGCGGCGTCGATCGATCGCCTTGCCGCGCGAGCGCCGGAGCGGGTCGTGGCGCACCGGGACAGGCTGCGGGAGAACGTCGTGGCGCTGCTCGACGGGCGCGCCATCGACGAACAGCGGCTGGCCCAGGAAGTTGCCCTGCTCGCGGAGCGCCTCGACGTGGGTGAGGAAATCGACCGGTTCCGCACCCACCTCGAGGCGTTCCGTCACACGCTCGCTGCGCCTCCGGACGGCGGCGTTGGCAAGCGGCTGGGATTCCTGATGCAGGAGCTCCTGCGCGAGGCCAATACCATTGGCAGCAAGGGCAGTGATGTGGCCATGCAGGCCGAGGTCGTCGCGCTCAAGGAAGAGCTCGAGCGAATCCGCGAGCAGGTGGAGAACCTCGAATGATCCGGTTCCCGATCGTACTCTCCGCTCCCTCGGGCGTCGGAAAGACGACTATCGCCCGTCGGTTGATGGCGGTGCGCAACGATGTCGCCTATTCCGTGTCGTGCACCACCCGGAACCCTCGACCGGGCGAAACGTCTGGCGTGGACTACCATTTCATTTCCGAGGCCGAATTCGACGCTCGCCGGGCGGCTGGCGAGTTTGCCGAGTGGGCAGTCGTCCACGGACGGCACTATGGCACGCTGCGCCGCGAAGTTCGCGAGCGGCTCGATGCAGGGCGTCACGTCATCATGGACATCGACGTTCAGGGGGCGGCGCAGTTCGCGGCGAGCTTCCCGGAGTCCGTGCTGATTTTCATCCTGCCGCCCTCAGTCGACGCGCTGGTGGAGCGGCTGCGGGCCCGAAACACGGAAACGGACGGTCAACTCGCCGAGCGGCTGCGGAATGCCCACGCAGAACTGGAACAGGTCGGCCGGTATCACCACGTCGTGGTGAACGACGACCTCGACAAGGCCGTCGGCCAGGTGTCGGCGATCATCGACGTCGAGGGCCTGAACCGGAGCCGCGTGCACGCCCTCGACGCCCAGGTGTCGGGACTGCTGGGACGGCTCGAGGAACAGATTGCCAGTTACAAGCTGTAGATTTAGGACCATTCACCCTGATCGGATCCCATCATGCGTGTGTTCACACCTGACGAAGCGACCACCCACGCCGCAAACAAGTATCTCGCCGTCCTCGTGGCGGCCAAGTTTGCCCGTGTGCTCAATGAGTTCCCGCGCGACCGGTCGGCGAGCGGCGAGAAGAAGCTGACGACGCGGGCGCTGGAAGAACTCTCGAGCGGCGACATCGACTACCGCGTCGTGCCGCGCCGCCGTCCAGCCGAGTAGCCCGCGTCCGGGCGCATCCCCCTCCGGTCGCAACCGTGATGCGCCCGTTTGCCGAGCGTCGGATCCTGCTCGGGGTGACCGGTGGGATCGCCAGTTACAAGACGGTGGCTGTGGCCAGGGCCCTTGCACAGGCAGGGGCGCTCGTCGATGTGGTGATGACGCGGTCTGCCCGTGACTTCGTGGGGCCGATCACGTTCGAGGCGCTGACCGGACGCCCCGTGCACACCGAGCTAGTCGCCGAGGGACACGCGCTGGACCATATCGCGCTGGCCCGGCAAAACGAACTCATCATCATCGCGCCGGCGACCGCCGACTTCATATCGCGCGCCGCCGCTGGCCGTGCGGACGACCTGCTGGCCGCGTGCCTGCTGGCAACTGATGCCCCGGTGCTTGTCGTCCCGGCGATGAACGATCGGATGTGGGCGCATCCGCAAACCATCACAAACGTCGCCCACCTCCGTTCACTGGGCTATGACGTCCTCGAGCCCGCCAGTGGCCCGCTCGCGTCGCCCGACGAAGGCTCCGGTCCGGGGCGGATGCGCGAGCCGGACGAAATCGTCGCTGCTGCGGCCAGACTGCTCACCCATCCCTCGGCGCTCGCGGGTCGCAAGGTCGTGGTGACGGCCGGCGCGACGCGCGAGCCGTTGGATCCCGTGCGGTTCATCTCGAACCACTCGAGCGGCAAGATGGGCATCGCGGTGGCGCGTGCGGCGTTGCGTCGCCGCGCACGAGTCACGCTGGTCGTGGGAGCGGTGACTGCACCGGTGCCCGAGGGCTGTGAGGTCGTGTCCGTCGCGACCACCGAGCAGATGGCGAGTGCGGTGCGCGCCGCGTTCGACGGTGCATCGGCGCTTGTCATGGCTGCCGCCCCAGCCGATTTCCGCCCGCGGGCCGTCGCCGCGCAGAAGATCAAGAAGGGCGCCGGCGTGCCGGATCCGATCCAGCTCGAGGCGACGCCGGATGTTCTTGGCGCAACCCTGGACGCTCGGCCCGAGCAGTGCGTCGTCGTGGGCTTCGCGCTCGAAACGCACGACGTCGTGACCAATGCCGAGGCGAAGCTGGCGGCGAAGTCCCTCGACATGATCGTGGCCAATGATGCGACGGAGCCTGGCGCTGGCTTCGGCGTCGACACGAACCGCGTGACCATCATCTCGCGTGGAAGCGCCCCGGAGCCGCTTCCGCTGATGACCAAGGATGAGGTCGCGGACGAAATCCTCGATCGCGTGGAGCGGATGCTGGATGGACGCTAAGGATCGTCTGCGCCAGTACCTCGAACAACGCAAGGAGCTCGGCGAGCGAGACCTGGTGCTCGACGACCTGTCCGTGGACGACCTGATGAAACTGCTGGGCGCACCGACACCGCGCGGTCGCACCGGCACCGCGTCGGAACCGGTGCCGAGGGCCGATCGGCCGACGCCGCGGGTTGGTGCCGGACCGCCGCCGGCCGCGCCGGGTGCTGCGCTTCCCGCCGATACGGGCCGATACGCGTTTCCAGGTCGCCACGGGCAGGATGCCGCCGCGCAGTCGCCGTCAGGTCCTCCTCGGTCCTCCGAGGGTGCGCCGAAGCCGCCGACCGCGCCGTCCGGTCCGATCTCGGTCGGCGGGTCGGCTGCCGACGGCGCGGCGGCGACATTTGCCGCGAAGTTTGAGACCCTGGACGCGATCGCCGCAGCTGTCGCGGCGTGCCGGCTCTGCGGGCTGCACGCGACGGCGAAGAATCCTGTTCCCGGCGAGGGTAGTCCGGACGCCAAGTTCGTGTGCGTGGGCGAGGCCCCGGGCGCAACCGAGGACGAAACCGGTCGGCCGTTCGTTGGCGCCGCCGGCCAGCTGCTCACCAGGATCCTCGAGGCGATCAAGTTCCGCCGCGAGGACGTCTTCATTTGCAACGTGCTGAAGCACCGACCGCCCGGGAATCGCAACCCGGCGCCGGAGGAAATCGTCGCCTGCAGTCCGTACTTGCTGCAACAGCTCGCCTTGCTGCGACCGCGCGTGATACTCGCGCTCGGCACGTTTGCGGCCCAGACGCTCCTGCAGACTTCGATGCCGATCAGTAAATTACGCGGGCAGATCCACCGGTATTACGGGGTGCCGCTCGTCGTGACCTATCACCCCGCGGCGCTTCTGCGAAACCCCAACTGGAAGCGTCCGACGTGGGAAGATGTCCAGCTCGCCCGTAGAGTATTCGATAACGCCACCGGGGCCGCGTGACACGTCGCGCGACCGGCGTCCGCCGTATTCGGAGGACGCGGAGGTCGCGGTGTTGTCGGCGATGCTGCAGGACGCCGATGCCGTGAATCGCGGCGTCGAGCTTCTCGAGGAGACGATGTTCTACCGCGAGGGGCACCGGCGCATCTTCCGGGCCGCGTTGACACTCCACCAGAACGGCGCGGTGGTCGACCCGGTGACCCTGGCCGAGGAGCTGGAGCGCCAGAACTCGCTGCAGGCGGCAGGCGGTCGCGAGTACCTTGGCATGCTGCTGTACGCCGTCCCGACCGCGGCGAACGTGGAGTACCACGCGAAGATCGTGAAGGAGAAGTCCCTCCGGCGTCGGTTGATCACCGTTGCTCAGGAACTCGTCGTCGAGGCCCACGAGTCACCTTCCGACGCCAACGAATTGATCGATTTGGCGGAGCACAAGGTGTTTCAGGTCAGCCAGCAGCGGGGCGGCGAGGGCTTCACGCGAATCAAGGAGTTGCTGTGGCCGGCGATGGAGCGCATCGAAAAGCTGCGCGACGGGGGGCCGCTGACGGGCGTACCCAGCGGATTTGCCGACCTCGACAAGCTGACGCTCGGCTTCCAGCCGGCGGACCTCGTGATCATCGCCGCCCGTCCGTCCATGGGAAAGACGGCCTTCGTCCTGAACATCGCGCAATATGCTGCTGCCGAATGCAATGTTCCGACGGCGATCTTCTCGCTGGAAATGAGTAAGGATTCCCTCGTGCAGCGCATGCTCGC
>CAZLAU010000018.1:0-6489 GCA_964557615.1 uncultured Gemmatimonas sp.
CCGGCGCTCGGGCGGGTTGTTCCCCGAACGCGTTTGGCGCTATTCTCTATAGATGCGCCCCTACCTCCTCTCCGCCGCACTCGCCGCCGGAGCGCTCGCCGCTCCCGCACTCGTCGCCCAGCAGGCGCCCACCAACGACGCGCCGAATCCGTACCGAACCGTCGAGGGCTGGGCCAAGCTGCCCGAAGGCCGAACCTGGGGATCGCTGAGCGCAGTGGACGTGGACCGCGACGGAGTTCACATCTGGGTCGCAGAGCGGTGCGGCCAGAACGACTGCGTCGGCCGCGACACGGATCCCGTCATGAAGTTCGACCGCGACGGCAACCTCGTGAAGAGCTTCGGCAAGGGGCTGATCCGCTCGCCCCACGGCATTCACGTGGATCGCGACGGGAACATCTGGGTCACGGACTGCGCGTGCACCGGGGCTGGTGGCGGAGGCGGTCGCGGACGCGGCGCGCGTGGCGCCGGCGCAGAGGCACCACCGCCACCTCCGCCGATGACCGATGGCCATCAGATCTTCAAGTTCAGCCCCGACGGTCAGGTGCTGATGAAGCTCGGGAAACCGGCCGGAGATACGACGCAGGCCGGCGACGGGCTCTGGCAGCCGAATGACATCCTCGTCGCCCCGAACGGTGACATCTACGTCGCCGAGGGGCACTCCGATGCGCAGAAGACCGCGCCGGCGCGAATTCGCAAGTATGATCGCACTGGGAAGCTGATCGCGACGTGGGGCACGGTGGTGGATTCGACGACGAAGGATCAGCCGCATTCGTTCGCCCAGCCGCACGCGCTCGCGATGGACTCGCGTGGCCGGCTCTTTGTTGGCGACCGCAGCTACAACCGCATCAAGGTCTTCGACCAGACGGGCAAGTTGCTGGAGACGTGGTACCAGTTCGCGCGTCCGAGCGGCATCTGGATCGACCAGAACGACGTGATCTACGTGGCCGACTCGGAGTCCGGCTCTGTGAACCCGCCGATGTGGGCGTGGAAGCGGGGCATCCGGATCGGGAACGCCCGCACCGGGGCGGTAACGGCGTTCATCCCCGACCCGCAGGGAACGTGCGCGGCGCGCCTTCCCGCCGCCGCGCCAGCATCGGTCGCGGCTCCGGCCGGTGCTCCGTGTGCGACAAGCACCAGCGCGGCCGAGGGTGTGGCGGTGGATCGCGCGGGCAACATCTACGGCGCCGAAGTTGGCCCGAGGGCGCTCAAGCGGTACGTCAGGCAGCCGTAGGCGCAGCAGCACCGGTCGTCGTTCGTTTTCGCAGTTCCCCAACTGGAGAGAGAGTATGCCCGTCACCTTCAAGGTCAACGGCAAGTCCACCACAGTGGACGTTGCCCCGGACACGCCCCTCCTCTGGGTGCTCCGGGACACGCTGAACTACAAGGGCACCAAGTTCGGCTGCGGCGTCGGCCAGTGCGGCGCGTGCACCGTGCACCGGAACGGCACAGCCGTTCGCTCGTGCCAGATCCGGATCTCCACGCTCGAGGGCGCGGACATCAAGACAATCGAGGGGCTCTCCACCGACGGTACCCACGCGCTGCAGCGCGCGTGGGAGGAGCTGGACGTGCCGCAGTGCGGCTACTGCCAGGCCGGGCAGATCATGTCGGCTGCAGGGCTGCTCGAGCGCAACGCGAACCCCAGCGACACCGACATCGACAACGCGATGAACGGCAATATCTGCCGCTGCGCCACCTATATCCGAATCCGCGCCGCGATCAAGCGCGCTGCGGAGATCAAGCGCACGGAAGGCGTGTCCCCGGCGCCGGGCGGACGCCCGGCAACGGACGGCAGCCCTCGCTCACTCTTCGAACCGTCGCGGTAAGGAGACCCCATGGCCACTACCATTCGACCGACCGGGAAGAAGGGGATGCAGCGCCGCGACTTCCTGCGCGTGAGCGCGATCGCCGGCGGCGGGCTGATGATCGCCACGTACATCCCAGAACTTGAAGGCACGCTCCTCACCGTTTCGAAGCGCGCCGACTTCACGCCCAACGCGTTCATCAAGATCACGCCCGACGGCGTGATCACGATCGTCGCCAAGAACCCGGAAATCGGGCAGGGCGTCAAGACGCACCTCCCGATGATCATCGCCGACGAACTCGACGTGGACTGGAAGGACGTGCACATCGAGCAGGGCGACCACAACCCGGCCGCCTACGGGCAGCAGGGCGCCGGTGGCTCGACCGCGACGCCGATCAATTGGACGCCGCTGCGGCAGGCCGGCGCTGTTGGCCGCGCGATGATGGTCACCGCCGCGGCACAGACGTGGGGCGTGCCCGAATCCGAATGCATGACGGAACACGGCACGGTGATGCACCACGCCAGCATGCGGCGCCTCAAGTACGGGGAACTCGCGAACAAGGCCGCGACACTCACCCCGCCGGCCGCGGCCACGGTGAAGCTCAAGGAACCGGGCGACTACCGGATCATCGGCACGCGTGTGCCGGGCGTGGACAACCATAAGATCGTCACCGGCCAGCCGCTGTTCGGCATTGACATCACGATGCCGGGCATGCTCAGCGCCGTGTTCGACAAGTGCCCGGTGTTCGGCGGCAAGGTGGTGAGCGCGAACCTCGACGAGATCCGCAAGGAGCCGGGCGTGCGCCACGCCTTCGTCCTGGATGCGGGCCCGGCCGCGCGTGACCAGCTCCACTCGGGCGTCGCCATTCTCGCCGACACGTGGTGGCAGGCGAATTCCGCGCGCCGTAAGCTCAAGGTCCAGTGGGATGAAGGGCCGACGGCCACGCAATCGAGCGCCGGATACTCGGCGCAGGCCGCGGCGTTGGCCAAGCAGCCGCCGATGCGCACGCTCCGCAAGGACGGCGATTTCGATGCGGCGTTCGCCGGCGCGGCCAGGAAGGTCGAGGCGTCGTACTACGTCCCGCTCATTTCGCACGCGCCGCTCGAACCGCAGACGACCACCGCGCTGTTCAAGGACGGCAAGCTTGAGCTCTGGTCGGCCACGCAACAGCCGGCCGGCGGGCGCGCCCTGGTGGTGAACACGCTGGGCATCAAGCAGGAGGACATCACACTCCACCTGCCGCGGATGGGTGGCGGCTTCGGCCGGCGCCTCACCAACGACTACATGGTCGAGGCCGCGGCGATCGCCAAGCAGGTTCCGGGGACGCCGGTCAAGCTGCTCTGGACGCGTGAGGACGACATCCAGCACGACTTCTACCGCCCGCCGCAGTGGCACAACTTCTCGGGCGGGGTGGACGCCGCCGGAAAGGTCGTCGCGTGGCGCGATCACTACGTCGGATTCGGCGACCCGAGCGTGCAGCCGCCGCAGAACTTCTTCGGCAACAGCGCCGGGATCGGCGCCACGGAGTTCCCGGCACGGTTCATCCGGAACTACCAGCTTGACGCTTCAGTGGTGCCGAGTGGCGTGCCGCTCGGCGCGCTCCGCGCGCCGGGCTCGAACGGCATCGCCTTCGCCATCCAGTGCTTCATTGACGAACTGGCGGCTGCGGCCGGCAAGGACCCCGTCGCGTTCCGGCTCGACCTGCTCGCCCAGTGGCAGGCCGATCCGCCGCCGCCCGTTGATCCGAACGCTGCAGCCGGCGGTGGTCGCGGCGGGCGCGGCGGCGGTGGCGGTGGTGCGCAGTTCGACGCCGCGCGCATGCGAGGCGTGCTCGAACTCGTTGCCGACAAATCGGGCTGGGGCAAGACGACGCACCCGAAAGGCACCGGAATGGGCGTCGCGTTCCACTGGAGCCACCTCGGATACTTCGCCGAGGTCGTGCAGGCGACCGTAAGCAAGGCCGGCGCCATCAAGGTGGACAAGGTCTGGTGCGCCGGCGACATCGGCAGCCAGGTGATCAACGCCAGCCACGCCGAGAATCAGACGCAGGGCGGTGTGCTCGACGGCCTCGCCGAGGCACTGGCGCAGGAGATCACGATCGACAAGGGTCGCGTGGTGCAGACCAACTTCAACAACTTCCCGCTGCTGCGGATGCGGCAATCGTGCCCCGTCGAAGTGCATTTCCTGAAGAGCAACAACTCGCCGACGGGGCTCGGGGAACCGATGCTGCCGCCGGCCGTGCCGGCGCTCGTCAATGCCATCTACGCCGCGACGGGCAAGCGTGTGCGCAGCCTCCCGCTCAGCAAGCACGACCTCAAATGGTCGTGAGCTGACGGCCTGCTGAAAACACGATCCGCCCGGCACGAAATGCCGGGCGGATCGCGTTTCAGGGGGCCTGGTTCGCCGACGCGGTGACGCAGGCCGGGTTAGCGCACGAGCGTCACGACGATCCCGCCCCACGCCCACTCGGTGCCGTACGACGCCATGGCTTCGGACGCGAGGATGCGGCGTACCCGCTGGACGGCCGCGACGTTGTATTCCTGGAGCTTGTCGAGAGTCCAGCCGCGCGCCTGACCCTCGATGAACACGCCCACGACTGCCGCCTCCGCGCCGCCGCCGACCGTGCGCACCGCGCCGCGCGCCTGCAACCAGTCGGGCCGGAGCACCTTGATCGCGTCGTAGATCGTATGGAACTCGGCACGGCGAAACTCGGACGCCTCCATGCGGGTCCCCGACCCGCGGCTTGGTGTCGCGGCCCCGCCGGCGGCGCCGGCCCCTGCGCCCCCGGCGCACGCCGCGGCGATCGTCGCCGCGGCGACGAGCACGAGAAGGTTCGGTCGTCGAAGCATCAGTGTCTCCCGGTTCGGTTCGGATTGCATTCTTATGGTATTGGCCGGGAGGGGCGCAGCGTGAGCATCAGCCCCGTCGCGCTGCACGTGGCAAACCCGAGGGCAATCGCCACCAGTGCGGGAAGTGAGCCTCCGCCAAGGGCGAACGCCGTCACCGCCGTGGCGCCGGCAGCGGCAAGCAACGCAAACGCCCCGCGCACGACCCTCCCGGGAGTGACGGGCTGTGTAGAGCGCGTGATGAACAGCATCAGGCCGGCGCCGAGTGTGGACGCGAGCGCGAGCCACAAATACCGGAAATCGGTCCCCGTGGTGGCGGCGCGAAGGACGGCGAATGCGATCGGCACTGCCGCGATTGTCAGGCCGATGAACCTCATGGCGGCTCCTGTGCTTGGCGGCCACGGCGCCCGGCGCGCCGGCACCTCCCGCAATCTGCAGCCGCCGTTGCTGATCCGCCACGCACGTGTGCTCTGGCAGACGGCCCCCTGCGACTGTAGATATGGGGAGGCATCGCCACGTTCCCATCTTCCGGGAGAAGGTCCATGGACTTCCCAGCGCCGGTTTCGCGTCGTCGCTTCATTGGTGGTGCAGCCGCCACGGCGGGCATCCTCACACTCACGCCGAGTGAACTCGCCTTGTGGGCGCAGGGCGCGCAGGGTGGCCAGCAGGGCCAGCCGCAGGCGCGGCGCACGGTCACCGAGGCGGAATACGACGCCCTGGCCAAGCTGGGCAACAACGAGAACAACTACGGCCCGCCGGAATCGGTGATCCAGGCGATGACGCGGGCCATCAAGTACTCCAATCGGTACGGGTATCCCGACGGCAACATCACGCAGGCCATCGCCGACCATCACGGCGTGAAGACGGAGAACGTGCTGCTGGGCGCGGGGTCCGGCGAGTTGCTCGACGTCGTGGGCCTGACCTTCCTCGACTCACCGAGCCGGAAGGTGGTCGGTTCGGACCCATCGTACGGCTCCGTGTACCAGCAGGCCACGACCATCAAGGCCGAAGCCATCAAGGTTCCCCTGCTGCCGGATTACCGACAGGATATTCCTGGCGTCATCAAGGCGACGAAGCAGCATTACCGCGACGTGGGGTTCGTGTATCTCTGCAACCCGAACAACCCCACCGGGCGGATCGTCACCACCAAGGAGATGAAACGGTTGCTCGATGAGCTGCCGGAAGACATGCCGGTGCTCATTGACGAAGCGTACCACCACTTCGTGAATGACCCGGACTATTCGACGTCGGTACCGTACGTCCTCGAGGGGCGGCCCGTGATCATCGCGCGCACGTTCTCCAAGATCGCGGCGCTCGCCGGGATGCGACTCGGGTACGTGATCACGACTCCCGAAATCGCGCGCAAGATGCGGGCGCACCAGACGGGCACGATCAACGCCCTCGTGAAATGGGGCGGCGTCGCGGCGCTCAAGGACACGGCCGCGCAGGCCCACGTGAAGAAGGTGAACGCGGAACTCCGCGAGAAGGCGGTGCGCGACCTCCGGGGACTCGGCTACGACAGCATCCCGTCCGAGGGCAACTTCTTCATGGTGCACATCAAGCGTCCCGTGCAGCCGGTGATCGAAGAGTTCCGCAAGAAGGGCGTGGTGGTGGGACGGCCATTCCCGCCGATGCTCGAGCACCTTCGCGTGTCGGTCGGGCTTCCCGAGGAGATGGCCCGCTTCGCCACCGCCTTCCGGGAGATCTTCACCGGGGCCAATGCGTCCGGCGGGCCGGGATAGTGGCGGGCGTTCGGCGCGCCGATCGGCGCGCCGGTCGGCCCAGTCCCGGTGGGAGATGGAACGCGGGGACGGACCGGTGGTATCGAAACGGATGAAGAC
>CAZLAU010000018.1:6589-29833 GCA_964557615.1 uncultured Gemmatimonas sp.
CCCGGTGGGAGATGGAACGCGGGGACGGACCGGTGGTATCGAAACGGATGAAGACTCGAGTCCTTGCCCTTGTCGCGGTCGCGGCCGCGACGCTCAGCGGCGCGTGCGATGTCGGCGGCCCGACCGGGCCGCCGGCCGAACCGCAGCTTCCGCCGGACACACTGCCGCTCATCGTGTCCGATTCCATCCTGTCGTTCTCCCTGGCCCGCACCGGCGTCTGGGCCGGCGACACGGTGTCGGTGTTCTTCACCATCCGGAATCCCGGGTCGCAGCCGCTGGTGATCGCGGGAAGCAGCAGCTGCACCTTCAATGTTCGAGCGTACGACAAGGCCGGCGTGCTGGCGTCGCCCAAGGGGCAGGTCGCGTGCACCGCGGACATCCACGAGTTCGCGACAATCCCGCCGGGAGGGTCGTACGTCGCCACGCGCGTGTGGTATGCCAACGAGGGTCCGGGGTCCTCAACGTCCCTGGCGGCCGGCGTGTACAGCCTCGAGCCGGTCATTGCGTCAAACCATCTGGCGCACACCGGTCGGCGTCTCCTCGTCCAGGTGGTCAAGCGGTAACGGACGGCGTGCGGTTATGCTTCCGGTGCCCACGGACGTCCCGCCCACCGCGAAGTGCCTGCCGACGTGACCCCTGCCTCCCGCGCACACCTGCTCGACGAGTCGCGCATACGCGATACGCTGGCGCGTCTGCGCCAGCGTATCGAGGAGCGGTTTCCGGGGTCTGGGCTGAGCCGTGTGGCCGACGACATCATCGTCGTCGGCGGCGAAACGGCTGACCTTCTGGACTATCTGGCCCGGCCGAACTGGCCGATTCGGCTCATGGTGCTCGCGGCGATCATCACGCTCGGCGTGATCATCGTCGCGCTGGTGACGGCATTCAAGATGCCGAGCGGCATCGACGGGCTTGCCACGGCACTCCAGGCCACCGAGTCATTGCTCAATGAACTGGTTTTCCTGGGGCTGACCCTGTTCTTCCTGGCCGGCCTCGAGGATCGCTTCAAGCGCAAGCGTGCACTGGCGTCGCTGCACCGTCTGCGCAGCGTGGCGCACATCGTGGACATGCACCAGCTCACCAAGGATCCCGAGCGACTGGCCATATCGCTCCCGGACACCGCGTCGTCGCCGGAGCGTACGCTGAGTCCCGCCGAGTTGTCGCGATACCTCGACTATTGCACCGAACTGCTCTCGCTCATCAGCAAGCTGGCCGCGCTGCACGTGCAGCGATTCAACGACAGCGTGACCCTTGCTGCGGTCAACGAGATCGAGGCGTTGTGTGGCGGGCTGTCGAACAAGATCTGGCAGAAGATCACGCTGATCGACCGCTGAGCGGTCTACGTGTTCGCTTCGGCCATCGCGCCGGTGAAGGCGTCGCGGGCAGCCACGGAGGCCACCTTCACTGCGCCGGGGAGGTGCCGGGCCTTCTGGCGACCGTTCGCCACGGCCTCGCCGATCTGCGCACGCGCCTCGGCGCCGGACTTCGGCGTCGTCAGCATGGCCACGGCGGCTCCCGCCACCGCGCCGCCGAGCACGGCGAAGATCATCTGGGTACCACTGAATCCGTTGTTGTCGTTCATGAGGGTTCCTCAGTCTGTGGTGAGTTTGACGTCGCGTCCTGCCGGGACTTCACCCAGGCCTGGACGCCTGCGCTGACGGCGACCGCGATGGCCGACGTGACTTGCGCGTTGTTGCGGAGTTGCTGTGTCACTCCGCGAATGTCCCCGAGGACGGGGCCGATCAGCGCGCGGGCCTCGCGCATGTCCTGCTGCATCTGGCGGAGCGCCAGCCACAACTGGATCATGACTGGAATGAGAATTCCAACCGCCAGCGCGCCGAGCGTCAGCACGGCTACTTGAAATGGTTCCATATGTGTGGTCACTCTCGGGTGAGAGGAGTATCGGGGCCCTGCAGCACGCTCGACCGCGTGCGCGTCCACTCGATGCACGAAATATAACGAATTTCCCTCTGAAATGACACCTCTTGCGGCATATTCGTCGCACTTTTTTCCTGGCGCCGCCAGACGCGCCGCCGAATGACGAAGCCCGCCCCGGCGTGCTGCCGGGGCGGGCTTTGGTCAACGCGTGCCGCGTGCGCGCTACGGGAGCGTGAGCGCCGTGAGCTTCACGCTCGAGCCGGCGCCCGATGCGAACACGATGTACTGCTTGCCGGCGTGCAGGAACGTCATTGGCACGGCGCTGGTGAGCGCGGGAATGCCGACTGCACCAACCAGCTTTCCGCTGGCCTTGTCGAACGCATACAGCTGGGGCGGAATCGCCGGCCCAGCCGCGCCGCGACCACCGCGGCCGCCACCGCCGCCCCCGCGGCCCGTTCCATTGATCAGCAGGGTCTTCGTGGCGATGAGCTGCGGCTGGCTCGTGTTGTTCGGTACGCGCGGGAGCGTGACACCGGCCCAGATGGACCCTTCGGGGCGCGGCGGATCACGCCAGATGTTGCCGTTGGGCGCCCACCACTTCTTGTCGCCGGTGTTCATGTCGTACGCCGTGATCCCGCCGAGTTCCTTCGGCTTGAGGATCGACACGCCGCCGATGTTGTTCGCCGCCGCCACGCGGCCAAACCCGCCGCCCCGGCCGGAGCCGCCTGCGGGAGGCGTGTAGCCGGGCGGAGGCGGAAGCGCCCCGATGGCGCCGCAGCTGTTGTGTGGCGACGAATACTCCAATTCCGAGCACGGATCCTTCTGAACGGCGATCGTGCTCAGCCCCGCCTGGCTGCCGACGTACATCATTCCCGTTTCCGGATCGACCGCCGCACCACCATCGATGTTCACGCCGCCGCTGGCGCCCGGCGCATACCACGAGCAGCGATACTGGCTGGGGCCGTTCTTGCCGACACCGTCGGCCGGCGACGCCGGGATGTAATACGGACCCATGCGGCAGCCCTTGGCGAGCTTCAGTGCCGAATCCTTGATGGCCGGCGAGTAGTCGATGAGGTCGGCCTCGGTGAGACCCATGTGCGCGTAGGGCGCAGGCTTCGTCGGAATCGGCTGCGTGGGCGAGACGACCTCGCCGGGCACCTCGCTGTCCCCGACCGGTGTCTCGACGATCGGCCAGATCGGCTCGCCGGTTGCACGGTCGAACGCGTAGATCCAGCCCTGCTTCGTGGTCTGCGCGACGATCTTGCGGGGCCGGCCGTCGATCACCACGTCGAGCAGGTTCGGGGCCATCGGCGTGTCGTAATCCCAGATGTCGTGGTGGACCATCTGGAAGTGCCACTTGCGCAGCCCCGTCTTGGCATCGATCGCGACGATGCTGTTGGCGAAGAGGTTGTCGCCCGGACGGTGGCCGCCGTACTCGTCGGCGACGGGCATGCCGACCGGGATGTACACCAGGCCAAGCTCCGGGTCTGCCGAGTACGTGGCCCACGGGTCAACCTTGCCGACGCCCGACGACCCGATCTTGCAGCCGAGCTTCCACGTGTCGCAGCCGAACTCACCCGGCTGGGGGACGAGGTTGAACTTCCAGAGCTGCCTGCCCGTGCGGATGTCGAAGCCGCGGACGAAGCCGGGGATGTTGTGCTTCTTGAGCGGATAGTAGCCGTGCATTGATGAGTTGCCGACGACGATCACGTTGCCGACGATGATCGGCGGCGAGCTCGCGGCGATCTGCCCGTTGACGGGGTCGATGCCGACCTGTCCGTCGGCGCCGATCTTCTTCACCGGATCCCAGGTTTCGCCGGGCTTGGCCTTGCGCAGCGGATACTCCTCGGAAATCACGAGTGATCCGCTGTCATCCACGGCAAGCGGCACGATCGGATAGCCAAGACCCACCTGCAAGTCCACGATGCCGTTCTTGCCGAAGCTCCTGTCCGGCACGCCCGTCTTGGCGTCGAGCGACACCAGGTGATATCCGGGCGTGGTGACGATCACGCGTTCGTTCCGCCCGTCCGTCCAATACGCGAGTCCACGGCCGGCGAACTGGCGCGGCGCCTTCTTCCAGCGGATGCCCTCGTCGAACGTGTTCCACTTCCAGAGTGTGGCACCGGTCGCCGGGTCGATGGCGTACGCATAGCGCCGCGTCGTGGCCACGGTGAAGATCCGGCCGTTGGCGAACAGGGGCGTCGTGCGGTAGTACTCGTCCTCTCCGTCCTGCGCGGCATTCCACTGCCACGCCACCTTCAGCGAGTTGAAGTTGCCGGCGTTGATCTGGTCGAGCGACGAATACCGCGTGCTGTAGGCGTCGCCGCCCCAGTAGCGCCATTCACCGGGCTTGTTGCCGCGGACGAGCCCGCTGCCCTGGCGGGCGGCCGACTGCGTGACCGGAATGGCGACTGCGATCGCGGCAAGCGCGCCCGCAATCGTGAGGATCACGGTACGGCGGCGGGGAGTGCGTGGGCTCATGGGTGTCTTCCTTTCCTGGTGGTGACCGGTGGGGCGGCAGGAGGCTTCACGGTGTCGAGCGATACAATCTTGATCCGCGCCTGTGCGGTGGAGTCGGCGCGCAGCGGCGTGTCACCGGCGGGCATCGCGTTCAGGCTCAGCATGTAGGCAGTCACGTTCACGTAATCGTCGTCGGAAATGCTGCCCGCGTTGTCCTGCGGCATGTTGTTGCGCAGATAGCTGAAGAACTCGGCGACGGTCTTGCCGAGCAGGTCCTTCCAGAACCCGCCGCCGGTATGATCGGCGGGCGAATGGCACGAGACACACGCGAGCAGGTAGACCTCGCGGCCCTTCGTGGCCTGTTCGCTCGTGAACACCCGGGCCAGCGTGGTCGTCGCCGAATCGCCCTGCGCGAGCCCCGGCGTCGGCAACGACAGCAAGAGGCACGCCGTCAGGGCGGTTGTCCACGCGGTGCAGCGGCTGGGCCGTGTGATCATCCGGAAGAATCTACGAATGAGACGGCGCAGGCGCTGCGAGCGGTCACGGCCCCGCGTCGCGCGGGGTCGCGCCGGCCCGACCTGGCGGTGTGGGCCCCAGCAGCTTCGCCACGATGGGCCGGCCGACCCACACCGCGGCCCCGGCGATCGCCGCCACCAGGCCGACGCGAAGCACCGCCGCCCCGAAGGCCGCGTCGAGCGGCGGAACGACGAGCGGGTGCGCCCGGAACGCCGTCCAGCGCTCCGTCATCCAGTGCCACGACGTATGAATCACGAGCGCCGACACGAGGATCGTGCCCGGCCGCTCGGCAACGACCCGCGCGAAGCCCCAGGTCAGCACCGGCACGGCGAGCACCACGACGGCCACCTGGGCGAGCTCAACACCGACGTTGAACATCGCCAGCGATGTCGCCAGGTGTGCACCGGCGAACTGCAGCGATTCGCGCAGAGCGAACGAAAACCCGAAGCCGTGCACGAGGCCGAACCCGAATGCGATCGCCCAGCGTCGGTCGAGCCGCGCACCGACGATGTTCTCGATGGCCGTGTAGACGATCGAGAGGGCGATGAGCACCTCGACGAGTGGCGGAAACCAGAGCGCGTCCGGCGCGTAGCCGAGCGCCGACGCGACCATGGTGATCGAATGCGCCACCGTGAACGCGGTGACGATCACGAGGAGGGGGCGAAGCTGGCGGAACGGGATCACGAGGCAGAGGATGAACAGCAAATGATCCAGGCCGTCGAGGATGTGCGTGAACCCGAGCGTGACGAAGCGGCCCGCCGTCTGTGCCCAGTTCGGGTCGAGGTGCACGAGGCCCGGGTCGCCGTCGTAGGTGAACACGCGCTCCGCGCCCTGCGGCGGGACGAAGCGAAGCACGGTCGTCGTCCGCACGCCGAGCCGGGCGAGGGCCGGCTCGATCGAGAACCGGGCGTCCGCCGACGCGACCGGATATTCAAGGATCACGTCCACCATCGCCTGTTGCCACGCGAGCTCCGTGGTGGCGGGCAGCCGCGCAGCGAGAACGTGGGCCGACGCCGCTTCGTACGATTCGAACGACCGGTCGCTCTGGAGGGAGATGCGGGTGGCGCGAATGGTCGGGGCGGGGAGCGGCGCGCCATTCTCGAACAGCCGGACGTTGTCGGCGACCCAGATCTTGGCGCCGTCGCGCAAGAGTTCGTCGAGTGAGCCCAGTTCGAGGTAGCCCGGGCCCCGGAGCGGCCACTGGATGTCGCGCATGGCGGCCAGCGGCACGCGTGCCACGAGCCGGAGCGTGGTTCCCTCGGGCTTGAGATACGCGATGATGGTGACGCTCTGCGGGATTTCGTGCGCACCACCGGCAAGCGGCCCCGCCGCGAGCGCTGCAAGCGCGATCGCGACTGGACGGCAGCGCGTCGCCAGCCGTACTATCAAGGCATCCCGTACCATCGCAAGAACTTACACTCCCACGCCGACGGCGACAGCAACCGGACGGCGCCCCACAGGAGACCGGGAATGGCCGTGAGCGGAAGGTCAACACTCAACGCCGCCGCCCTCGCGCTCGTCGCGGGAGTGGTCGGTACCGCGCCGCTCGGCGCGCAGGCAAAGCAGGCGCCGAAGTTCACCGTGGACCTCTACTGGCCGGCACCGCTTCCGACGCACCAGCTCCTGGGCTCCGCGGTTGGGCTGGCCGTCGGGCCGCAGGATCACGTGTTCGTCGTGCACCGGATCGATTCGTTCACGGGCCGCACGGAGACCGGCGCCGACGCCAACCCGCCGATCGCCGAGTGCTGCATCAGTGCGCCTCCGGTTCTCGAGTTCGACCCTGCAGGCAAGCTCGTCCGCGCCTGGGGCGGTCCCGGCGCCGGATACGACTGGCCTGCGATTCCGTCGGGGATTGCCGTCGATCCCAAGGGGAATGTCTGGATTGCCGGGAGCGGCGGGCTGGACGGGCAGGTGCTCGTGTTCTCACGCGATGGCAAGTTCGTGAAGCAGATCGGCAAGGCGGGCGCGATGCCGGCCGCCGGCGGCGGCCGCGGTGCTGCCGACACGGCGTATCAGGGGGTGTCGCCGGGGGCCCGGGGCGCGGGGGCCGCGGCGGGCGGGCGTGGCGCGGCGCTGGCGGGTCGTGGTGGCCGGGGCGGGCGAGGCGCTGCGCCGGCGTTGCCCCCGAACAGCGCGTCGATGGAGATGTTCGGTGGCGCCACGCGCATTGCCTTTGACGCGAGCGGCAACACCGCCTTCATCGCCGACGGTGCGCGCAATCGCCGGGTGGCCGTCGTTGACGTGGCGGCAGGCACGATCACGAAGGTCTTTGGCGCGAACGGCGGCGCGCCCAGCGACGCGGCGCCGGCGACCGAGCAATTCAACGGTGTGGCGTGCGTCGAGACGTCGAAGGACGGCATGCTCTACGTCTGCGACCGCGGGAACAACCGGATCCAGGTGTTCAGACTCGACGGCACGTTCGTCAAGGAAGCCAAGGTGGCGCCGGCGACGCGTGGCGAGGGCTCGGTCTGGGACATTGCGTTCTCGGCCGATGCGAACCAGCGGTTCCTGTACGTGGCAGACGGCACGAACCACAAGGTGCGAATACTCGACCGCGCGACGCTCACCGAGCTCACGAACTTTGGCGATGGCGGTCGGGTGCCGGGGACGTTCTACGCCGTGCACAGCATAGCAACCGATTCCAGGGGCAACGTGTTCACCGCCGAGACCTACGAGGGGAAGCGCGTGCAGAAATTCACGTTCGGCGGCGTCGCCGCTGTCACGAAGGCCGAGCAGGGCGTCCTCTGGCCGGGAGCCCGCTGATGATTGCGCGACGACAGGTCATCATCGGCGCCGCGCTGGCGACCACGATCGCGGTGCTCGCAGCGGGCGAGCGGGCACTCGAGGCGCGCTCTCAGGGCGCCACGGTCCAGGCGCCGCGATTCGAAGTGGACCCCGTCTGGCCCAAGCCGCTGCCGAACAAGTGGGTGATGGGCAACGTCATCGGCGTGGGTGTTGATGCGCGCGACCACGTGTTCATCGTTCACCGCAACGATACCCCGGATCCACGGGAAATCGCGGCGGCCCAGACCCCACCGAACGGCGAGTGCTGCCTTCCGGCGCCGCCGGTGATCGAGTTCGATCCGGCCGGCAATGTGGTGAATGCGTGGGGTGGCCCGCCGGCGGACAAATCGTACGTGTGGCCGACATCGAATCACGGCATCGGCGTGGACGACCAGGGCAACATCTGGATCGGCGGCAACGGTGGCGGGAATGCGGCCACGGGGCAGGGTCCGGACTCGCACATCCTCAAGTTCACCCACGACGGCAAGTACCTGCAGACGATCGGGGTTCCAGGGCAGCCCACCAACAGCAACACCAAGGACCATTTTGGCCGCGTGGCGAAGATCTCGTTCGACGCGAAGGCGCAGGAGGCGTACGCCGCCGATGGATACGCCAACCACCGCGTGGCCGTGCTCGACATCAAGACCGGCGCGGTGAAGCGGTACTGGGGGGCGTACGGCAACGTCCCGAGCGACAGCAATTTCGGGCCGTACAACCCGGATGCGCCGCTCATCCCGCAGTTCCGCACGCCGGTGCATTGCGCCGAGCCGAGCGACGACGGGATGGTGTATGTCTGCGACCGTCCGAACGACCGGATCCAGGTGTTCCAGAAGGACGGAAAGTTCGTGAAGGAGAAGCAGATCGCGCCGCGCACCCTTGGTGACGGCGCCATCTGGGACATCGCATTCTCGAAGGACGCCGCGCAGCGCTACATGTACGTCGCGGACGGCAAGAACGAGAAGATTTACGTGCTCGATCGTGTGTCGCTCGAGGTGCTCACGAGTTTCGGTGACGGCGGCCGGCAGCCCGGGCAGTGGTTTGCCGTCCACAGCATCGCGACGGATTCGAAGGGCAATATCTACACCACGGAGACCTACGAAGGAAAACGCATCCAGAAGTTCGTGTTCAAGGGTGTGGGGTCGGTGAGCCGTGCCCATCAGGGGGTGCTGTGGCCGGCCAGACGTTAAGCGGTGGTTGGAGTGGCTGAGGAGCACGACGGCAGCTTGGCGCGGGAGATGATTGCCGCCATCGAGGCCGAGTACCTACGGTACAAGGCACTGGGTGAGGGTGCCGTTGCGCAACTCACCGACGAGCAGCTCGGCGCGAGGCCGAACGACGAGTCCAACTCGATTGCGACGATCTGCTGGCACTTGTCGGGCAATTTTGCGTCGCGGTTCACGGATTTTCTGACCACCGACGGCGAAAAGCCGTGGCGTGCGCGAGACGAGGAGTTTCTGGCGCGCGCCCTCACGCGCGCGGAGTTCGACGCGAAGTGGAAGGCGGGCTGGTCGGTGCTGCTCGACGCCATTGCGTTGCTCGACGATTCCGACCTGGGCCGCGCGGTCACGATCCGTGGCCAGCAGCTCACCGTTCGGGAGGCGCTGGTCCGGTCGCTGGCCCATGCCTCGTATCACGTCGGGCAGATCGTGTACGTGGCGAAGACGCTTCGCGGGTCCGGGTGGACATCCCTCTCCATCCCGCCCGGACAGTCGGCGGCCTACAACAGGAATCCGACCCTCGACAAGCCGGGCGCCCAGGTCAAGGCGGTGCGGGGTTGAGCGAGGCAGACAGCAGGCGCACGAAGGCGGAGTTGATCGCAGAGCTGGACGCGCTCCGCGCCGCAGCGGCCTCCGGGCGCGACCAGTCACGACTGCGGCAGGCCCTCGATGCGGTGGCGGCTGCCGTGCGGCCAACCACCGGCGACACGTTCCTGCAAACGCTCGTCACTGCCCTGACCAACGTGCTGCACGTTCGGTACGCGTTCGTCGAGGAGTTCGTCGACGCCAATCGCGGCCGGCTGCGTTCGCTTGCGGCGTCCGACCGCGGCCGGATCGTGACCAACATCGCCTACGACCTCTCCGGCACCCCGTGTGAACGCGTGATCGCCGGGGGGACGTGCATATACCCCGCGGACGTGCAGCGGCTCTTCCCGCGGGATGTCATGCTCGCCGAGATGCGCGCCGAAAGCTACGCCGGCGTGCAGCTCGAGTCGGCACCAGGCGTGCCGATTGGGCTGCTGGCCGTGGTTCACGACGCGCCGTTGGCGGACCCGCACCTCGTGAAAACCGTGCTCGAGCTGTTCGGCATCAGGGCTGGAGCCGAGGTGGCGCGGCGGGCGTCGGAGGCGGCCGCTCGGCGGGCACAGCGTCTCGCCTCGTCTGCCGAGCGGGTGGGCCAGATCGGCAGCTTCGAGTGGGACATCAAGGCAAACGAAGTGCAGTGGTCGCCGGGGATGTACGACCTGTACGGTGTCGACCCGGCCACTGCCCCGTCGATCACCTTCGAGTTTGCCATGTCGTTCGTCAACGCTGACGACGCAGTGCGGATCGAGGAGCAGGTGCGGGACGCGTTCGCGGCCCGAGGGCGCGTCGAGGTGTCGTACCGCATCACCCGTCCCGACGGCACGCGGCGGCTGCTGTGGGGCCAGAGTGAACTGGAGCGGGACGCCGATGGCCAGCCGGCCTTCCTCGTCGGCACGGTGCACGACTGGACCGACCGGCAGGCGTCGGACCTGGCGCTCCGCCAATCCGAGGAGCGTTATCGCGCCCTCGTCGAAAGCGTGTCGTTCGGCATCTACCGATCCACGCGTGAGGGTCGCCTGGTCGCGGCGAACCCCGCGCTCGTGGCGATGCTGGGCTACGAATCTCCCGAGGAGCTCTTCGCCCTGAACCTCGCGACGGACGTGTACCGTGACCCGGCGCAACGCGACGCGATCATCCGGTCGATTCCATCGGACGGATCGATCGTGCCGGTCATTGCCGAGTGGAAGCGTCGAGATGGAACGCCGATCGTGGTGCGGCTGAGCGGGCGCATGTCCGTGGATCGCGACGGCAGGGAAGGTTACACCGTGACGGCGGAGGATGTGACGGCGCAGCAACAGCTGGAACAGCAGTTGCGTCAGGCGCAGAAGATGGAAGGGATCGGGCGGCTTGCTGGCGGGGTGGCGCACGACTTCAACAACATCCTGACGGCAATCACGTCATATGCCGACCTGCTGCTCACCGACACGAAGTTCAGCGAGGAGCACCGCGCCGACGTGTCGGAGATCAAGACCGCCGCCGGTCGTGCCGCTGCGCTCACGCGCCAGCTCCTCGCGTTCAGCCGGCAGCAGGTGCTTGCGCCTCGCGTGCTCGACCTGAACGCAGTGGTATCGGGGATGGACAAGATGCTGAGCCGGATCATCGGTGAGGACATCACGCTCACGACGCGGCTTGGCGCGACCGGACACGTGCGCGCCGATCCGGCGCAGATCGAGCAGGTCCTGATGAACCTCGTCGTGAACGCTCGCGATGCCGTTCGGAGCGGCGCCGAGGTGGTCGTGACGACCGAGGATCGCGATGTGGCCACAGCACCAGCTGGCACGACCGTGCCGATAGGTCCGGGGTCGTACGTTGTCCTTGCCGTGTCCGACACCGGCACGGGAATGGATCCGGACACGCTGGCGCGCGCATTCGACCCCTTCTTCACGACGAAGCCGCCCGGCCTGGGCACGGGACTCGGCCTTTCCACGGTGTACGGCATCGTCAAGCAGAGCGGGGGCTACGTGATCGCGCAGAGCGCGCCCGGTCGCGGCACCACGGTTGAGGTTTACCTGCCAAGCGTGACGGCGACGACGGAGTGGCCATTGCCGGCGATGGGGCCGCACCGGAAGCACACCGGATCCGAGACGGTGCTCCTCGTCGAGGACGACCCTGGAGTGCGCCGCGCCGCGTCGCTCGCGCTCGCGCAGGCCGGCTATCACGTCGTCGAGACGGGGAACCCGCTGGAGGCAGTGGACCTCGCGCGCCGGCACGCCGGTACGCTCGACCTCCTGTTCACGGATGTCGTCATGCCCGGGATGGGTGGGCGCGAACTGTGCGCAGAGATCCGCCGTGAGCTGCCGGGCCTGCCGGTGCTGTACATGTCGGGATATCCCGGCGACCCGGCGACGCGCGACCGCCTGCTGGAGCCCGGTGCCCCCTTCCTGTCCAAGCCGTTCACCGCGGCGGCGCTCGCGGAAGCGGTACGCACGGCGATCGACGGGGCAAACACTGGCGAGCACCCCGCCGCCCGCGGGGCCGGATAACGGCGTGCGCCGGGCGTTCGTCGGGACGGCGGCGGCAGTCGTGATCACGATCGCGGGTCTGGCCACGGTGTGGCCGTCCACGCTCTGGGCTCTCGTGGTGGTCGGGCCGCTCATCGCGATCGGCGTGGCCGACATGGTCCAGACGCGCCAGACCGTGCGCCGGAACTTTCCGCTCATCGGGCACGGGCGCTACCTGATGGAACTCATCAGGCCCGAGATCAACCAGTACTTCATCGAATCGAACAATGACGGGCGGCCGTTCAGCCGCAATGATCGGTCTGTCGTGTATGCACGGGCCAAGGGCCAGCTCGACACACTTCCATTCGGGACGCAACTCGATGTGTACGAGGTGGGTTACGAGTGGATCAACCATTCGCTTGCCCCGGTCGTGCCGGATCCGGCCGGCGCGCGGGTGCTTGTC
Organism: uncultured Gemmatimonas sp.; assembly: GCA_964557615.1. GTDB lineage: Bacteria > Gemmatimonadota > Gemmatimonadetes > Gemmatimonadales > Gemmatimonadaceae > Fen-1231. Next base: position 18,931 of record CAZLAU010000018.1, read on the forward strand.
GGCGGCGCCGACTGCCGGCAACCGTACTCGGCGTCGATCTTCAACGTCAGCGCGATGAGCTATGGGTCACTCAGCCGCAACGCGATCCTCGCGCTCAACGCCGGTGCGAAGATGGGCAACTTCGCACACAACACCGGTGAAGGCGGGCTCAGCCCCCACCATCTCGGCCCAGGCGGCGACCTCATCTGGCAGATCGGCACGGGGTACTTCGGGTGTCGCAACCGCGACGGCACGTTCAGTATCGAGGAGTTCCGCAAGCGGGCCACGCTTCCCAGCGTGAAGATGATCGAACTCAAGCTGTCCCAAGGCGCCAAGCCCGGGCACGGCGGGATCCTCCCGGCGAAGAAGCTGACCCCGGAGATCATCGAGATCAGGGGCGTCGAGCCGGGCAGGGACGTCATTTCGCCGCCGGCGCACACGACGTTCTCGACGCCGCGCGGCCTGATGGAATTCATCAAGCGCCTGCGCGACGCTTCCGACGGGAAGCCCGTCGGCTTCAAGCTGTGTGTCGGGAAGCGGCACGAGTTTCTCGGCGTCGTGAAGGCGATGCTCGTCACGGGTATCCTCCCCGACTTCATCGCTGTCGACGGCGGCGAGGGCGGAACGGGCGCCGCGCCGCTCGAGTTCTCGGACTCGGTTGGCACGCCGCTCAACGACGGGCTCTCCTTCGTGAACAACGCGCTGGTCGGCGCAGGCCTTCGGGGAGAGATCCGGCTCATCGCGGCCGGCAAGGTGAACACCGGCTTCGACATCGCGACGAAACTGGCGCTGGGCGCCGACCTGTGCAGCGCGGCGCGCGCAATGATGCTCGCCGTGGGGTGCATCCAGGCGCTTCGCTGCAATACGAACAAGTGCCCGACCGGCGTCGCGACGCAGGACCCGGAACTCGTCGCCGGCCTTCACGTCGGTGACAAGTCGCACCGCGTGGCGCGATTCCACAAGGAGACCGTCGCGAGTTTCTTCGAGGTGCTCGGCGCGGCGGGCGTCGCCCACCCGCGCGACCTCAAGCCGTGGTACGTCAACAGGCGCGTCAGCTCGCTCGAAACGCGAACGTACGCCACGATCTACCCGTCCGTGGACCCGGGGGCGCTGCTCACCCAGCCGGCAACGGGGTTGCTCGCCAACGTCTGGGCCGTCGCAAGCCCGGACCGCTTCTAGATTCCGTGCGCGCCCTCCTCCCGATCCTTGCCGTGACCTTGTCCGCACCACTCGTTGCGCAGCAGAAACTGACCTACCCGCCAACCCCGAAAGGCGGTGTAGTGGACACCTATGGCGATCATCGCATCGCTGATCCCTTTCGCTGGCTCGAGGACCCCGACAGCGCCGAGACCAGGGCGTGGGTGCAGGCGCAGGCGGCGTTCACCGAAGCGCACCTGGCCGAGCTTCCGTTGCGACAGGCGTTCAAGGATCGCATCACACGCCTGTGGGACTACCCCAAGACCGGCGTCCCGACGGTCGAAGGCGGCGCGCTGTTCTATTCGCGCAACAGCGGACTGCAGCGGCAGGCGCCGGTGTTCACGAAGCGTGGACGCTCCGAGTCGATGATTCTCGACCCGAATGCACTCAGCGCCGACGGCTCGGTTTCTCTCGCGGCGTGGGTGCCGTCCCCGGACGCGAAATTGCTGGCGTACGCCACGTCGCAGGGCGGCGCGGACTGGCAGGACGTGCACATCCGCGACCTCGCGACCGGCAAGGACCTGCCCGATGCTGTGGCGTGGGTTCGGTTTTCGCGCATCAGCTGGACGAAGGATTCGCGCGGCTTCTTCTACTCGCGCTACCCCGAGGTCGCCGATCGCATGCGCGCGGAACTCAAGGACCACGCGGTGTACTATCACCGCGTCGGGACGCCGCAGTCGGCGGATGTGAGGGTCTTCGCGCGGCCCGACTTGCCGAGCTGGTTCGTGTTCGGGGGGGTGTCCGACGACGGTCGCTGGCTGGTCGTGTACATGGCGAAGGGGGCGGAGAACAAGAATCGCCTCTACGTTGCCGACCTCGGCGACCCGAAACGCCCCGACGTGGGCGCGCCGGTGAAACCGCTCTACGAGAGCGACGACGCCGAGTACAGCGCCATCGGGTCCGTCGGCACGACGTTGTACCTGCGCACAGACCTTGGCGCCCCGAATCGCAAGATTGTCGCGGCCGACGTCGCGAATCCGGACCCGGCGCACTGGCGCACCATCGTGCCCGAGAGCGACCACGCGATCGAGGGTGCGGTGATGACGCGCGACCGGGTCGTGGTACAGACGCTGGTGGACGTGAAAAGCCGGCTGGCCCTGTGGACGCTCGACGGCAAGCCCGCCGGCGACGTCACGCTACCCGGCGTGGGCACCGTCGGCGGGCTGTCGGCGCGGCAGGACGCGCGCGATCTCTACTATGGATTCACGTCGTTCCTGTATCCGGCAGCGATTTTCCGGTGGGATGCGGCGTCGGCGCGCAGTGAGCGTTTCGACGAAGCCGTTGCGACATTCGACCCGGCGCTGTTCGAGACGGTGCAGGTGTTCTACACGTCGAAGGACGGCACCCGCGTGCCAATGTTCCTGACAATGAAGAAGGGCACGGAGCGCACCGGGGCGAACCCGACGATGCTGTATGCGTATGGGGGCTTCTCGGTGTCGATGCTCCCGTCGTTCAGCCCGTCGGTCATTGCCTGGCTCGAACAGGGCGGCATCTATGCACAGCCCAGCATTCGCGGCGGCGCCGAGTACGGCGAGCGCTGGCACGAGGCCGGGATGCTTGGCCGCAAGCAGAACGTGTTCGACGATTTCATTGCGGCCGCCGAATACCTGATCACCGAGCAATGGACGGCGCCGGCCCATCTCGCGATTCGCGGGGGATCCAACGGCGGACTGCTTGTCGGGGCGGTGATGGAGCAGCGACCGGACCTCTTTGCCGTGGCGATTCCGCAGGTAGGCGTGATGGACATGCTGCGGTTCGACCAGTTCACCGGCGGAAAGGCCTGGGTCACGGAGTATGGCTCGGCGCAGGATCCGGTCGCATTCGAGTGGCTCATCCGGTATTCGCCGCTGCACAACCTGAAGGCGGGCGCCTGCTACCCGGCGACGCTCGTCACGACGGCCGATCACGACGATCGCGTGGTGCCGGGCCACTCGATGAAATTCGCGGCGGCACTGCAGGAGGCGCAGGGATGCGCCAACCCGACGCTGATCCGGATCGAGGTGCAGGGGAGCCACGGATACCGCCCGACGGACAAGGCGATCGCCGAGGCGGCGGACATCTGGGCGTTCGCGCACCGGTACACCACGCGACCGGCGGCACGCGTGGTTCCGTAGCGGCGCGATTCGTGATGCGACACGGGCCCGGGCGACGCTGGTCGCCCGGGCCCGTCGCGTCGCCGCCGGGGCGCTACTCGCAGCCGGTCGGCTTGGCCGGTGCCGCCTGTCCGCGCCCTCCACGTCCGCCGCCGGCCACGTCCGCTCCTGACGCCGGTGGGCGCGGCCACGTGTTGTCACTCGCATCGGCGTCGGGGAACCGGCCACACGGATCGAACGTCACCGACTCGATGGCGCGCCCGCCGAAGTCGAGCACGGCATTGTAGGTTCGGGCGCCGCCGAACCAGACATCCACGGGCCACGTGACGATGGCCGTCGTGGCGTCGGCCATGACGGCGTTCGGCATCGGTCGGATGGCCGGCCCGCTCGCCGCGAATTTCACCTGGAGCACGACGGGCGAAGGCATCTGGCCATCCTGCTTTACCGCGACGGTCGTCCTGCCACCGGCGGTCGTCACGCCGGCGATCGATCCGTTGACGCTCTCCGTCGTGAACAGCCAGTAGTACCAGAACCAACCGAGGTCGCGCTTGAGCGCGTTGTTCAGGAAGAACATCCAGTCCCAGGGCGACGGATGCTTCCACATCCACGCCTTGCCCCACTCGGCGTGCGCGCGCTGCACGGCGGAGTCGCCGACGATGCCGCCGAGCATCGAGAGCATGAGGGGGGTCTTGGAGTAGGTCTGGAATCCGTAGAAGCCCGGGCCGGCGTAATTGGCGTTCCACATCATCGGCGGCTCGGCTTCGTTGCCGCTCGTCCGGCCGTACGACTGGCCCAGGCCGTTGAGGTTGGGCGCCGTGTTTCGTGCGTCCGCACCGGAGAGGATGTTCATGTACTGGTTGTAGCCCTCGTCCATCCATCCATACCACGTCTCGTTGTTGGCAACGGTCATCGGCCACCACTGATGGCCGGCCTCGTGGTCGGCGGCTCCCCGATTGGAGTTGATGACCATCGGGTATTCCATTCCCGCGCTCGGCCCGTCCTGCAGGGTGAGCTGCGGGAACGGGTACGGGAACCAGAGCTTGGAGTAGAACTCCAGGGCGTGCCGGGTGATCTGGCCCGCATCGGCAAACAGGTTGGCGCGGCCGGGCAGGTAGAGCATGTGCACCGGAACCGGTCCCTTCCCGGGAATCGTGGCGCGCGTCGCCTGCCAGACGAACTTCCTGGCCGTGGCCCAAGCGAAATCGTTGACGTTGTCGGCGACGAGGTGCCAGGTCAGCCGGTCGCCGGGAGCCGTGGCGATGCCAGGCCCGACTTCCTCCGGCCCGACGATCGTCGTGACGTCGTCGGACTGCGTGACCTTGGCGAGTTGCGCGCGGGCCTTCGCGGTCAGCACCTCGGCGGGATTCTGGAGCGTGCCCGTTCCGCTGACGATCCAGCCTGCCGGCACGTTGATGCGCACGTCGTAGCGTCCGAAGCCGTTGTAGAACTCCGACGGTCCGAGGTAGAGCTCCGAGTCCCACCCGCGGAGATCATCGTACACGGCGACGCGTGGGAACCACTGGGTCGGTTGATACAGCGTGTCGGCCCAGCGCTGGGTCATGCGATGTCCAGCGCCGGCCGCGCCGCCGGGCAGCTTGGCGTTCCAGTCCACCACGATCGTCGCCGTAGCCTTGGGAGCGATCGGTGTGGGGAGCGCGATGCGCGCGTTGGTGGACTGGCCGCCAATCAGTGTCGGCTGCGTGACGCCCTGCTGGCCTCCGCGACCACCGGCGCCCGCTGGCGGCGTGAGGGCAGCGTCCTGGCCGTTCACGACAAGCTTGGTGATGACCATGCCGTCCGTCTGTTCGGACGGCGCCCAGCTGGCGGCGCGCGGGGTTCCGAACCGGAAGTGATTGAGCGCAAGCCGCAGGCCAATGCTTGCCAGGGCGTCCGGGCTGTTGTTGGTGACCGTGATCGTTTCAGTCCCCGTGATGCGCGAGGTGGCGACGTCGAGCCGCACGTCAATCGAGTAGTCGGTCTTGAGCTGCCAGTAGTTGCGGCCCGGGCGGCCGGTCGAATCGCGGGTGCCGGCGGCGAACGCTCGCCGGATCGCGTTGGTCATCGGGATGTCGCGGCGGATGGCGCGGGGCGGGGCGCCCTGTGCGCCTGCCGGGGCAGGCGCCAACGTCGAAGCCGTGAGCAGCAGGGTGGCCGTGAAGAGCAGGCGGCGTGGCATACGTCGGTCCTCGTGGTGATGCGCGCCGCGAGAACGCCGCGCCGCGCTGAGAACCGAAATATTAGCGGCTCGCGGTCAGCGCGCTGCCAGATATCCTGCGGACGCCGCCGCGGCCGTGATCACGAGACCCCACGCCAGGTCCACGATCACGACGATGAGCGGAAAATCCCGGATCAACGCGAGACTCGTGAGATCGTAGGTCGCGTACGCCGCGAGGCCGAAGAACGCTCCCATCCCGATCGCGCGCGCAAACGAGCGCCGCTCCGCCGCCGGCATCACGACAAATACGACGACGGCAACGACGTACAGCAGGTAAAACAGGAGGGCCGGGCCCCAGCGAACCTCGGGTCGGAGAAGTGTTCCCATGTGCCGCGCGTAAAACCCCTTGGCGACGACGCCGAGCCAAACGAGGTCGAGCGCGAACATCGTGGCGCCGGTGGCCGCGAGCGCCTTGAGCAGGTTGATGGTGGTCATGCCGCCGCCGGGTTGGAATGCTCGCGTGGGCTCCGCGGCGTGACGCGGGTGCCATCGGTCGGCCCGAACGTCGTCGCACGCCCGCGGGCGGCGAAGAGGCGACCGATCGCCTCCGTGCGGTAGTCGAAGATCGCCCGCAGTTGATGCCGCACGATGAGCCAGTGCACGAGGCGGCCCAGCGGACCAAGGGGCAGCCGGTAGGCCACGTCGTCGGTCATCTCCACTCCGCCCTCCACCTCGCGAAACACGTGCCGGTGGTACCAGTGGGCGTACGGGCCACGCGTCTGCTCGTCGGCGAAATGCGAGCCCGGGGCGAACTCAGCGATGCGCGACTCCCACGATACCGGAATGCCGTGCAGGCGCAATGCGTAGCGGATCCGCGTGCCGACGCGCATCGGGCCGCCGCTCGCGGAGAGAATGCGAAATCCAAGCCACGGCGGTGTGATGCGTTCCAGGTTCCGGTGGTTGCTGAAGAAGGTGAACACGTCGCCCATTGTTCCGGGGAGCAGGGTGGTGCGGGTCAGTGAATGCATGGAAGAAACGTCCGGTCAGCGTGAGGGAGGCCAGGGAATGAACGCGCTCGTGGTGCGCATGTACTCGCGGTACTTGTCGCCGCGCGAGCGCAGGGCCTGGCGCTCGGTGTGGGGAATGCCGGTGCCCTTGAGCAGCAGCACGAGCATCACGATCGGGCCGATGAACGTGAGGAGTGCTCCGTGGGCGATGAGCACGTACGTCCACCAGTGGAGCCATTCGAAGAAGTAGTTCGGGTGCCGCGACCAACTCCAGAGTCCGTCGCGGCAGACCTCGCCGCGATTGGACGGGTTCGAGCGAAACGCCGCGAGCTGGCGGTCGGCGATGGTCTCGCCCGCCACGGCAACGCACCACACCGCAGCGCCCGCGATGGCCCAGCCGTCGAGGGAACCTCCGCGCATGGCGACAAGGATGGGAATCGAAAAAAGCGCGGCGGCGAGCGGCTGCGCGGCATACACGCGAAGAAATCGCATCGGCGCGTTCGCGCCCCATTCACGGCGCAAGGCCGCGTAGCGACCGTCCTCCTCCGCCGCGCCACGCACGCGAGTCACGTACAGGTACCACCCCAGGCGCGCGCTCCACACGCCGCCAAGCGTGCCGACGAGTGCGCGCCTCGCCGGATCGCCGTCGGCGAAAACGGCGTACAGCACCGACATTCCGGTGAGCGAGAACGACCAGGCAACGTCCACGCTCGTCGCATTCCGCGTCGCGAGCTGACGGGCCCACATGACGAGCAGGACGACGAAGGACGCGGAAAATGCGCCGACGACGAGCGCCGCGTGCGTCACGCCGGAACCGGCGCGCCGGCGAGCACCGGGCGCAACGCCTCGAAGTCCGGGCACACCACGACGCCGATTTCCGCGATGCGTGCGGAGAGCCGGTCCGTGGCGGCGCCGCCGATGACGACAGCCGCGTGCGGTCCCACGCCGGCACGGATGGCCTGCAGGTCGGCCAGCAATCGGTCCGGATTGTCCGTGTGCACCACCGAGAGCACGACCGCGCGCGCGCCTGTGGTCCTCGCGGCGGTCACGATGTCGGCCGCGGGCACGTCGGCACCGAGGTGGACGACGTTCCATCCGTCGAGCGCTGCGGCGGTCGCGGCCAGCGCCGCGCCAACGGCGTGCAGTTCGCCGGACGGCGTCGCGACGACGATCCGCTCCGCCGCGGGTGCGGCCGGAAGCGTGCGCAGGGCCTCCCCGATGATCGCCAGCACCGAAGCAGACGCCAAGTGTTCGTGCGCCACGCCGAGATCGCCGCTGCTCCAGTCGTCGCCGATGCGGTGCATGAACGATGGCACGACACGACCAACGAACGACGGGAGCCCATACCTGGCGAGTGCGCGGCGGAGGAGTCGGTCGAGTCCGGATCCGTCCAGCGCGCGGGTATGGTCGATCGCCGCCTCGACGGTCGCGTCGAGATCGGGCGCCGGTGCGTCGACTGGTTTCGCCGACAACGCTGCGTCATCCGCCGCGACGAGCGCCGCGAGCTCCGCCGTAGGGACGCCGGCCACAGCGCTGATGTTCCTGCCGTGGCGCGTGGCGGCCGCCAGCAGCTGGAAGCGCTGGACGTCAGCATCCGTATAGATGCGCTGCCCGCCCGGAGTGCGCGTGGGTTCCACGGCGCGGTATCTGCGTTCCCAAACGCGGAGCACATCCCGTGACAGCCCTGTCCGCTCGGCCACCACGGCGATCGGATGGCCGTGGATTTTCGGGTCAGCGATCTCTGGTTCGTTCGGCGTCATGGATAATAGTATGTCATTGTCCAGCATTTGTCAAACAATATATCTAGACAAAGACTTGACAATACGTCAACAGTAGGCAATACTATGCGCACATCGCTGGACAATCGCTGTACAACCAACAACCCGGACGGATGACATGATGATCTCGAAGATGGCAGTACTCTCGGTGGCAGGTGTCCTGCTCGCGTCGACCACGGCGTCGGCGCAGATGGCTGATCACGGCTCGATGAACAAGGCGTCGAAGACCATTGTCGACGTGGCGGTGGAGGCCGGCTCGTTCAAGACGCTCGTCGCGGCGCTCAAGGCCGCCGACCTGGTCGGTGCGCTGCAGGGTGCGGGACCGTTCACGGTGTTTGCGCCCACGGACGCTGCGTTTGCGAAGCTGCCCGCCGGAACCGTTGACGCCCTGCTCAAGGATCCGAAGAAGCTCGCGTCGATCCTGACGTACCACGTCATTCCAGGCAAGGTGATGGCGGCCGACGTCATCAAGGGGAACGGCGCCAAGCCGGCGACGCTGAACGGCGCGGCGCTGGACGTGACCGTCAAGGCCGGCAAGGTGTACGTGAATGCCGCGCAGGTGACGTCCGCGGACATCGCCGCCTCAAACGGCGTGATTCACGTGATCGACACGGTGGTCCTGCCGCCCGCGAAGTGAACGTCGCGCCGGGCTGGCGTGGCCGGGCAACACGTGCCGGTCACGCCAGCTCGCGTGGTTCTTCGCGCGGTTCTGCAAGTCTTCATCAATCGGTGACCAGCACATGCTTCCAACTCTCCTGATTGCACTGACGCTTGGCGGATCGCCGCCAACGGCCGGCGAGGGCACGGCCGGAAACGCCGCGCTGCCCCCGGCGCAAGCGGATTCGACGCCGCGGTTTCCACGCGTCACGGGATCGAATCTCGAGGGCCGAAGCTTCGTGCTGCCGGCCGACTTCGACGGCGAGTTCAACGTCGTGCTCGTCGCGTTCCGCCGGGAGCAGCAAGCCGACGTGGACGGTTGGATGCCGTTCCTCAAGGAGCTCGCCGCGCGATTCGACGACGTGCGGGTGTACGAGCTTCCGACGCTGAACCGCTCCTACCGATGGATGCGTTCGTTCATCGACGGTGGCATGGCGCGCGGCATCCCGGAGCGCGCCGTACGAGAGGCGACCATCACGCTGTACATCGACAAGACGCCCTTCAAGCGCGCGCTTGGCATCGGGACCGAGGATTCCATCGTGTCGTATCTCGTGGCGCGGGACGGACGCGTGCTGTGGCGAGCCGACGGTCGGTTCACTCCCGATGCCGGTGCGGCGCTCGAGGTGGCGATGCGGGAGCGCCGCTAGCCCGGCGGCGAAATCGGCACTCGGTCAGCTTCGGATCGCCGTCAGCCGCGCTCCGCCGGTCGCTTGCGCAGGACTTCTCTCACCTTCGCGGCCAGCTCGCGCGGTGTGAACGGCTTGGCAAGGAATTCCGCTGCCGGATCCAGCAGGCCGTCGCGGAGTGCCGCCTCCCCGTATCCGGACACGAAAAGCACCCCGAGTCCGGGGCGTTCCGCCAGCAAGACGGCGGCGAGTTCGCGCCCGTTCATCCGCGGCATCATCACGTCGGTGACGAGCAGGTCCAGCGCGTCCATGTTGATGACCGCGTGCCGGATCGCATCGCTATGGTTGTCGGCGGCGAACACGGTGTAGCCAAGCTGCTCGAGCGACTGCGCGGTCGATTTCAGCAACGGCACGTCGTCCTCGACGAGCAGGATGGTCTCCGTGCCCGGCTCCGCATTGGCCACGTCCGCGAACTTCACGGCAGGAACGGGCTCTTCGTGGTGCCGCGGGAAATACACACGAACAGCGGTTCCGGCGTCCGGCTGGCTCTGCACGTCGACGTAGCCATCGTTCTGCTTCACGATGCCGTACACCGTTGACAGGCCGAGGCCGGTGCCTTGCCCAGGTGGTTTCGTGGTGAAGAACGGCTCGAAGACGTGAGCGAGCGTTGCGGCGTCCATACCGCACCCGGTGTCTTCGACGAGCAACTCGGTGTACCGGCCCGGCCGGGCGCCATCGTGCGTCGCGGCGAATGCGTCGTCGAGCACGGCGTTGCGTGTCGCGATCGTGATGTGGCCGGCGCCCCGCATCGCGTCACGTGCGTTGAGGCAGAGGTTGGTGAGCACCTGGTCGATCTGGTTCGTATCCACGTGTACCGGCCAGGCACTGGCATCGGGCTGCCAGCGGATGTCCACGCCCTCGCCGATGAGTCGCCGAATGAGCCGGATGGAATTGGCGACGGCCTCGTTGAGGTCCACGACCTGCGGAGCGATCGCCTGCCGACGCGCGAAGCCGAGCAGCTGCCGGGTGAGGTGGATCGATCGCTCCACGGCACTCTTGATTTCCTGCACGTGCTCGCTGAGCTCGCTGTCCGGCGTAATCTGGGCGGCTATCAGGTCCGCGTGGCCGAGCACCACCGACAGCAGGTTGTTGAAGTCGTGGGCGACGCCGCCCGCGAGCCGCCCGATCGAGTCCACACGTTGGGCGTGGAACAGCTGCTCGCGAAGGGCCTGCCGTTCGGCCGCTTCCTTGCGCCGCTGCGTGACATCGTGGAGCACGCCGTCCACGTGCTCGAGTACCCCGGATTCCGCGAACACCCCCTCCGCCCGGTCCCACACCCAGCGCGTGGAGCCGTCGCGATGGACGATCCGGTACTCACTGTTGCACTCGTGGCGGCCGGCGATGTTCGCGG
>CAZLAU010000019.1:0-723 GCA_964557615.1 uncultured Gemmatimonas sp.
CCGCGTCGCGCGCCCGACCGGCGCCGCCAGGAACGTCCACGCCGGGAGGCGAACGGAACGTTGCACGCCCCCGCGAGCGGCATTACGCCCGACGCTGCCGGCGGGCGGAGTGAGCCGAGCGCCGGTGGCCCGGCGGCGCAGGCACAGGGAGACGGCGGCGCTCCCGGACAGGGTCGCCGACGCCGGCGCGGCCGCCGCGGCGGGCGCCGCGGACAGGGCCCGGATCAGCGCGGCAGCCCCCGCGACACGCCGCCCGGTCCGCCCGCCGCCGCCGAACCCAAGGCGTCGCCCGACGCCCGACGCGACCCATCGCCGGGGGAGTCCTCCTGATGGCCGGACGGAAGTTCTACATCACGACGGCGATCGACTATGCCAACGGCGATCCGCACTTCGGGCACGCGCTCGAAAAAATCGGCGCCGACGTGGTCGCGCGGGCGCATCGCCAAATGGGTGACGACGTCCATTTCCTGATCGGAATGGACGAGCACGGCCAGAAGGTGGCCCAGACGGCCGCCGCGCGCGGCCTGCCGCCCCAGGAGTTCACAAACCAGGTCGCCGACACCTTCCGGGCACGCTGGGAGTCGCTGAACCGAACATTCAGACAAAAGGGACCGATCGGTTTATCGTTGAACTCCCTGGTTTAACCGATATCGATTTGGCGCGTTCAGTGATGAGCACGACCGCGCGTATCTGCTGGTGGTGGGCCGGCTGCTGACGGCTCAG
>CAZLAU010000019.1:733-9855 GCA_964557615.1 uncultured Gemmatimonas sp.
TCGCTGGTCATCTCGTACGTCATGTTCATCCGAACGACCTACGCGTCGCACAAGAGCGGCGTTCGCGCGTTCATCAAGCGAATCGCCGAAGCGTCACCGGACGATTTCTACGAGAAGGCCTACGAGGGGTGGTACTGCGTCGGGTGCGAACTGTTCAAGCGCGACGACGAGGTGGTTGACGGCAAGTGCGTCCTCCACCCTACCCGCGAACTCGAGTGGACGAAGGAGCGCAACTGGTTCTTCCGGCTGTCGAAGTACCAGCCGTTCCTGCAGGACCTGATTCAGCGTCGCCCGGATTTCATTGCCCCCGAGACCCGCCGCAACGAAATCCTCGGCCTGCTGGCCCAGGGGCTCGACGACATCTCGATCACCAGGTCGAAACTCTCGTGGGCGATCCCCTTTCCGATTGCGTCGGCGTCGGGGGAAGCGCAGGGCACGTGGGTGTGGTTTGACGCGCTCCCCAACTACCTGACGGCCACGGGTTACCCGTCGAAAGGATGGAAGGATCGCTGGCCCGCCCAACTGCACGTCGTCGGCAAGGACATCACCCGGCTCCATTGCGTCGTCTGGCCGGCAATGCTGCAGGCCGCCGAACTCCCGCTGCCCGAACGCGTGTGGGCGCACGGGTTCATTTCGTTCGGTGGCGAGCGCTTTTCCAAGAGCGCAGGAGTGAAGATCGAACTGGCCGACGAGGTCGCGCGGTTCGGGCCCGACGCCTTTCGCTACTTCCTGATGCGCGAGGTGCCGTTCGATGGTGATGGCAGCTTCTCCATCGAGCGGTTCGAGGCGGTATACACCTCCGAACTCGCCAACGGACTCGGCAATCTCGCGAGCCGTGTGATCGCCATGGTCGAGAAGTACCGTGGTGGCGTCGTGCCCGCAGGCGCGCGCGGGACGCTCGACGCCGACGACGCCGGCGACCTCGACGCCGTCGTGGCCGCTCTCGATGGAAGCCGGGGGTACCTGTGTCACGAGGCGGTTGCCGCCGTGGCCCGGGTGACCACGCGCGCCAACCTCTTCATTCAGCAGGCCCAGCCGTGGTCGCTCGCCAAGGACCCTGCACGCGGCGCAGAGCTCGACTCGGTGCTTGCGGCCCTCGTGCGCTCGCTGGCCCGCCAGGCGGCGGCGCTCGCGCCGATCATGCCCCGCAAGGCTGAGGCGCTGTGGACGCAACTCGGCGGCCCCGGCACCGCCGCCAAGACCGCGTTCTCGTCGCTCGCCGCACTCGATGCCGCCGGGTGGCGCGTCCAGAAGGGAGATGCCCTGTTCCCGCGCCCCGAACAGCCACCGGCGCCGCCCGCTGCAGAAGGCACCCGGAACGGTTGACGCTCGCGCCCGATCGGGCGACCTTGTGTAGATGCCGCAACGCCGCTGGACGATCGTGATCGTCCCCTCCGACAACGAGGGGACGCGTTCGTTTGGCATAACGGAACGCGGGCGCCGGACGCTGCTGTGGGCGGCCGGCTTCGCGGCTGCCACGCTCGTCGCCGCGGCAGTGTACCTCTTCACGCCGTACGCCACGCCGGCCGGCCGGTTGGCCATCGCCGAGAACGCGCGACTTCGGGCCGAGCTCTCCGGCATTGACCAGCAGTTGGCGGCCCTGACCGACACGCTCGCCGAAATCGGGGCCCGCGACCGGCAGTTGCGCATGATGGTTGGATTGGCCCCTGACTCGGCCTCGCTGATCGCCGAGCCGCTCCCCTTTGCCGATGCGTCCGACGGCGCGCGGGTCGCCGCGTTCCTCCCATCGGCCCCGGCGCGGAAACCGTTTCTCAACCGGCTCGGCTTCACGAGCGATACCCGGGGCCGCATCGACCTGCTCAGCACGCGCGCCGCAGCCCTTGCGCAGAGTTTCACCGCGGTTGGCGACACGCTCACCCGAAACCTCGAGCGAATCGCCAATACGCCGTCCATCATGCCGACGGTCGGCTGGCTGTCCAGCCACTTCACGACCAGCCGGTTTCACCCCGTGCTGCACGAGAACCGGCCGCACGAAGGAATCGACGTCACCGCGGAGATGGGCACCCCGATCGTAGCGCCGGCGAGCGGCCGCGTCCGCTCCGTGGGCTATGAGGCGGGGTACGGCAACACGTTCGAGATTGACCACGGCAACGGCATCGTGACGAAGTTCGCGCACTGCTCCCGCATTGTCGTCCGCACGGGGCAGGTGGTCGCGCGAGGCCAGCTCATTGCCACGGTGGGCAACACCGGACTGACGATCGGACCCCACCTTCATTACGAAGTGCACGTGAACGGCAAGCCGGTGGACCCGCTTCGCTACGTGCTCCCCGACAAGGTCGCGGACTGACCGCTCACGACAGGGCCTGAAACAAGAGGGCGGCGGAACCAGTTGGTTCCGCCGCCCTCTCGCCTTGCGTCCCTATGCTACGCGATCACGGAGGGGTCGGTGAGTTCGGGGCGCCCGTTCCGCCCCACGTGTACAGCGACTGACCGAACACGCCCAGTTCCTTGGCCGGAACCGGCATTTCCCGCGGCGTACCGGTCAGCAGGCCGTCAATGCGGCGCCGGTTGAAGAAGTTGATCGGACCGATGCCAAGGAGCTCGATTTCCTGCTCGTATTGCAGCCGGTTCATCAGGAGCGTCGCGCCGTCACCGGCAGCCGCCGGCGTCAGCCCGCCGCGCGTGACGCGGGTCTTGTTGATCAGCGTCGCCGCCGTGCCGAGGTTCCCGTTGGTGCGAATCAGGGCCTCGGCCCACAGCAGGTCGTTCACCGTCGCGGTGATCACGGGCATCACGCCGTATCCACCGTAGACGCTGCTCGGATCCTGCTGGCCGCTGGCGTCGTACCGGATGTGCGCGATGTTCGACTGGTGGTAGTCGCCACGAGCGGAGTTGAAGATCGCCTGGCTGGACCACGCGAAGTCCGTTCCGCCGCCCGCGTCCTTGGGCTTGTTGCCGAACCCGGCCACCATGTCGGCGGTGCCGAACGTGCCGTTACCGAGGCGCTTGTCGGGCGAATTCGGCTGCGGGTTGCCGCCGGCGGGCCACGGATGCTTTTGCGTCACCGGGTCGAGCATCGATGCGACGCGGGTGTGCAGACGCCCGGTGTCCATGCCGTTGAACCAGTAATAGATCTCCTGGCACCACGACACGCACCCGTCGCCGTTGAACTGGAAGTCGAACGGCGTCGTGCTCGACATGCCCTGCGCCGCGTACGTCGCCACGCGGGCCCAGTCGACCGCGGCGTTCTCGGCCGCGTTCCGCGGCCAGTACGCCAGGGTCATCGCGGCCATCGTGCTGGCCAGCTGCGCGATCTGCGTGTTGGTGTACGTGAAGCCGTTCATCCACGACGACTGCGTCGTGAATGTGTTCGCCTTGGCGAGCGCAATCGCCTCGTCAAACTTGGCGAGTGCGGCGTTTCGCATCGCCTTGCGATCCGAGTAGTCAAGCGTGGCCAGATCCACCGTCTCATCGACGATGTAGCCCTTGTCGTACATCAGGGCGACCTGCATCATCGACGCGCCTTGCATCAGCACGGCGATCGTTTCGGCCCGCTTGGTCGCGGCATCGGTCGCCATCTTGACCCCGTTCACGCGAATTGCCGTGAGCACGTCGGTCGCGGACGACAGCGTCGAGTAATAGCCGGTCCACGGCGCTTCGACGCTCGTCCGGCCGGCGGCGGCCGGGTCGTTCTGCCACGGACGCGAGTTGCGGGTGCCGTCCGCGTCGATGGACGAGTAGAAGTTGATGTTGAAGTTGTTCCACGAGGCGCTGTAGGTCTGCGCCTGCGTGAGGAGCACGATGTTGCCCTCGTTCATGTCGAACGTGGTCACCCAGCTGCGCATCGTACCGCCGGCCACCGCTTCGAGCGCGGCGGGATCGGCCAGTGCGCGGCGCGCATCCGGATTGTTCGGGTTTGCGACATCGAGGCTGCCGCACGCTGCAGTGGCCATCGCGGCCACGAGCGCGCACCCTCGACTAAATCGGTATTTCAGCATCGTCGATTTCCCCTGGAGTCTGAGGGCGGTTAGTAGCCGAGTTCGAACACGAACGTGACAGTGCGATACGTCGGGTACGTGAAGTAGTCCACGCGGTAGGCAAACGGGTTGCCGCCGCCCGGGCCCGACACGTCGGGGTCAAATCCCTTGTACCGGCTGCTGGTCCACAGATTGCGACCCACGAGGCCGACCCGCGCCGACGAGAAGTCGCCGATGCGGATGCTCTGCGCGAACGCCTTCGGCAGTTGGTAGTACATCGACGCTTCGCGAAGACGGGTGTAGCTGCCGTCCTCGACGAAATAGTCGCTCGGATCGAAGTTGTTGTAGAACGCCTGGTAGTAGCTCACCGGCTTCCGCTCGGCAGCCGGCTTGCTCCGCTGGTCGTACACGGCATCCCGCTGCTCGTTGAACGGCCACTGGCGCGTGTAGTTGTAGATCTTGCCGCCCTGCGTCATCTGCAGCACGCCTGACGCCGAGAACCCCTTGTACTGGAAGCTCGAGCTGATCGACAGCGTGTAGTCCGGGTTCACGTCACCGATCGCGTGGAGCGTGCCGGTCGTATCCCGGAACTTGAGCGGGCGCTCGTTCACGGTGCGGTACGCCGAGTTCGCCACGTAGAAGCCTTCCTCGTTCAGGCGATAATCGGCGGCCGTTCCCGTCAGTCCCTTGGCGGCGATCGTCGTGGCAAGCTGCTCCGGCGTGCGGATCCACTTCGACCCGTAGATGATGCCGAACGGCTCGCCCTTGGCGATCCGGAAGATGCGCGTGTTGCCGTCGCCGTTGCCGTTCACGCCGTTCGGGCCGACGAGGAACGGACCGACGTTGAGGTCGGTGATCTTCTGGCGGGTCCGGTCGGCCGCGAGGTTGACGCGCCAGAACACGTCGCGCTTCGACAGGAGTACCGCGCCAATCGCGATCTCATGCGTCTGGCCGGCCAGCGTACCCGCGTTGGCCCAACGGTTCTGGTAGCCCGTCGCAGACGACACGGGAACGTTGAGGATCTGATCCGACGTCACCTTGTCCGAGAAGCTGTATTCGAAGGTGTAGTCGGTCAGGAAGTTCATGTTCAGGCCGTACTCGTATTCCTTCGAGAAGGCCGGCTTCAGGTTCGGGTTGCCGAGCGTCACCTTCGTCGGACTGCCACCCACGATCGCGAACTGCTCGTACTGCGCATCCCACACCGGGCGCAGGCCCGCAGTCCCGTACGAGGCGCGCAGCTTCAGCTCATCCACGCCCGGGAACCGCCAGTCCTCGCTGACCCGGTACGCGGCCGACATCCGGTGGTACGTGGCGCCGCGCTGCTCGGAACCGAACAGCGACGACTCGTCGCGGCGAATGAGGCCGTCGACGACCAGCTTGTCCTTGATGTCGAACGTGCTGACGATGAAGTAGTTCTGGTTCTTCGTCGCCTGCGTGAACGACCCCGGCAGCACCGGGCTGCTCGGGTCGGTGGACGCGGCGGTGAACTCGGTCACCTTCGGCACGGTCAGCGCAGTGGCCTGGACCGACACCTGGTTGTCCACCTGGTCCTCATACACGAACGCCGCCTTCGTGGTGTTCGTGAACCAGCTCATCTCCTTGATCGCCGTCAGGGTCAGGCCGGTGTTGTACGAACGCTGGTTCGTGACGGCCTGGAACAGCGAGCCGGTGCCCGCGGCGCCGGACGAGTTCAGGTAGCCGAGCGGCGTGAAGTTCTTGCCGTTCGCACTGGCCACGTCGTAGTTGAAGTTTCCGTCCGCCGTCAGCCAGAGGAACGGACGGTAACGCGCACGGAACGTCCCCGTGAACCGGTCGCGCTCGTTCGTGACCTTGTTGTTGTTGATGCCGTACAGCGGGTTGATCACGTTGCCGGACAACGGCGGCTGCTTGATGACCGCGTTGTACGGCGACCCGTCCTTGTTGATCGCCTTCAGGTCGATGTTCGGCTCGAGAAAGCGCATGCCGAACAGCACGCCGCCGCCTTCGGTCACCTGGTCGGCCAGCGACCGGCCGTAGAACGCGCCCGCCGAGATGTCCACTTCGTCGTTCAGCGTGTGGTCGACGTTCAGGCGGAAGTTCTGGCGACTGTAGCCGTTGAGCAGCTGCAGGATCCCCGTCTCCTTCTGGTTCTCGAACGACGCCGCGAAGTTCGTCGCGCCGCGCCGCTCGCCGACGGAGACGTAGTTCGTCATGAACAAGCTCTTCCGGAAGATCTCCTTGTTGTGATCGAAATAGACCGGATAGTTGTTGTCCGCGATGCGATCGGCCTTCGGGACGCGGTTGCCGTTCGCGTCGAGCTTGAACGCCGTGCCCGTGAGCTCGTATTCGTGGGCCTCGTTGCGCGGGATCATCTTGGGCAGCCAGCTCGATCCCATCTCGTTGCGCACCGTGACCACGCGCTGGCCTTCGGCGAGGTTCGCGCCGCGACGCGTCCAGATCTGCACGACGCCATTCGCCGCGTCCGAACCATACAGCGAACTCGCCGCCGCACCCTTGATGACCTCGACGCGCTCGATATCCTGCGAGTTGATGTCGGCAAGGCCCAGGCGCGTGATCGTTCCGTCCACGATGATCAGCGGGTCCTGGCGACCCGTGAGGGCCGTCGAGGCGCGAAGGCGAATCGAGGGCTCCGACCCCGGCTGCGCCGAGGCGCCGACCGTGACGTCAGCGCCGGCCACCTTGCCTGCCAGCGCGGCAATCGGGGAGGTCGCCGGCGCGGCCTTCATCTGCTCCGCGTCCACCACGCCGACGGAAAACGCCGTCTTCCGGGTCGAGGTCGCGTCGCTCACGCCCGTCACCACCACCTGCTCGAGGTTGAGCACGTCCTTCTCGAGTTCGAAATCCTTCTGCGTGTTGCCGGCGGCAAGCGTCACCGGCATGATCTTTGGCTTGTAGCCGATGAACCGCGCCCGGAGGTTGACCGTCCGGCCGGCCCGACCGCTCACGTCAACCGTGAACGTGTACTTGCCGTCGAGCGACGTGATCGCCCCGACGCCAAGCTCCGTGATGCCGACCGTGGCGCCGCCCACCGGTATGCCGTTCGACGTGACCGTGCCCGTGAACACGGCGTTCTGCGCCGAAACCGACGCCGCCGTGCACACGATCGCGGCAAACGCCGCCACCGCGTGTCGTGCTCGCAATACCAAAGCTCGCACCATGTTCTTTTGCCTCGCGAAGTGAGGATGAGGGGGATGACATGCCCGACCGCGTCCGCAAACGTCTCGATGCGTACGCCAACTCTGTTGTTTACCTGTCGGCGACTCTGGCATGCTCGCCCGGCTAATCTGTAGAAACCGGCAGCCGTTCGCAAGTTCGACGGCCCTATGTTGTTGTCAGGTATCCGCTTAACGCTGTCGGCCGCAGCGCGATGGACGCCACACCGGGCAGATCGACCACCTATACCATATGTTGCAGGCAAGATGCGACCGTTCGTTGGACTGTCGACGACCTCCGCCCTCCTCCTCGCCGGGCTCGCCGCCGCACTGCCGGCCCAGCAGGGCACGGCCGCCATCAGCGGCCGTATCGTGGACAAGTCGACGCGAACGCCCGTGACCGGCGCCCGCGTCGTCCAGGGAGCCGACGCGTCGGCGGTGACAGACTCGGCCGGGCGGTTCTACATCGGGGCGATCCCGGCCGGCCCAGTCCGGCTGGTCATCCGCGCCGAAGGCTTTCCGATCACCACGTTCGACATCACGCTGGCGGCCGGCGACGCGGCGCAGCCCGTCATCCAGCTCGATTCCACCGACGCCGCCGTGCGGTCAGCCCAGACGCTGCCGGGGGTTTCCGTCACCACGACGCCTTCGATGGGCCCCCGCTATGCCGACTTCGAGCGGCGCCAGAAGACCGGTCGCGGCCAGTACCTGACGCGTGAGCAGATCGAACGGGCCGGGCACGGCTCGCTGCAGGAGACACTCCGGACCCTCCGCGGCGTGAACGTCGACTGCGGAGGTGGCGCCGGATGCTACGTCCGGATGGCGCGCGCCCCTATGCGCTGCCTTCCGGAATACATCGTGGACGATCGGGTGGACAACGTCTTTGGCATCCGCACGCCACTGCAGGACATTCAGGCCATCGAGGTGTACACCGGTCCGTCGGACGTTCCCGGCGAGTACGCCGGGCGAAACGCCGGCTGCGGGGTCATCGTGATCTGGACGAAGTCCGGGCCTCCCCGCCGTCCGCTCTGATCACGACCTGACGCCCCTCGCCGACGGCGACCGTTTGCTCGCGGCCGCCCGGCCAGCGCACCCAGACCGAATCGCCGGCCTGCGCCGCCAGCACGGTAGTCGGCGCGTTCATTGACCAGTAGCCGGCACCGGCGTGCAGCTCGCGGGCCGGGCCACGCACGCCCCCGCGCACACGCGCCACTTGGGCTCCGATGCCGAGCGGGTTGCCTGGCGGCCCGAGCAGGCGAACGCGGATACCCGGCACGGCCCCGACGTTGCGCCACAGCGTCGTCGGCGCACCATTCTGCGCGACCGCAAGGTCGCTTCGCCCGTCCCCGTCGAAGTCGGCTGCCGCGGCGCCACGCATGTCACCGTGAACCGATATCCCGGACATACGCACACCGAGCGCCGCGAACCCGCCACGGCCGTCGCCCAGCAGGACGGCGCCCACCCCGGCGTCAAATCGGGCAACGTCCATCGCCGTCGGCGAGAAATTCTGCGCGAGAAAAAGGTCCTCGGTGCCGTTTCCATCGAAGTCGGCGACGACGACGCCAAACGCCGGCGCGACCTGGGTCAACGCAGGCAGCTGAGCCGAAACGAACCGATCGCCCCGATTCAGGAAGATCGTATGGTCAAACGTGGTCGCACCGACACGTGTCGCAGGTTGCCCGGCGAGCGCCGTGATCTGGTCCACAGTCGTGGCGGCGTATTCGGCAAAGGTGCCGATCCGCTCCCGAACCACAGGAATGGCGGCTCCAAGCCGCGCAAAGGACTCGAGCGGCATCGACGCGCCGGTCACGGCGTCGGCACGCGCCGCTATCAGCCCGAGTGACCGACCCCCGAAGTTCCCGACGTGCAGCTCGTGCGGACGCTCGGGCGTCGCCACCCACGGCGTGTTCCGTCCCCAGCTGGTTGCCACGATGTCTGTGCGCCCGTCGCCGTCGAAGTCGCCGGCCGCCAGCCCGTTCCAGCGGCTGTACAGCTCTCCGAGTCCGTACGCGACCGTTGCGTCGCGCAAGCG
>CAZLAU010000019.1:9955-28755 GCA_964557615.1 uncultured Gemmatimonas sp.
CTGCCGTCGCCATTCACGTCGCCCAGGGCGAGCGGGCCGACACTCGCCGAATCGCCGTCGAGGAGCGGGCGCGCCTCCCGAACCACGCCAGCCTGCACGGGATACTCGATCGCCGCCGGCACGCGGATCGCCTCGGCGATGGAATCGGCCTCGTAGCTCGACTGGCCGGCAATCAGCGAGAGACCGCCCGACGCCGAGGGAACCGGGAGAACCGTGGTCAGGTCCCAGCGCACCGGCGCGGCCCCGGCCGGCACGGCCGAGAAGCGTCCACCGCGATTGATGAGCACGGTGAGTCGCCCGCCACGCCCGGCGCCGACCACCAGGTCGTCCTGACCGTCACCGTTGACGTCGATCCAGCTCACGCCGGGCCCGAGCTGGCTCAGCTTCCCCGGCAGCAAGGGCTGGCGGGCATAGTCGTCGTAGGCGACGTCGGTGTGCGCGTGGCCCGCGAGCAGCGCCGTCGCATCGGCAAACAGCGCGGTCACGGAATCGCGCCGCGCCGGCGGCGCCGTCGGGGGCCGCCCGCTCGGCGCAATCTCATACAGGCGGTTTGCTCGCGCCCGCACCGTGTCCGAGGTCCCGGAACGCCACCGCACTTCGATGGTCGGTGCGGTGTCCGTACCGGTGGCGAACGTCAGCAACGCCTCACTGCCCGACAGGTAGTATCCCCCGGCTGTGACTTCGCGCGACTGCGCCGGCAGATCGGCCGCCCGGACGGTGACGACCGCGCCCACACCCTGCGTGTTGCCTGCCGGGCCGCGCAATCGCACGGCGAGCCGTGGTGCCGGGGATTCGTTGCGGAAGATCGCGGCCGGCGCGTCGAGCCGGCTGATGACGGCGTCGAGGTCACCGTCGCCATCGAGGTCGGCGACGGCAATGGCGTTGGAGATCGCCTCGACCGTGCCAAACCGCCAGGGCGCGCTCACGTCCTCGAAGGTCAGGTCGCCCCGGTTCCGGAACGCGACGCTTTTCGTGGCCGACCGTGGAAACGCTCCCTGCTCGCGGTTCCACGGAATGGGAGGGCTGGCCGTCCGTATCCGCTCGAAGGCGTCACCGTCCCGCACGTCCCAGCGGTGCCCGTTCACGACGAGCAGGTCTTCGTAGCCATCGAGATCGGCGTCGAGAAACACGGACCCCCAGGTCCAGTCCGTTGCCGCCACGCCGGCGAACTCCCCGAGCTGCGCGAACGTACCGTCGCCGCGCGCCACGAGGAGCATGTTGCGCATCCATTGGGCGCGGTGCGGTGCAAGCCCGACCGGCTTTGGCAGCGGTGAGTGCGTCGCAACCTGTCGCTGGCGCGCCGCAAGCGTCGGACTGAGCATGTCGGCCGTGAAGAGGTCCACGTGTCCATCCCGGTTCACGTCCGCGAAGTCCACCGACATGCACGTGTTGCTCGTTTCCCGAACGGCGAGCGCGTCGATCATCCGGAAGCTGCCGCGGCCGTCGTTCACCCAGATCTGGTCGGGATCCTCGAAGTCGTTGCAGACGTACAGGTCGGGCGCGCCATCGCCGGTGAAATCGTAGAACCGCGCGGCCAGCGTGAAGAAGTCGGGCGGATCGGTGAGCGAGCGGCCCAGTTCGTCACGAAAGCGCGTCCCGGACACCGGCGTATCGGTGAACTTGCCCGTGCCATCATTCAGGTAGAACAAGTCCCGCTCGGCGCGCTGCGATCGGATGACGCCACCAAGGTCGGGGCGGTCCTCGATGCGGTACTCGTCCTGCCACTCGGGACGCACCTCGTAGCGACCGCCTGCCTTCCGGACCACTTGATCGAACGTGCGTTGTGCGGGCGCAAATGCGTCGAGCGCGTTCCTCGTCTTGTAGGTGCCGACGTACAGGTCGAGGTCGCCGTCGCCATCCACATCGGCCAGGGTCAGCGCCGTTGCGGCGAACCCGGCGGCGAGCCCGCTTTCCTGCGTCGCATCGGTGAAATGACCGCGCCCATCGTTCGTCCACAGCTTGATCGGCCCGCCCAGTGTCCCGGCAAGGAGGTCGAGGTCGCCGTCGCCGTCCACGTCGGCAAACGCCGCGCTCATCAAGGCCAGACCGGCGACCGACAGGCCGCTGGACGCCGTGATGTCCGAGAACCGGAGTCCCCCGTCGTTGCGGTACAGCGCCGCCGGAGTCTCCACCGACGCGAGGAACACGTCGGCCAGCCCGTCACCCGTCACGTCGCCGAGCGCGACGCCGGCGCCGAGGATCAGGTTTCGGTTCGCCAGCGCACGTTCATCGTTGACGTCGTTGCGATGGTCGACGCCCGTGGCCGACGCGCGCAGCTCCGTGAATCCGGCGCGCCCGCGCGCCGGAACGTCAAGCGCGCGCCAGCGAACATTCCCTTCGTCGTGCCAGCTGGTGTCAACGGGCGCCGCGCACGACGCCCCGGCGCCGCACGCCAGCCAGAGCGCGGCCGCCCAGCGACGGTTCAGGGAACCTTGCCAGCCGGTGCGAGGTTCACCTTCGGCACGTCCGCGGCCGCCGCGCTGGTCAGCTCGAAGTATTCCCGGGCCTTCATCCCGATGACTTTCGCGGTCAGGACCTGCGGAAACTTCCGGATGTAGGTGTTGTAATCGTTGACCGCCGTGTTGTAGTCGGTGCGTGCCACGGCGACCCGATTCTCGGTGCCAGCCAGTTCGTCCTGCAGGCGGATGAAATTCTCGTTCGACTTGAGCTGCGGATAGTTCTCGCTGATCGCGATGAGCCGGCCGAGCGCTCCCGTGGCCTGCTGCGATGCGGCGGCCATCTGCGAGAGGTCACCCGATGCGGCGGCGCCGGCGAGCTTCGCGCGCGCCTCAGAGACCGTCTCGAACACCTGGGCTTCCTGGGCCGCAAATCCCCGCACGACTTCAACGAGGTTCGGGATCAGGTCGGCGCGCCGCTGGAGCTGCACGGAGATCTGCTCTTTGGCCTTGTTGGCCGTTTCGTCGAGCGTCTGGATCCGGTTGTATCCGCACCCCGATGTCAGCAACGCCAGCGTCAGCGCAACGGGTACCATGCGAATGCGATGTGCGTTCATTTCACCCTTTGTCAAGCGACGGAAAAAGTGAGGACTGCAATCTAGCGGAATCACGAATCGCCGCGGTGGTCGTCCACCCACCGGACGACCTGGCGGAGTCCGGCGTGGAACCCACCGAGGACCGCGCCGACCTCCGATTTCGGGATGTCGGCCGTGCCCCGGCGCTGGCCCAGTGCCTGGAGGAACGGCGCAGGGTCGAAGGCGGCAATTTCGCCGGCGTTCCGGCACACCGACTCGGCGTCACCGCCGGGACGTCCGGCGAGGCGCAGCATCGCCCGCATCAGCGCCACGGCGTGGCTCGCCTGTGCGGCCAGGACCGCACGTTGCGCCTTGGCATCGTTGCCGGCCTCGGCGATCGCCCCCCGAACGCCAAGCGTCAGGGCGAGCGACTCGTACTCGAGCTGATGCCGGACGTCTGACCTGCTCACTGCATCGGACCGTATGGGGGAAAAGCCATCGCTTGCGTGGAGCACTCGGTGCCGGTCGGCGATGTCGGCGTGCTCGATCGCGAAGACGTCCACGCTCGACCGCCATTCGGCCTCGGTGAGGGTCAGCGGCACGGCGTTGCCCCGCTCACGCCAGGCGCGCGCGATCGCGCCGGCCGCCTGCATCGCGGTGAGGTCCAGGTCCCGCACCACCACGAGCACGTTGTGACCGCTTGTCGCCGACGCATCGGTCGCCGTGGATCCGTACACCACAACCCCGAGCAGCGCCGCGCCGTGCGCGGCCTTCAACTGGCCTACCAGATCATCGAGTGTCATTCACGCTCCAAGTCACTCCCTCTAGAAGCTTCCGCTGGACCCGCCACCGGAGAAACCGCCTCCGCCACCAAACCCACCGAATCCGCCGCCACCGCCGCCGAACCCTCCGCCGAAGCCACCGTGCCCGCCCCAGCCACCGCGTCGGCCCACGGAATGGCCGATGGCATGCCCGACAAGAAACGGCAGGATCCCGCCACGCCGTCCGCCGCCCGTGAGCACGATGATGAGCACGACGACGAACAGGAGCGCCGCGGACACCGGGATGCCACGCGGCCTCGCGGACCGCGACGCACGCGGCAGTCCGTCAATACCCGCGGAGTCGAGCGAGAAGCCAAACTCCGAGGCGTAGCGCTCGGCGAGCCGGAACGTGATGACGGCGAGCCCGCCGCCATAGTCGCGCTGGCGGAACCGGTCGGTGGCTTCACGGCGGATCTGGCCGGCGACGCCGTCCGGGATGAAGCCCTCGGCGCCCTGTCCGACCTGGATGCTGATGTATCCCTGCCCGTCCGCACTCGTTTCCTTCGGCACGAGGAGGACCACGACGCCGGCATTTCGCCGCGCATCACCAATCGCTGCGTTCGCACCCACTCTCCACTCGCGGCCGATCCGGAGCGCCACCTCGCCAACGTCGCGCCCTCCGAGGTCGGGCAGCGTGACTATCGCGATCTCGCCGCCGCTCCGCTCGCGGACGAACCCGGCCAACGCCTCGATCAGGCGCGCGTGGTCCGCCGGCACGACGGACGCGAAGTCACTCAGCAGGCCTCTCGGTGCCGGAATCGTGAGGTCGGCCTGGGCCGTCGCCAGCCCCGGGAACGTGGCGACCGCGATGACGAGCGCCACCAACGGGCCGCGCAGAGGGCCGGACCGGCGCAACGCGAGGGTGACGAGTCGGGAACTGTGCAGGACGAGTCGCGAGGCGAGTGCGGTGAAAACAGAGATGCGGGGCACGATGAAACCTACCCGGCTCCGCACGGTACTTACACTCTGGCGCCACCACGGCCGGCCCGACATCTTCTGAAGTACGCATGCGGTGGGCGCCTCGTTTCGTGCCGGCCGCCGATGCGGCCAAATCAGCGCGGGATGCAGCCATGCCGACACCACTCCGAACCGCCCGCACGCTGGTGTTCGCGCTCACCGCGTTCACCTCGGCGTTCGCGAGTGCCGTGCCGGCGCAGGGTTCGGCGCAGGTGCCCGTTGGCCGCCGTGAGCTTGTCGGTGTCGTGCGCGACCCGGCGGGCACGGGCGTCGAGGGAGCGATCGTCGAAATCGCCGGCGCCGGCACGCGAACCGACGCCAAGGGAACGTTTCGCCTGTTTACGGGCGACATCGACACGGTGACGATCGCGATTCGGCGGCCGGGGTATTCGCCGATTGAAGCGCTGATATCGGCGCGAAACCGCCAGTGGGACACGCTGGCCGTGGAACTCGAGCCGATGACGACGCGCCTGCCCGGCGTGCGAATCGAGGAAGAGCGGCTGCGGCGCGAAGGCCTTCGCGGATTCGAGGAACGCATCGGCAAGGCGCAGGGACTGTTCATCACCCGCGCCGACATCGTGGAGCGGAACAGCTCGCGCCTGAGCGACGTGCTGCAGACGCGCCGCGGCATCCACCTGGTGCGGATCGGCACAGGGCGCTACGGCGTGCGGTTTGCAACGTACAGCGGGTCGCGGGGTAGCTCCTGCATCCCCGACCTGTGGCTGGACGGCCAGCGCGTGCGGGGAATGGAAATCGACGACCTGCCGCCCAACACCGTTGAGGGGATCGAACTCTATGACTCGTTCGCCACGGTACCGTTCGAGTTCGGTCACGGCGCCAACGCCGTACCCTGCGGGACGATCGTCGTGTGGACCCGCCCACCCGGCACCCGCAGACCGTGATCGCGTGAACAGCCCGGCCGCCAGGGTCGGGCGCCCGGGTATCATTGCGCTCGCCGCTATGTCGGTCGCGCTGGCGTCCGGCTGCCACGCGTCCGGCTCGTCGCCGCGACCGGGCTCACGGGCCGCGAGTGCCGACACGTCGGCGGCTTCGGGAAGCGTAGGCGACGTGGCCGCATTCGGGGTTCGCGTGACGGGCGTGGCGTACGGTCCTGATCGTGCGATGTACGAGTTGTCGAGACCTGCATACGTCGTCGTGATTTCAGTGACCGACAAGGCCATACATCCGGTCAGCCCGTCCCAGACGATCACGCCGGCGCTCGTGGGCTCGGGAATGCACGCCGTCGCGCTGGATCCCGAGTCGCGCGGCGATATCCGCGGCGTGTCGCTGAACGCGGCCGACGGCAGCGCGGCCGTTCGCGATGAATCGGCCGCGGGCGTAATGGAATACAATCGGTGCCTCGCGCGCGCGCGCCAGGAATCCAGCCGGCGGCGTGAAGCGCGCCGGCCGATCATCGGCCGGGATTCGCTCGGCCGGCCGATCTATGGCCCTCCACCAACGCTCGACGAGCCTGGCGTTGACCTCGAGAGTCGCTGCCGCATGCCGGTCACGGAGCGGCCGCAGGCCGCGATGTCAGCGCAACGCCCGGCGGTGAGCGGCCGCCAGCTGCTGATCTTCGCATCCGACACGCCGGTCGAGTACCGCGACATCATCGACCTTGTGATCACCGAGGGTGATCCGCGGTCCGTAGCGGCGGTGATTGGACGGAAGCTGTACGACATCCGCGGCGCTCGATGGTCGGCGACCTACCTGCCCTGGTAGCATGACGGCGGACGCCCGTGGCCAATCCCGGGCGCGCCCAGCCGTCGCCACATCACCCGCGCGATGGCTCGTACCCGGCGCCGTCGCGATCATCACCTTTGTCGCGTTCCTTCCGGCGCTGAGCGCCGGGTTCGTCGCGTGGGACGACGACAAGAACTTCGTCACCAACTTCGCCTACCGCGGGCTCGGGCCGGAGCAACTCGCGTGGATGTGGACGACGTTCCACCTCGGCACGTGGATTCCGCTGTCGTGGATGACGCTCGGATTCGACTACGTGCTCTGGGGCATGAATCCGGCAGGGTACCACCTCACCAACCTCGTGCTGCATGCGGCCAACGCCGTGGTGGTCTACGCAATCGCCACCCGGCTGTTTCGCGCGTCCGGGATGACGCGGCCCGACGCGACGCCGCTGGCCGCCGCCGTGCCAGCCGCGTTTGCCGCACTCGTCTTCGCCGTGCACCCGCTCCGCGTCGAGTCGGTGGCGTGGATCACTGAGCGACGCGACGTACTGTCAGGATTGTTCTACTTCTCGAGCGTACTCTGGTACCTCCGTTCCACCGACCCCGGCGCGCGGCGGAGACGGTACTGGGTGTCTGTGGCGTTCGCCGCGTGTGCGCTGCTCGCAAAGGGCACTGCCGTGACCCTGCCGATCGCGATCGCGCTGCTCAACGTGTATCCGCTCCGCCGCATCGGGAGCGGCGCCGGATGGTGGAGCGTGTCGGCACGACGCGTGTACCGCGACATCGCGCCGTTCGTTGTGCTGTCAGCAGTGTTCACCGTCGTGGTGTTCGCTGCGCTGCAGCCCGTGCCCCAGCTCAGCGTGCCCGGCAAGGTCGCCGTGTCCGCGTACAGCCTCTGGTTCTACCTCTCCCGCACGCTTGTGCCATTGCATCTCTCTCCGCTGTACTCGTTGCCGGAAACGGTGGATCCGGCACGGCTGATCTTCGCGGCGAGTTATGTGGCGGTGATCGGCGCGGCGGCGGCCGCTTGGGCGGCGCGGCGCCGGTGGCCCGGCGCCGCGGTCGCTCTTGCTGCTTTTGCCGCCATCCTGTTCCCCCTGCTGGGCGTTCACCAGGGCGGCCCACAGATCGTCGCCGACCGGAACACGTACAATGCGGCAGCGGCACTCGCCCTCATCGCCGGCGGCG
Organism: uncultured Gemmatimonas sp.; assembly: GCA_964557615.1. GTDB lineage: Bacteria > Gemmatimonadota > Gemmatimonadetes > Gemmatimonadales > Gemmatimonadaceae > Fen-1231. The sequence goes on from CAZLAU010000019.1 coordinate 17,575, forward strand.
CCTTCGCCATCGCGGCACGCAAACGTGCGGTTGCGACTGGCGGCACGGGAGCGCTCGTGGTCATTGTCCTCGCCGTGCTGACCTGGAAGCAGACCGGGGTGTGGCGCGACTCACGGACCCTGTGGACTCGCGTCCTGCAAGTCGAGCCAGACTCACCGCTGGGCCACAACAACTTCGGCAACCTGCTCTTCAGGGAAGACCGGATCGCGGAAGCCGTTGCGCACTATCGTGCGGCGATCGCGGCCAAGCCTGCGTTTCCCGACGCTCACCTCAATCTGGGCGTGGCGCTGGCCCGCAGCGGCCAGATGTACGAGGCCATCACCGCCTACCGACGCGCCGTCGAGCTGAGACCGGATTTCGCCGACGCCGAAAGCAACTGGGGCGCCGCCCTCGCGCAGACCGGCGACCTGACGGGCGCGATCGAGCACTACGCGCGGGCGATCACGATCGAACCGGGGCACGCCGATGCGCACGTGAACTGGGGCAATGCGCTCGTACGCATGGCGAAATTCGACGAAGCCATCGCGCACTACGACGACGCGCTCCGGCATCGGCCCGACTACGCGGACGCCCACCTGAACTGGGGCGTGGCGCTGGCGCTGGCCGGCCGTCCCACGGACGCCGCAGCGCAATTCGAGCGCGTGCTCGCGCTTCAGCCAAACCATCAGACGGCCCGCGACTACCTCGCCACTGTGCGCCAACCCGGGGCGACGCCGCCCCGCTGACCGCAACTACGGCGCCGGCGGCCGCACCTCGATCTCGCGTGCGCCCGCCGGGACGGCCGCGCGCACCACCGCGCCTCCCGGCCAGCGCACCCAGACACCGGTTGGCGTGTCCGACGCGTGCCCGAAGACCTGCACCGCCCCGTTCTGCGACCAGTACCCCGCCCCGGCCTGGATCTCGCGCACAGGCCCCATACGATCGCCGTAGATGACCCGGACCTGCGCCCCAACAGCGTCCGGGTTGACGGTGCTTCCGCGCAGCCGAACGCGCAGCCCGGGCTTCGCACCCGTGTTGCGGAACAGGCGCGTCGGCCCCGCGTTCTGCGACACGGCAAGATCCACCCTGCCGTCCCGGTCGAAGTCCGCGTAGGCCGCCCCGCGCTGATCACCGTAGATCCTGAGCCCGGACTGCTTGCCCGCCATCGCCCGCAGACGCCCACTCCCATCGTTCAGGAGCAGCAGGCCACGGCCCGCGTCGTCGCGGGGGCGACCGACGACCGTATGGGAGAAGTTCTGCGCGAGGAACACGTCGTCCGCCCCGTCGCCATCGAAGTCGGCAACGCCCGCATAGAACGCCGGCGCGAACTGCGCCTCAGCCGGCAGTGGCACCACCTCGAACCGATCCCCGCGATTGAAGAATGCCAGGTGGTCGAGCGTCACGGCTTCCATTGCCGACGTCCGGCCGAACTGCGCGCCAAGCGCCGTTTCCACCGTGGCATCTGCCCACTCGGCAAACGTGCGAACGCTGTGCAGCACGTCGGGGATCGCCACCCGGACTCGTGCAAAATTGTCAATCACGGCCAGGCCGCGAACCCGCGGATCGCGCCGCGCCAGCACCATTTCCTGTTCCCGCGCAGCGCCGATGGGTCCGTGGCGCATCACCAGGGGGTTGGCGCTATCCGCCTGGAGCGACGTATTCCGTCCCCAACTGGTCGCCACGAGGTCGAGCCGGCCATCACCGTCCAGGTCGCCGGCGGCAACGCCGTTCCAGCGACTCGTCCACCGGTCGAGTCCCCACGACGCCGGGGCGCGCGAATACCCTCCCCGTCCGTTGTTGAGCAGGAGCAGGATCGAATCCCACTCGCGCGCCAGCACGAGATCGGCGTGCCCGTCGCCGTTGACGTCGGCGAACATCGCCGCCGACACCATGCCGACTCCGTTGAGCACGGCTTCGTTCGCGGCGTCGAACGCGAACGTGCCACCGACGTTGCGGAAGAGCCCTGACGAGGGTGGCAGCGGATACTGCATGGGAATCGCGCGTGATCCGATGAACAGGTCGACGCGCCCGTCACCATCGTAATCGCCAAGTGCGATCGGCCCGGTGGAGGACGCGTGCGACCCGACGACGGTGTCGGCGCGTACGGCCGGCGCTGCACCGCTGAACCGCACCCCGAACACCGATGGCGCGGCGATCAGCTCGGCCTCGGATCGCGCCTGCCAGGTGGACACGCCCGCAAGGATCCGTACGCCGAGGTCGTCGGCCAGGCCCATCACGGCGGTGAGGGAGTGTCCGAGCGGCGGGAGCGGCTGCCCCGCGCCGAGGCGACCGCCCGCGTTTCGAAACAGCGCGACCCGCCCTTCCTTGCCCGCGCCCACGACCAGGTCCTCGGCGCCGTCGCGATCCACGTCGAACCACGCGACGCCCGGGCCGAGGGGAGAGAGGCCGCTCGGCAACAGGTACTGGCGCCCCCAGTCATCGAAGGCGTTTTCGGTATGCACGTGGCCGCGCAGTTCCGCCGTCGCGTCGGTGAAGAGCGGCGGCGCTGTCGGTGCGGCCACGGGGCGCGGCGTGGCCGTCGCCGCAGTGATCTCGTACAGGCGGTTCGCGCGCGCACCAGTGATGGTCGTTCGCCGGCCGTCGCGCCAGTCCACGACAATGGTGGCCGTGTCGGAATTCCCCATCGCGAACGTCGCGAGATAGTCGCTGTGCGACAGGTACAGCCCGCCCACGGTGACCTCGCGTCGCTGCTGCGGGGTGGCGCCACCGAGTACGCGCACCACCGCTCCCACTGCGCGCGTGTTCGCGCCGCTTCCGATGAGACGCACCGCGATCCGGGGCGCACCGCCATTGTTCCGCAGCACGGCCGCCGGCGCGCCGAGGCGGTTCACGACGACATCGAGATCGCCATCGCCGTCGAGGTCCCCGGCGGCCATCCCGTGCGACAAGTCCTCCTCGACGCCGAACTTCCACTGCGCGCTCGCGTCGGCAAACGTCAGGTCGCCGCGATTCCGGAACGCCACGTTCTTCAGCGCGAGCCGGGGAAACTCCCAGCGCAACCGTTGCCACGGGATCGCGCCCATTCGGTCTTGCAGGCCGTCCTGCACATCAGCGTCCATGATGTCCCACAGGTGCCCGTTCGCCACGAGGATGTCCTGGTGCCCGTCGAGGTCGACGTCCAGGAACATCGTGCCCCACGACCAGCCGCTGGCGGCAACCCCGGCAAACTGGCCCACCTCGGCGAAGGTCGCGTCGCCCCGATTGATGAACAGCGTGTTGCGCTGGTGCTGGAGCTGCAACGCCTCTTCGCCCGGCTTCTTCGGGAACGCGGTGTTCGTCGGCACCTGCATGCGCGCGCGACGCGAGTCGTGCGCAAGCATGTCCACGGTGAACAGGTCAGGCAGCCCGTCACCGTTCGCGTCGCCGACGTCCACGCCCATCGTCGAGTTGCTGAGCTGCCTGAGCGCCGTCCAGTCGGCCAGCCGGAATCCGCCGCGCCCATCATTGAACCACAGGTGGTCGGTGTCCTCGAAGTCGTTTGCCACGAACAAGTCAGGGGCGCCGTCGCCATTCAGGTCGGCGAAACGCGCTCCGAGGGCAAACGACTCCGGCTCACGCGCGAGCGGCTTGCCCGCCGCGTCCCTGAACCGTGGGTCGGTGAGCGCGACGCGGGTGAATCGCCCGGTGCCGTCGCTGACGTAGAAGTCATCGGGGTCGGCCCGCTGCGTCATGCGCATTCCGCCCATGTCGGGCCGGTTGACGAGCCGGTAGTGTGACTGAAACTCCGGGGTGACTTCGAACCGGCCCGGGGCCACCTCGCGAACGATCCGGCTCGAAGTGCGCTCCGACGGCGGAATCGAGTCGTCCACGAAGAACGGCTTGTAGTTCGCCACGTACATGGCAAGACGCCCACTGCCGTCCACATCGGCCATCGTGAGCGTCGTGCCACCGTGGCCACGGGGGTCGAGCCCGAGGTCGCGCCGCTCGACGAAACGCCCGGCGCCATCATTCACGAAAATCGCATTCGGCCCATTTGTCGCGAGCAGCACCAGGTCCAGGTCGCCGTCACCATCGGTGTCCGCGAACGCCGCACCGGTCGAGTGGCGGTCGCACGCTCCGACACCTGCCGCAACCGTCACATCCTCGAACTTCCATTCGCCGATGTTGCGGAACAGCGCACTGCATCCCTCGGTCTTCGCCAGGAAGACATCGACCCGTCCGTCGCCGTCAACATCGCCCAGCGCGACCCCGGCCCCCTGGCCAAGCACGCGGTTCCTCACGAGCAACGATTCGCTGACCGCGTTCTCGAACGCGATGCCCGTCCGGCGTGAGGGGAGCGCGGTGAATCCCGCCGTGCGTCCCGAGACGTCGAGTTCGCGCCACCGATACCCATCCGCCTGATTCCAGTCGGGCGTCGGCCCGGCTCCGCAGGCGGCAGTGAAGACCGCGACGGCGATCCAGGTGCCGAATGCAGGCTGGCCTGCGGCAAGGCGGGCCGCCGCCATCGAATTCGCGGGCGCTGTGGTCATCGTGGAGGGACGGGGTTCGTCGAGCAAAATTAGCCCCGCGCCCGACCCTGCCGACACCGGGAACCACCATCGGGACGCGGGGTATGCCGCGCAGCACGACGCACCGTGCGTCTGCTGGCCGCCAGCGCTTTTGCCCGGTAGGTTCAGAAGTCTCTCACCGTCGGCGCATCGGGACACGGCATGACAAATCAGCGAATCGCCTTGCTCGCCGGGTTGGCCGCATTCGTCCAGTCTGCGGCGGCGCAACCGCTTCGCGGGGTCGTGCGCGACAGCGCCGGCGGAATGCCCATCCCCGGCGCGGTGGTGGTCGCCTTGGACTCGACCGGCGGCACCGTTGGCCGGAACATCGCAGGGGCCGATGGCAGCTTCCGGGTCGTCGTGAGCGCGAGGCCGCATCGGGTGCAGGTCGTCCGCATCGGCTTCCGCCCAACCACGATGTTCCTGCAGGGCCGGAATGTCGACGCACTCGACGTGCGACTCACGGCGATCCCGACGCTGCTCGAACACGTGCGGGTGGTCGCCGCGCGTTCGCAATGTCCGGTGCGCGCCGACGCAGCGGAAACCCTGGCGCTGGTGGATCAGTCGCGAGCAGGCCTGCTCGCGACCGTCGTCGCCCGCGAGGCCAATCCGGCAGAAGTCACGCGACTTTCGTTCGAACGCATCCTCGACGCCAACGGCCTCACGCCCGTCGTGCAATCCGTGCGCGCGGAATCCGCGGACCGCGCCACCGTGTCGTTCAACGCGGTCCAGTCGGCCGTGGACTTCACCAGGCGTGGATTCACGTCGGACAGCGGGGGCAACCGCACCTTTTACGGCCCGGACGCGGACGTCCTGCTCGACGACGGATTCGCCGCGGGCTACTGCTTCAGGATCGGCGCCCCCGATCGGCAGCGTCCGCACCTGATCGGCCTGGCGTTCTCACCGGCGTCGCGGCGCGGCGGGCGCGTCGACATCGACGGGACGCTCTGGGTGGACACGGTCGCGCGCTCGCTGAGCCACGTCGAGTTCCGCTATCTCGGACTCGACGACCTGTCGACCGGCCTCGGGAGCGGCGGGACCGTCGCGTTTCGCGAGGTGTCGCCGGGCGTCGTGCTGATCGACCGGTGGGCGCTGCGCCTCGTCGGCGCGGCGGACACGATTGCGCTGGCCGCCGCGGGCCAGACGGCCGTGCGGGGATACCAGATCAACGAGATCGGCGGCGAACTCGCCACGGCGCGCTGGCCGGACGGACGCGAATGGACCGCGCCCCTTGGCACGCTCGAGTTGACGGCACGCGCCAGTGACGGCACGCCCGCAGCCGGCGCCATCATCGGCCTGCTGGGCACGGACTATCGCGCCACGGTGGACACGGCGGGGCACGCGAGGTTCACGCACCTGATTCCGGGACCCTACAGCGCACATGTTCACGACCCCGGCCTTGCCAGCATCGGACTGACCTTGCCGCTCGACCTCTCGTTCGTGGCATCGCGCGATTCGGTGACCACGCGCACGGTGACCGTTCCGACCGCAGCGACGTTCGTCGGGGCGATGTGCCGAGCGTCCGGGGACCCCGGACGCGACGCGGCCTGGGTCGTCGGCCGCATCGGCACCGCCGACGGTCGCCCCGTGCAGAACGCCCAGTGGCGAATGGCGCGTAGCGGCGAAGGGGGCTGGGTTCCGGTGGCAAACAACGGCGTCACCGGCACGAGCGGCCTGTTTGCGCACTGCCGCAACGTGGGGCGCGGACAGACCATTCGCGTGCAGGCGTGGCGCGGCCGCGAGACCCCGGCAGTCGTGGTCCGCAAGCTCACCGACGCTGTCACGGTCATCCCGGTGGTGATGCCGGCCACCGTGCTCGCCCGGGGTGCAGGTGGTACTGCGGAGCTCACCGGAACGGTTCTCGATTCGGTGAGTGGCGCCGGAATTCCAGGCGCGTTCGTGGAACTGGTCGGTTCGGGGTTGACCGCCATCTCGGGCGCCGATGGCTCGTTCCGGATTGCCGACGTCCCGCGGGGCGAACACACCGCCGAGATTCGCACCGACCGCCTCGACGCGCTTGGCGTCGTGAGCCGATCCACGGTGGACTTCACCGGCGCTGCACCGGTACGACTCCACGTCCCGACCACGGACCAGATCGTTGCCGCGACGTGTGGGCCGGACACGCCATCGTCCCTTGGCATCCTGCTCGGAACGGTGCGTCGTCCCGACAACACGCGGCCAACGGCCGTGCGGATCGTGGCCGAGTGGGTGGATCAGGGAGGCACGCCGGGGGCCGCCGCAGCGCAGACCGTCGGCCGCACGCAGTGGCTGCGGACCCGCGCCGACGAAACGGGCACCTTCCGGCTGTGCGGCGTGCCAGCGGGTGCGCGTATCGTGGTGCGAACGCAGGTGGACAGCGCCGCCGGCGCCGCGGCTCGGCCCGTGGAAGTGGAAGTCGACGCCGCCGAGCGATTCGTGCGTCTCGACATCGCGCTCGAACCGGGGCTCGCGCTCGGGGGCACGTTCGCCGGTATGGTGGTCGCCGACTCGACCGACGACCCCGTCGCGGGCGCCGAGGTGGCGTTTCCCGACCTCAAGCTCGCCGTCTCCACCAACACCGCCGGCGGGTTCCGCGTCAACGACATTCCTCCGGGTACGCATCGCGTACAGATCAGGCGGCCCGGCTTCACGCCGATCACGGCGGACCTCGCGTTCGAATCGAACCAGACGATCGATCACCGCATCGTCCTTGGCCGCCTTGCGACCGCGCTCGCGCCCGTGCAGGTCACCGAAACAGCGCCGGTCAACCCGGAGTTCGACCAGAACCGAAAGCTCGGGCTCGGCAAGTTCCTCACGCGCGCCGACCTGGACAAGCACGCCGGCCGTCGGTTGGGCGACATCCTCGCGACGGTCCCGAACATGGGCACGGTATCGCAGGGCGCGTCCGGCGCCGGGTGGGTGGTCGGCAAGCGGATCCCGCCAAAGCTCGCCCCCCGCCCGATTCCGGCCGCGAGTGCAATCGCCGGTTCGGTCGGCGAGGCCCCGCAGCGTGGTGAGTGCGGCGTGTCGAAGGAGACGTCCTGCACGTACACGATGGACGACCTCCGGGAGCAGGGCTTCTACTGTCCCCAGGGAGGCGAACAGCGGCAGGGGATTCTCTGCGCGTGTTACGCCCAGGTCTGGCTCGACGGTCGCCTGATGAACCGCCAGCGCCCGACCGAGCCGTTCGACATCAACGCCGTGCCGCCCGAGGACATCGAGGCGGTCGAGTGGTACTCGAGCCCGTCGCAGACGCCCGCCCAGTATAGTTCGCTCAACTCGCCGTGCGGCGTGATGGTGATCTGGACGCGCCGCGCACGCCCGCATTGACGTGATGAACCCGGGAGTTCCGATGCGTTTCCTTCCTGCTGTCGCCCTGCTCGCCACGGCCGCCTGCGCCTCGGGTTCGTCCGTCGGCGCCTCGCGCCCGGTCTCCACCTCCATCGGCATGACGGGCAGCAGCGATCGGCTTACGATCAGCCCGAGCACTGGTCCAAACGTGAACACGCTCGCGCACGCCGCCGACGCCGTCTGGCGAGTGCTGCCGGCCGCGTTCGATTCCGTCAGCGTACCGGCCACGCGCGTGGACGCGCGGACCAAGACGATCGGCAATGACGGATTCAAGGTCCGGCAGCGTCTCGGGCGCACGCCGCTCAGCCGCTTCATGGACTGCGGCCAGACCCAGATCGGGCCGAACGCCGACTCGTATGAGGTGTTCATCACGCTCGTCGTTCAGGCGATGCCCGAGGGAACGGGAACCAAGCTCGTGACGAACTTCGAGGCGTCGGCGCGGCCCATCGCGTTTTCGCAGGGTTACTCGCGTTGCACATCCCGCGGCGCCCTCGAGGCCCGCCTCCTCGAGGCAGTCCTCGCGCAGCTGAAATAGATGGCCAGTCGCGCACTGCGACGGTTGCTCGTCGCCGGCATCGCGTGGTCCATCACCGGCGGCCCGGCCATCGCGCAGTCGGTGCGCGGATCGGTACTCGACCGCGGCGCCGTCCCGGTGGCCGGCGTCGTCGTGCTGCTACTCGACGCCGATTCGGTGGTCGTTGCCCGGACGCTCACAAACGAGCGCGGCACCTTCCTCGTCGCCACGCCCCGCCCTGGGACCTATCGCGTGCGGACGCTCCGCATCGGATGGCGCCCCGTCACGTCCGAGCCGATCACCCTAGGCGCGGGCGAGGAAGTGGGCCGGAATTTCGAACTCACCGGTGTGGCCCTTGCGCTCGACACCGTGCGCATCGGGACGACGAGCCTTTGCCGGTTGAGCGGTCCCGCCGCCGCCACGACGTTCGCCCTGTGGGAGCAGGTGCGCACTGCGCTGGCCGCGACGGAGATCACGGCGGGGACACGAAGCGTCAACGCCACGACCGTGATGTACCGACGACGCATGGACGCCGGCGCCACCAAGACACTCGAGTCCGAGGCCACGCTCACCAGCGGCAATGTCGCGCAGCCGTGGCGGTCGCTCGGGGTGGACAGCCTCCGGAAGGTCGGCTACGTGCTGATGGAGGACGGCGAGGTGACCTACCTCGCACCCGGACTCGACGTGCTCGCATCGGACGCATTCATTGACGATCACTGCTTCCGCATCATTGCGTCACGCGATCCGCAGCGCGTCGGCATTGCGTTCGAACCGACGTCGGACCGCCGCAGCGTGGCCGACATCCGCGGCACCATCTGGGTGGACCGGCCCACCTCGGAGCTGCGCAGCATCGACTTCCGATACACGAACATCCCGGCCGAACAGGAACTCGAGGCACGGGGACTGATGGATTTCGCGCGTATGCGCGACGGCAGCTGGGCAATTTCCAGCTGGAACATCCGCATGCCGGTGATCGGCATGGTGCCGAGACCCCGCAACCTCGGGGGCACCCAGATCAAGGTTGTCGAGATCCACGTCGCCGGCGGAGAGCTCGCCGTGGCCAGGCGCGGCGCTGACACACTGTGGGCACGCACGCCATTCACCGTGAGCGCGGCCCTCGCCGACTCGACGACAGGTCGTCCGGTCGCCGGCGCGCGGGTCACCATTGCCGGAACCCCGCACGCCGACAGCACCGGCGCGACGGGACGTGCCGTGCTCGCCGGCGTCCTGCCGGGCGATTACCAGCTCGAGATCCGGACGCCGTCGCTCGACTCAATCGGCGCCAGGCACGTGGTTCCGTTCACGTTGCTGCTCGCCGACACGACAATCACCGCGCGCGTCCCAACCGCCTCCCAGCTCGTGACGTCGATCTGCGGGAACGCCCGGGCCCGCCCGGGGACCGCCGCAGGACTCGTGCTCGGCGCCATCCGGGCGAGTGATGGCTCCATGCCACTCAACGCCCGGATCATCGCCGAATGGAGCATGGGACGAGACAGCGGCACACGGTGGGTCGAGGCCAGGGCCGACGTGAACGGCGGATTCCGGTTGTGCGGGCTTCCCGCGAACTCGACCATACTGCTGCGGGCGCAGACCGACGCGGCGAGCGCGACGCCGACCGGCGTGCGAATTCCTGCCGGCGGAACGTTCGCCAGGGCCGAGTTGACGCTCGACCGGCCGGCGGCCGGCAGTGCCGTGTTCTCGGGTACCGTCGTGGCCGACTCTGGGAATCAGCCGATCGTGCGCGCCGAAGTCATGATCCAGGAACTGGGCAAGACCGCGCTCACCGACGACAAGGGCGCGTTCCGACTTTTCGACATTCCGGCCGGAACGCACCGCGTCGTGGTCCGGCGGGTCGGGTTCGGCCCCCTCGATGCCACCATCGCCTTTGCCCCGAATCAGACCGTCGATCGGCGAGTCGTGCTGTCGCGCGCGACGACGCTCGGCACCGTCACGGTCGTCGGGGAGTCCAACCTTCCGTTGTCGTTCGACGAGAACCGGAAAGTGGGACTCGGACATTTCGCCACGCGCGCTGAACTTGCCCTCAAGGAAGGCCAGCCGCTCGCGCAGGTCTTGAGGAACTTCCCAGGCGCCGGTGTTCCCAGCAGCCGGGGCGGATCCGCGGCGTGGGTCATGGCCACTCGCGTTCCGCCGTCACTCGGCAGCACCGGCGTGTACTACCCCAGTCCATTCGAGCGGCGACAGGGGATGCCGGCCGGCTGCTACGCCAAGGTCTGGGTGGACAATGTCCTCATGAACCCGGGAAGCCCCACGGAGCCGTTCGACATCAACAGCATCGGGGTCGAGCAGATCGAAGCCCTCGAGTTCTATGCCAGCGCCGCGCAGACGCCAATGAAGTACGCGATCCTCGACTCCACTTGCGGGGTAGTAGTCATCTGGAGGCGCCGGTAGGGCGCCCCCACCCTCGCGTGCCACGGCCTGTTCGCCGCACGAGTGCGCGGAACACAGCGACACCTTCACTGCACCAGCGAGACCAGCGATGAACCGTTCCAGGAACCACCATCTTGCCCGTGTCGCCGCCGCGCTCGCGATGGCGGTCTTGCCGGCGGCGGGAATCGCCCAGGGTCAGGTCGTCACGGTGCGCGGCATCGCCTACGACAGTCTCCGCTCCGAACCGCTCGCCGGAGCCGTGATCTCGGTGCACGGTACCGGCAAGACGACGGTCGCCGATCGCCGGGGCCGGTTCGAGGTGGACGGCGTTGCGCCCGGCGAATACACGATCACGATGAACCACGACGTGCTCGACGCACTCGGACTCACTGGCGTGTCGTCTCGCGTGAACGTCACGGACGGCCGCGCCGAGGTGCGTCTCGCCGTGCCATCCTTTGCCAC
>CAZLAU010000020.1:0-28152 GCA_964557615.1 uncultured Gemmatimonas sp.
CGGCCAGTTCGAGGAGCGGCTCAAGGCGGTGATGAACGAGATCGCGCAGAACAAGAGTGTGGTGCTGTTCATCGACGAGTTGCACACGCTCGTCGGCGCGGGCGCAGCGGAGGGAGCAATCGACGCCAGCAACATGCTGAAGCCGGCGCTCGCGCGGGGTGAACTGCAGTGCGTGGGCGCGTCGACGCTCAACGAGTATCGCAAATACATCGAGAAGGACGGGGCGCTGGAGCGGCGCTTCCAGACGGTTGTCGTGGAGCCGCCGTCCATCGAGGAAACGGTGGAGATTCTTCGCGGCCTGAGGCAGCGCTATGAAGACCACCACCGCGTGACGATTCCCGACGCCACGCTCGGCCTCGCGGCGAAATTGTCGGAACGGTACATCACCGACCGATTCCTGCCGGACAAGGCAAACGATGTAATCGACGAGGCAGGGGCCCGCGCTCGGCTCGCCGCGCAGGCGCCGCCACCGGAAGTCGCGGAACTCAAGGCGAAACTGGAAACCGTGAACGCCGAGAAGGATGCCGCGGTGCGTGACCAGAATTTCGAGCGCGCGGCGGCCCTGCGGGACACGGAACGGGAACTGCAGGGAGACATCAGGACGCGCCAGGAGGAGTGGGACAAGCACCGGCAGTCCCACCGTCCGGTGCTCGGCGAGGACGAGATCGCCTTCATTGTGAGCCGCTGGACCGGCATTCCGGTGACGCGGCTGCAGGAGGCGGAGACTGCCCGCCTGATGCGGATGGAGGAGGAGCTGCATCAGTCCGTCGTGGCGCAAGAGGAGGCCATCCGCGCGATTGCACGCTCCATCCGGCGTGGCCGCGCCGGACTCAAGGATCCCAAGCGCCCGATTGGCTCGTTCATCTTCTGTGGTCCGACCGGCGTGGGCAAGACCGAGCTCGCGCGCGCTCTGGCGCGTTTCCTCTTCGCCGACGCGCAGGCGTTGATCCGCGTGGACATGAGCGAATACATGGAGAAGTTTTCCGTGTCCCGCCTCATCGGAGCCCCGCCGGGCTATGTGGGATACGAGGACTCCGGCGCGCTCACAAAGGCCGTCCGGCGCAAGCCGTACAGCGTCGTGCTCCTCGATGAGATCGAGAAGGCGCACCCGGACGTGTTCAACATCCTCCTGCAGGTGCTCGACGAAGGGCACCTGACGGACAACTACGGCAGAATCATCGATTTCAAGAACACTGTCGTCATCATGACGTCGAATGTCGGCGCCAAGGACATCACGAAGAATCGGACGCTTGGTTTCGACAAGCAGGACTCGGCCACGTCGTTCACGCGAATGGCCGAGAAGATCCGGGAGGAGCTGCAGCACGTGTTCAATCCGGAGTTCCTCAACCGGCTCGACGACACGATCATCTTCCACCCGCTCGATCGGGATCACATCGCACAGATCGTGACCATCCTGTTGCGCGACGTATCCAAGCGGCTGTCCGAAGAAGAGCTGAGCATCAAGCTGTCGGCCGGCGCCGTGGACTTCCTCGTGACCCACGGGTTCGACCCCAGCTACGGTGCGCGTCCTCTGAAGCGCGCGATCCAGCGGTACATCGAGGATCCGCTGTCCGAGAAGATTCTGATGGCGGAATTTGCCCGGGGCGACGAGATCGACGTCGACGTGGCGGTCGGTGGCGACAAGCTGGAATTCCGGGCGTTGGCGGCGAACAGCCCCAAGGCCTGAGGTCGGGCGGTCCGGGCGGGGCGGCCGGCGGCGGAACTGAAGGGGCTGAAAGGGGTTAGACCCTTTCGGCCCCTTCCCGCGTTATTATTAACAGCTATGCGGAAAAACGTCCGCCACGCGCTCATCGCCCTTGGAATGACTGTTGCGGCCCCGGCGGCCGCCCAGGACTCCGGGGGACGCTGCGTCACGCCCGACTCGATCCGGGTGGTCGGCAACGCACGCGTGGACGCAGCGACCGTCATCACCGACGCCAACCTCACGCCTGGTGCGTCGACCAACTACACGACGATTCAGCGCGCCATCAAGGCGCTGTTCGAGACCGGCCAGTTCGACGACGTGCGCATCGAGTGCGAGTTGTTTGATGGCCCGCCGCCACGGACCGTGTACGCGATCCAGGTGCGCGAGCGCCCGATTCTCGACAACGTGGATGTGGTCGGCCCGTCGGCCGTGTCGCTTTCGACCGTCCGCGATCGCGTCAACCTCCTCATCGGGCGCCCAGTGAACCCGGCCAACGTGGCGACGGACATCGGGCGCATCGATTCCCTGTACCAGTCGCGTGGGTTCTGGAACGTCCAGGTGCGCCCGGAGACGACCACGACCGCGGAGCACCGCGTGTCGATCGTGTACCGCGTCGAGGAGGGGCGGAAACTGGCGATTTCGGGAATCCGGGTGAACGGCAACACCGCCATCGAGGCGCCGGCGATCGTCGGCGCGCTGAAGGTGCGTCCCGAGGGATTCTTTTGGTGGCGGCGCGGCGAATTGGATGCCGAGAAGTACGCCCAGGATCTCGGCGAGCGGTTGCCCAAGCTGTATGCCGATCGTGGGTTCATCGATTTCCAGGTTGTGCGCGACACGATGCTGATCGACCGGGACCGGGGCAAGGGACTCATCGACCTGACCATTGACGAGGGCAAGATGTACCGCGTGGGGTCGTTCGAGGTGACCGGCAACAGGCGGTACGCCTCGGCCGACATCGCGCGGTTCTATCCGTTCGCCGACAGTTCGATGTCGCTCACACAACGCCTCAGCGCCGCGCTCCGGCGGCGGACGATCCGCACCGGCGTGTTCAACCAGTCCACGTGGGACGACGGCACCGAGAAGCTTCGCAACGCGTACGCGAACGACGGGTTCATCTACTCGCAGGTCCGGCCAATCATCGACCGCACCGTGGGCGCCGATTCGGTTCCGCAGGTCAACCTGCGCTGGGACATCGTCGAGGGGCAACCGGCGATCATCAACAGGATCGAGATCCTCGGGAACGATTACACGTCGGAAAGCTGCATTCGTGACCAGTTGATCATCATTCCGGGCGACGTGTTCAGTCGCGACCGGCTCGTGCGCAGCTGGCAGAGCATCAGCAACCTCGGGTTTTTCGAGACGCCGATCGTGCCGCCGGAAACCCGCCAGGCGAACGAGCAGGGTGACATCGACATCGTGTTCCGCGTGAAGGAGAAGCGAACCGGAAACGTCAGCTTTGGCGCCTCGATGGGACAGGGAACCGGGCTTGGCGGATTCATCGGGCTCGACCAGCCGAACCTGTTCGGGAAGTGCAAGAAGGGTTCGCTCAACTGGCAGTTCGGTCGGTACATCAACGACTTCCAGCTGTCGTACACGGATCCGTCGATCAAGGGGTCGCGGTTCTCCGGCACCGTGATGGGGTACCGGTCGCAGTCGCGTTACACGATCGCCGACCTCGGGCAAACGACGCGGACCGGCGGTCAGGTTCGCGTGGGTTTCCCGTTCCTGAATTCGCGGTTCACGCGCGTATTCACGTCGTACGGCGCGGAGGCGGTCCGGTACGGGAACTTCGGACTGCTCGGTAGCGTGACCTCCGACCAGTGCGCGGGGTGCTTCCGCTCGACGCTCGGCACCGACGTCACGCGCGACACGCGCATTGGCGTCCCGTTCCCGATTGACGGCGTGTTGCAGACCGTCAGCGGCCAGTTCAACGGCGGCCCGCTCGGCGGCTCGGCGTCGTTCCAGCGCTACACCACGGAGTTCCGCGCCTACACCACGCTCGCCACGTTTGGCGACGGCCGTTCCGGCGAGCGCGCGGCGCTCGTTGGCGGCGTCTCGCAGAAGTCCGGTTTCGTCTTCGGCGATCCCGGCCCGTTCTTCAGTTCGCAGGCGTTCGCCCTTGGCGGCGTCCAGTACGGCGAGGCGTTGCGCGGCTACCCGGAGTTCTCGATCACGCCGGACGGGTTCAACGCATCGACGGGGACGAACAACGCGGTTCGCCAGTCGTTCGGCAACGCGTTCTTCACGACCAACGCCGAAATCGGGTTCCGGATCAGTTCACAGTTCTACGTCAACACGTTTGTCGAGGCCGGCAACATCTGGGCGCGGCCGAGGCAGTTCAACCCGACGCGCCTGTTCCGGGGCGCCGGGGTCGGGGCGTCGGCGGTGACGCCGCTCGGCCCGCTGGGGCTCGACTGGGCATACGGGTTCGACCGGGTGGACGCATCGGGGAACCCGGCCCCGCGCTGGATGGTGCACTTCAGGCTTGGACAGTTCTTCTACTAAATCGGGAGATGCAAATGCTTTCGTTCACTCGCGCAGTTGGCGCGCTGTTGATCCTCGCTCCGGTTGCCGCCGTCTCGGCGCAGGGAGCGGCCGTCAGGATCGCATACGTCGATACGCGCGTACTCGTCAACGGCGCCCCGGCCACGGCGGCCGCGCAGGCGGTCCTGCAACGCGACGTCGCCGCCATGGACGCGCAGGTGAAGCGGATGAGCGACTCGCTCGACGCCCTCACCGGCGCCTTCAACAAGGAGCAAGCGTCGCTCGTGGGCGCTGCGCGGGAGAGCCGGCTCAAGGCCATCACCGACCGCCAAGCCGAATACCAGCAGCGGTTCCAGGACCTGCAGCAGCAGGCGCAGGACCGTGAGGCCGAGGTCATGCAGCCAATCCTGGACCAGATCAAGCTCGTGCTCGAGGATGTCAGGCAGGAAGGCAACTACACGATGATCTTCGACGTGAGTCAGGGTGGGGCGATCGTCGCGGCCGACAAGAACCTGAACATCAACGACCGGGTGCTCGCCAAGCTGCGCACGCTTCCAGTTCCAACAATCGCGGCTCCCGCCGGCGCTTCGGGTGCGGGCGCGGCCAAGGCGGCACCGCCACCGGGCGCACCGATGTCGACCCCGGCCGGTGTCCGGGGGCCTGGGGCCGCGGCGCAGCCGCCAGCGAAGCGTCCCGATTCCACCGCCAAGGCTGACTCCGCGGCGAAAAAGAAGGTTGACACGACGGCCACCAAGCGGCCGCCCGGCGCCCGGTAGGGGCGACCGAAGCCGTCCGGCCGCGCTCCCCCCCCGCGCATGGCCGCGCCCGCCGTTCCCTCGCTGACTGCGGCGGAGGTTGCCTCCGCCGCGGGTGGAACTGTCGTCGGAGACAGTTCGGTTCGCGTGCGGGCGGTCGCTCCGCTCGACCGGGCCGGACCCGCTGACCTCACGTTCCTCGCGCACGCGAAGTACGCGGACGCCTTCCTGAGGTCAGGCGCTGGAGTCGTGCTGGTCACTCCCGAACTGGCCGAGGCTCCGGGCGCGTGCGCCGTGCGTGTGATCGTTGCAAAGCCGTACGACGCGCTCGTGGCGTTGTTGCCCCGGTTCTATGCCCCGGCGCCGTTCGTGGCCGGCATCCACTCGACTGCCGTGGTTGCTGCCGATGCGGTCGTGGACGCTGGCGCCCGCGTAGACGCGTACGCTGTCGTCCAGGCCGGCGCGACGATCGGGGAGGGCGCATGGATCGGACCGCATGTTATCGTGGGCGAGGGCGTATCTGTCGGCGCGTCGGCTCGCCTCCATCCCCACGTCGTGCTGTATCCCGGTGCCGCGGTCGGGGCGCGCACGATCCTGCACGCCGGCGTTCGCATCGGGTGCGACGGCTTCGGCTACGCGTTCCGCGACGGCGCGCACCACAAGATCCCGCATGTCGGGCGGTGTCTGATCGGGAATGACGTCGAGATCGGGGCCAACTCGACAATCGATCGGGGCAGCATCGACGACACGATCATCGGTGACGGCACCAAGCTCGACAACCTGGTGCACGTGGCCCACAACGTGCGAATTGGCCGGCTGTGCCTCTTGATGGCGCAGGTCGGGGTCGCGGGCAGCGTGCGCATCGAGGACGGAGCGATCCTCGCGGGGCAGGTGGGCGTCTCAGGCCATCACACGGTTGGCAAGGGCGCGACGCTCGCCGCCCAGGCCGGTGTGTTCGGCGACATTCCGGCCGGCGAGACCTGGTCAGGCTATCCGGCGCGTCCGCACCGCGAGGCGCTGCGCGCCCAGGCGGCTCTCTTCAAGCTGCCCGCGCTCCTCAGGCGCATCGAGCGGCTGCTCGGTCAGGAAAAGCCGTGACCGAGCGGCGGACGGTCGGCCGGCGCGCAGAAGTCTCCGGCATCGGGCTCCACTACGGGCGGGACTGCCGCCTCGCGTTCCTGCCGGCGCCCACTGGATCGGGCATCCGGTTCCGGCGCACGGATCTGCCCGGGCATCCCGAGACACCAGCGCTCGTGTCGCACGCGGTGGCCAGCGAGCGACGCACGCAGCTCGGCGATGGTGACGCCGGCCTGCATACCATCGAGCACGTGCTCGCCGCGGTGGCGGGCATGGACATCGACGACGTGATGATCGAGATGGACTCGTCCGAGCCGCCGATCGTGGATGGAAGCGCCCAACCATATCTCGAGGCACTCACGGGTGCCGGCATCGTGAACAACGGCGGGACGGCCGTGGATCTCCGCCTCGGCGAGACGGTCCGAGTCGTCGACGGAGAGTCGGTGTACGTCGCGCGTCCGTCGGACCACTTCGACCTCGAGGTGCGGATCGACTACCCACACCCGTTGATCGGCGCGCAATCGGGTACCTGGCGGGTGAACGGCGACGTGTTCAGAGCGGAACTCGCCGGCGCGCGCACGTTCGGCTTCATGCACGAAGTCGAGATGCTCCGGGGGAAAGGGCTCATCCGCGGCGCCTCGACGGCAAACGCGATTGTCCTTGATGACACCGGCGTCATTGACACGGCGCTGCGCTGGCCGGACGAGTTCCTGCGGCACAAGGCGCTCGATGTCGTCGGCGACCTCGCCCTTGCCGGCAAGCGCATCCGCGCGCACATCTGTGCCACCAAACCCAGCCATCGCGGGACCGTGACGCTCGTTCGCGAGCTTGTCGCACTCGCCGCGAAGGCGGAACGAGTGAAGGAGGAACGAGTGAAGGAGGAACGAGTGAAGGAGGAACGAGTGATTGAGATCGACGAGATCATGAAGGTCCTGCCGCACCGGTATCCGTTCCTGCTCGTGGATCGCATCATTTCGATCGAGGACAGCAGGCGGATCGTCGGGATCAAGAACGTCACGGTGAACGAGCCGTTCTTCCAGGGGCATTTCCCGGGCCACCCGATCATGCCGGGCGTGCTGATCGTGGAGGCGATGGCACAGGTTGGCGGAATGCTCCTGATGGGCACGGTTGATGACCCCGGTTCCAAGGTCGTGTACTTCATGTCGCTCGACAATGTGAAGTTCAGGAAGCCGGTGAAGCCGGGCGACCAGTTGCGATTCGAACTCGAGATGCAGCAAGTGCGTGGCAAGGTGTGCCGCATGGCCGGCGTCGCCAAGGTGGACGGGACGGTGGTGTGCGAAGCGGAGATGGCGGCGATGGTGCGCGACCGATGAAGCCGAGGATCCATCCGACCGCGATCGTGGACACCGGCGCCGAGCTGGCCGCAGACGTCGAGGTCGGGCCGTGGGCCTTCGTCGGACCGAAGTGCACCGTTGGCCCGGGGTCGGTGCTCGCCGCTCGCAGTGTGCTCGAATCCCACGTCACGCTGGGGAAGAACGTGCGCGTGGGGATTGGCTCGGTGCTCGGTGGCCTTCCGCAGGACCTGAAGTTCAAGGGTGAGGAGACGTGGGTGGAGATCGGCGACGGCACCACCATTCGCGAGTATGCCACGATCAACCGTGGAACGTCGGAATCCTTCAAGACGACGGTCGGCGCGAATTCGTTCCTCATGTCGTACGTGCATCTCGCGCACGACTGCCACATTGGGAGCAACGTCATCATCTCGAACGGCACGCAACTCGCGGGGCACGTCACCGTGGAGGACTACGCCGGCATCTCGGGGCTCTGCGCCGTGCACCAGTTCTCGCGGATCGGCCAGCACGCCTACATCGGCGGTCATTCGCGCGTGCCGAAGGATGTACCCCCGTATGTGAAAGCCGTCGGCAACCCGATCAAGCTGTACGGCCTGAACAGCGTCGGCCTGCAGCGGCGCGGCTTTTCCGCCGCCGCGATCTCGGAACTGAAGAAGGCGTACCGGCTGTTCTTCCGCTCGGAGCTGAACGTCACGCAGGCAATCGAGCAGGCCAAGACCGATCTCAAGCCACTCCCCGAAGTGCAGGCGCTGATCGCGTTTCTCACGGCGAGCGAACGAGGGGCGACGTTGTGAACGGCGAGCTTCGTCTCGGCGTCATCGGCGTTGGCAGCCTCGGGTACCACCACGCGCGCATCCTGAAGGACTTGCCCGGAGCCGTGTTCGCCGGCGTGCACGAGTCCAATGTCGAACGCGCCGAGACGGTGGCGCGGGAGCTGGGCGTCCGCACGCGCGATTCGGTGGCATCGCTGCTCGCCGAAGTGGACGCCGTATCGGTGGTGGTGCCGACGCCGGCCCACTTCGCCGTCGCGAAGGCAGCCCTCGAGGCCGGGAAGCACGTGCTGATCGAGAAACCGATCACGACGACCCTGGCAGAAGCGGACGAACTGCTCGCCTTGGCGAAGCGCAACGGATGCATCGTGCAGATCGGGCATATCGAGCGTTTCAACCGCGCGATCCGGGCGGCGATGCCGTTTGTGGACCGTCCCCTGTTCCTGGACAGCGACCGACTGGCGCCGTTCAATCCTCGCGGGTCGGATGTCGCGGTCGTGCTCGACCTGATGATCCACGACATTGACCTGCTGCTGTCGCTGGTCGGGGCGAAGGTGCGCGACGTGGCGGCGGCCGGGATTCCCGTGCTGACCCCGTCCGTCGACATCGCGAACGCGCGGGTGTCGTTCGAGAACGGTGCCGTCGCCACGATCACCGCAAGTCGTGTCTCGCGCGAGCGCATGCGCAAGCTCCGGATATTTCAGCGCAATGGCTACTTGTCGCTCGACCTGGGCGCAGGCACGGGCGAGATGTACCGGATGCGCAGCGACCTCGACCTCGCGGCCCTTGCGACCCAGGCCCAGCCGCTCGAGGCGTTCGTCGAACGGATCCCGCTCGAGGCGCCGGAAGGCGAACCGTTGCGACTCGAACTCCAGAACTTCGTCGCGGCGCTCCGGGGAAACGAGCCGGTGGCGGTGACGGGCGAAGAGGGCAGGGATGCACTGGCAGTGGCGCTGCAGATCGTTGCGGACATCGAGCGCAGCCTCCCGGCAATCGCGGCGACGACGCGCGACGCCGGCCATCGTGCGTGAGATCCTGATCATCGCCGGCGAAGCCTCCGGCGACATGCACGGCGAGGCGCTCGCGGAGCAGCTCCGCCTGGCGGTACCCGATGCGGCGCTGGTGGGCGTCGGTGGCGCCCGCATGGCCGCGGCCGGTGTCGATCTCTTTGCGCGCACCACCGGAGTTATCGGGTTTGTCGAGTTGTTGCGCCACCTCCCCGCTCAGGCGCGTCTTCTGGGAACCGTCCGGGAGCGACTGCGCCGTGGCACCGTCGCGCTCGCCGTGCTGATCGACTATGGAGGATTCAACCTTCGCGCGGCAGCGGCCGCGCGGGCAGCCGGTGTGCCTGTCCTGTACTATGTCACGCCCCAGGTGTGGGCGTCGCGCGCCGGCCGGCTCAGGACCATGGCCAAGGTCATCACGAAGGCGGCGGTGATCCTCCCGTTCGAGGAAGCCCTGCTGCGCGAGCACGGCATCGACGCCTCATTCGTCGGGCATCCGCTGCTGGACCGCGCCGTTGACCTTCCATCGCGCGCGGACGCCAGACGCCGTCTCGCGATCGGCGACGACCAGAGCGTCCTCGCGCTCTTTCCCGGCAGCCGCCCCCAGGAGATCGCCCGGCATCTGGCCGACTTTGCGGCGGTAGGTCGCGAAATGGAGCGACGCCATCCCGGTCTCAAGGTGGTCGTCAGCGTGGCGCCGTCCGTGCAGCTGGACGCGTCGGCACTGCCGTATCAGCTCGTGCGCTCGTCGTCGTTTGACGTGCTGCGCGCCGCCGACGCCGCGCTCTGCAAGAGCGGCACGTCAACACTCGAGGCGGCCATAGCCGGGTGTCCCTGCGCCGTGGTGTACCGGGTGAACGCGCTGACCTACGCCCTGCTCAAGCGGATTGTTCGTGTTCCGCATATCGGGCTCGTGAACATTGTCGCGGGACGTCGTGTGGCACCGGAGTTCGTCCAAGACGCTTTCGTGCCGGAACGAGTCGCCGACGCGCTCGACCCGCTGCTCGACGTCAACTCACCGGTACGATCCGCCATGGTTCGCGATTTAGCCGGCGTGACCGCGCGGCTTGGCCAGCCCGGGGCATCGGCCCGCGTGGCGCAAATCGCCGCGCGGATGCTGGCATGAAGACGGAGCCCGCGCCGGCTCGAGTGCGTCGTCGCGACTGGCGGCTCGTCCTGGGAGTGCCGGTCGGATGGGCGGTGATCCGGTTGCTCGCGATGACGTGGCGCGTGAGTATCCGCGGAGATGCGGGCCTGGCTGCGATCCGCGGTGGAGCGGGCGGAGTGGTACTCGCGCTGTGGCATGGTCAGTTACTGCCCTTGTCCTATGCGTTTCGCGGGCGGGGGATCCTGGTGCTGGTGAGCGAACACCGCGACGGCGAAGTGATCGCACGGTTGTTGGCCCGCATGGGGTACGGGACGATTCGCGGCTCGACGACCCGTGGCGGCGCACGGGCGCTGGCCGGGATGATTCGTGCGCTTCGTGGTGGCGCGACAGTGGGAATCACGCCGGACGGTCCTCGAGGCCCGGCACGGCGGTTTGCCCCCGGTGCCCTCGTGGCTGCGCAGAGGGCCGACGTCCCCATCGTCACCTTGTTTGCCACGGTAAGCCGGGCCTGGACCCTGCGGAGCTGGGATTCCTTTGCCATTCCGAAACCGTTTGCGCGCGTGGTGGTGCATGTCGGGCCGCCGACCCGGGTTGCCGGCGGCACGCCATCAGAGGCGGTCGCTGAGGCGGAACGGTTTGAAGCGATGATCGCACCGGTGGACGCCACGCATGCGTGAACTCCTGCCGGAACGACGGTGGGAATCGACCAGCCCGCTATCGAGAACACTGCGAGCTGCGCTCACGCCCGCCAGCTGGCTTTACGGGGCTGCAGTCGGCATCCGAAACCGGGCGTATGACTCTGGTGCGCTCGCGTCGCATGCGCTTGGGCTGCCTACGGTGTCGGTTGGGAATCTCACCGTTGGTGGAACCGGCAAGACCCCGATTGCGTCGTGGCTGGCGAACCGGGTCGGCGAACTTGGGGGGCGACCGGCAATCCTGTTGAGGGGTTACGGGCGCGACGAGGTGCTCGTCCATCGATTTCTGGCGCCTCGGGCCATCGTCGTTCCGGGGGCAGATCGCGTGGCCGGCGCCGCCGCAGCCCGCTCGGCTGGCGCGACGGCGATCGTGCTTGATGACGGGTTCCAGCACCGTCGCGCACGCCGTGATTTTGACGTTGTCATTGTGTCGGCCGACCGGCATCGTCAGGTTCGCCTGCTCCCGGCCGGCCCGTGGCGCGAACCGCTTGAGTCGTTGCGACGCGCGACCCACATCGTGGTCACGCGAAAGCGGGCGACCCCGCTGCACGCGCGTGAGGTCCTGGGGTATGTCGGGCGCATGGCGCCGGCGGCAGCGCTCGTCGTCGTGGATCTTGCGCCCGATTCACTCGTCCGCTGGGGAACCCGGGAGCGGGCCGACGTCTCGCGCATGGCCGGCCGAGTGGTGCTCGCCATTTCCGCAATCGGCGACCCGCGTTCGTTCGAGTCCCAGCTGAGGGCGTCGAGCAGCCGGATCGCGTCGCGCGCGTTCGGGGATCACCACGAGTTCACGGAGCGTGAGGTGGAGCGGCTGGCGCGGGAGGCGTCCGCCGCACAGTACGCCGTGTGCACGCTGAAGGACGCGGTCAAGCTGGGGCCGATGTGGCCCCCATCAGCACCGCCGCTATGGTATCTTTCACAACGCGTGAACATCGAGCTTGGTGCAGAGGCGCTGGAGCAGGTTGCGCACCAACTCGCGGTGCCCGCCCAACCCTGACGACCTGATCGCCGGCAGCGGCCGGCGGAGGACCTACCTTCATGAGCCCCGACGTGTTGCTGCCGACGACTCCCATCGTGCGGCCCGACAAGGATCGTTTTCTGCAGGAGGAAAATCCGTTCGAGGCGATGATGTCGCGCTTCGATCGTGCCGCGGAACTGCTGGACCTGGAGCCCGGCATCTACAAGGTCCTGCGGCACCCGGAAAAGCAGGTGATCACGTCGATCCCCGTGATGCTCGACAACGGTGATGTCGAGGTGTTCACCGGAATCCGGGTGCTGTACAACACGTCGCGTGGCCCGGCCAAGGGCGGGATTCGCTTCGACCTGAACGTCACGCTGGACGAGGTGACCGCACTTGCCGCGTGGATGACGTGGAAGTGCGCAGTTGTCGACATCCCGTTCGGCGGCGCCAAGGGAGGCGTCGTCTGCGACCCGCTCAAGATGAGCGTGGGGGAGCTCGAACGGCTGACCCGGCGCTATACCGCGTCCATCATCAAGACGCTGGGACCGGACTCGGATGTGCCGGCGCCGGACGTCAACACGAACGAACGCGTCATGGCCTGGATCATGGATACATACTCGATGCACGTCGGCCATACGGTCACGGCGGTCGTCACGGGAAAGCCCATTGAAATGGGCGGGTCGCGAGGGCGCCGCGAAGCCACGGGGCGCGGGTGCATGATCGTCACGAAGCAGGCGCTCGCCCACCTCGGAATGCCGGTGAAGGGCACGACCGTGCTGGTGCAGGGCTTCGGGAACGTAGGCTCGGTCGCCGCCGAGCTGCTTCAGCGCGAAGGGTGCAAGATCGTCGGGATCAGCGATCGCACCGGCGGGATCATCAACCCAAAGGGACTCGACGTCGAGGCGGCGATTGCGCACGTGCGCCAGCACAAGTCGCTCGCCGGATTCAGCAAGGGCGATGCGGTGACGAATGAGGAGTTGTTGACGCACGAAGCCGACGTGCTGCTCCCCGCGGCCCTCGAAAACGTGATCACGACCAAGAACGCCAAGAACATCAAGGCCAAGCTCATTTGCGAAGGTGCGAACGGCCCGACCACGGCGGCCGCTGACGCCATCCTGGACGAGAAGGGGGTCTTCGTGATTCCCGACATCCTCGCCAACGCGGGGGGCGTGACCGTCTCGTACTTCGAATGGGTGCAAGACCGCGGCGGGTACTTCTGGACCGAAGAACGCGTCAACGAGTCGCTGACGACGATCATGGAGCGGAGCTTCACCGCCGTGCTCGAGTTGTCCAAGCAGCACAAGGTGAACATGCGAACGGCAGCGTACATGCTCGCGATCAGCCGGGTGGCGACCGTCCATCGGCTCCGCGGCATCTACGCGTGAACGCGGCCTGACGCCGGGACGCCGGGTGAGACGGGGTGAAGATCATCGTCGCGGTGGTCGGCAAGGCGCGGCATCCGTCGGTCGGCCCGGCGGCGCGCGAGTACGAGGCCCGCGCGGCGCGGTACTGGCCGCTCGAGGTCCGCGAGGTGCGCGAGGAACACGGTCGCGGTGTCCCGGCGCCGCAGGTGCGCATCCGCGAAGGACGGCGTTTGCTCGAGCAGGCGCCTGCACGGGCTCACGTCGTCGCGTGCGACCCTGGCGGCGTTTCGATGACCTCGGAGCGCTTCTCGGCGTGGGTGCAACGTGAACGCGAGCGAGGCGTCGATCTGTGTTTCATGATTGGTGGCGCCCACGGACTGTCGGACGAGGTGCTGGCCGCTGCGCGCAGCAGCCTCGCCCTTGCCCCGTGGACGCTGCCGCACGAACTCGCGCGCCTCGTGCTCGCCGAACAACTGTATCGGGCGGGCACCATTGTCCGCGGCGAACCGTACCACAAGTGAGCAGGACATGAGCGGGACGGGGACCGCCCGCATCCTCGTGGAGCCGTACGGTGGGGGCGCGCTCACGCACGCCGCGCTCGACGGCGCGGTGCCGCGCGACTGGTACCTGCCGAGGCCCCGCGGTGGAGACGAATGGCGCAGCCACGCCGAGTCCGTGCGATCGAGCTTCCCGGGGGCGCGGTGGCTCGAAACACTGCGGCCGGCAATCAACGCTGCCGGCGCCGCGCGCGAGCGACTTGAACGTGTGGCCGCAGGGCACGGCGTGGTGGTGACCACCGGACAGCAACCTGGCCTGTTCGGCGGCCCGGGGTACACGTGGCTGAAGGCGATGACGGCGATCGCGCTCGCGGCGCGGTTCGAGCACGTCACGGGAATCCCCGCGCTACCCCTGTTCTGGGCGGCGACCGATGACACGGATTTCGCCGAAGCGAGCTTTACGACGGTTGCGATCGGACCTGAGTGTCGCCGCATCACCATCGAGCGCGGCGGTCCGGATGGGCTCGTGATGTCCCAGATGCCCCTTGGCGACATCCGCGCGGCGCTCGACGCCTTTGCGGAGGCGACCCGTTCGGCGGCGCAGCGCGACGTGCTTGACGCGGTGCGCACGGCCTACGCCCCCGGCGCCACGGTCGGAAGCGCGTACGTGACGCTGCTGCGCAGCGTGCTGGAGCCACTCGGGATGCCGGTCCTTGACGCGTGGCATCCGGCGGTTCGTGGCGCCGCGCGCCCGGTGCTGATCGAGGCCCTGGGTCGGGCAGCGGTGATCGACGAGGCGGTCAGCATGCGCAGCGTCTCGATCGAGCGGGCCGGATATCGGGCACAGGTGGCACGCGTGCCGCGCCTGTCCCTGGTGTTCCGCAGCACAGACGGCGTCAAGGAGCGGGTGCCGTTGTCCCAGGCGGCCGATGCAGCCCGGCGTGACGATCTGGTCCTCTCGGGCAACGTCCTGCTTCGCCCGATCGTCGAGCGCCGCATCCTGCCGACCATCGCCTACGTCGCGGGACCGGGCGAGTACGCCTACTTCGCGCAGGTTGGTGCGGTCGCCGAGGCGATCGAGGCACCGCTGCCGTTGGCGGTGCCACGCTGGTCCGCGACGATTGTCGAACCGGCGGTGGACCGCATGCTCGGCCGTCTCGGGATGATGATCGAGGATGTGCGCGTGCCGCACCGCGCAGAGCGCCGTGTCGGCGAGCGTGCGATGGCGCCCGCGGTCCGCGACGCCCTCGCGGCGCTGCAAACCGGCGTTGACGAACACCTGAACGCGATCGGCGCAGCGGCGAGCGCGGCCTCCCTCTCCACGCCCGAGGTCATTGAAGGGGCCCGGCGCCAGATCGCGCTTCGCATCGAGCGGCTGGAGCGCAGGCTGCGCGCCGCGGCGACACGAAGCGAGGCCGATGCGATCCGCGACCTGGCTGCCATTCGTGCTTCGCTGCAGCCCGAAGGCGAGCGCCAGGAGCGTCGGCTCAACTACCTGCCCCTGATGGCCCGATACGGCGATCCGCTGATGACGCGGCTCGCGGAGGGCGCGGCGGTGCACGCGGCGCAACTGATCGGCGCGCGGTGAGTCACCCGGCCGCGGCGCCACGACTCCGCGGCGGGGCGGTTGCCATCGCCGCGGGCATCAGTCTGAGCCGTCTGTTCGGCCTGGTCCGGCAGCGGGTCATCGGCCATTTCCTTGGCGTTGGCGACGCCGCCGACGCCCTGAGCGCGGCCCTGCGCATTCCGAACGTGCTCCAGAACCTGCTGGGCGAAGGCGTACTCTCCGCCTCGCTCGTTCCGGTGTACGCGCGCCTTCGCGGCGAGGGGCGGGAAGAAGATGCCGCCCGGCTCGCGCGCGCGGTGTTTGCCGCCTTGGCGCTCATCTGCGCCGTTGTCGTGATTGTTGGGGTAGCCGCCGCGCCGACCTTGGTCGCGGTGATCGCCGGCGGGTTCTCGCCCGACACGCGCGCGTTCACGGTCCTGCTCGTCCGCATCCTCTTCCCGGGCGTTGCGCTACTCGTCCTGTCCGCCTGGTGCCTGGGCGTACTCAACGCGCATCGCAAGTACTTCGTGAGCTACACGGCACCGGTGATGTGGAATGTCGCGATCATCGCAACCCTGCTGCTCGGGGCGTCGACCGCTGACGTGCCGGGGGCGGCGCAGCTCGTGGCGATCGGTGCGGTCGTTGGCAGTGCGCTGCAGTTCGCCGTCCAGCTCCCGTGGATTGCGCGGGTGCTTCCGCGGGTGCCGCGTGGCGGCCCGCGGCCGTCGGCGGAGTTCCGCCGCGTCGTGTCGAACTTCGTTCCCGTCGTGCTCGGCAGGGGCGTCGTGCAGATCAGCGCGTGGCTTGATACCCTGATCGCGTCGTTTGTGATGCCGGGGGCCGCAGCCGTGCTGCTGTACGCCCAGAACATCTCCATGCTGCCCGTTTCGGTATTCGGCATGTCGGTGTCGGCCAGCGAACTCACTGAGATGTCAGGCAACGCAGCGGGCGAGGTTGCCGCTGCGATCCGGTCGCGAATGGAGCATTCCTTGCGCCTCATCGCGTTCTTCGTCGTGCCATCATCGGCCGTGCTGCTCGTGCTCGGTGATGTCGTCGCCGGCGCGGTATTGCAGACGGGGCGCTTTTCCCGAGACGATACCGAATGGGTGTGGGGCGTACTTGCGGGTTCATCGGTCGGCCTGCTCGCCGGCACGATGGGTCGGCTGTACAACTCGGCGTGGTACGCCCTCCACGACACGCGAACGCCGGTCCGGATCGCGATGGTGCGAATCACAGTCGCGGCCGCGCTTGGCGCCTTCGCGGCACTCGTGCTTCCGGGACTGCTCGGCATTGACGCGCGCTGGGGCGTGGCCGGCCTGACGGCGAGTGCTGGATGCGCGTCCTGGGTCGAGTACTGGCTGCTCCGACGGCGACTCAACGAGCGCATCGGAATCACGGGACTCCCGCCGGGCTTCCTTCCGCGCCTCTGGGGCTCGGCGATTGCGGCCTGTGCCCTCGGATACGCGGTGAAGCAGCTGCTGGCGGGTTTCAGCCCCGTGACCACGGGCGTGGTCGTGCTCGGCGTGGTCGCAGCAGCGTACCTGTTCGTCACCCACGTCGCGGGGATCGCCGAATCGTCGCGCGCGTTGGCACGGGTGCGGGAGCGACTGCGCGGCCGGCCGGGGGCGCCCTGATGATCTCCCCCCAGACGGCGAGCGCCACGCTGAACCTGCCGGACACGCCGGGCGTCTACCTCTGGAAGGCGGCCGATGGCACGGTGTTGTACGTGGGCAAGGCCAAGCGGCTGCGGGCCCGGGTACGCAGCTATCTCACCGGCGACGGTCTCGTAACGCCGAAAACCCGGGCGCTGATGGAGCAGGCGGCGGCGCTGGAGACCATTGTGGTGCCCGATGAGCCGAGCGCGCTGATGCTCGAGGCCAACCTGATCAAGGAGCACCGTCCCCGCTTCAACATCCTGCTGCGCGACGACAAGTCATACCCGTTCGTCAAGGTCACCGTGCAGGAACCGTATCCGCGGGTGTATGTCACTCGGAAAGTGCTCGACGATGGCGCACGATACTTCGGTCCGTACACGGACGTCGGCGCGATGCGTCGAGCGCTGAACGTGGTGAAGCGAATATTCACGGTGCGGTCGTGCCGCTATGACATGCCTCGCGAAATGCCCGAGCGGGCGTGCCTCGACTTCTACATCAAGCGGTGCAAGGGCCCGTGCATCGGCGCGCAGACCGGGGCCGAGTATCGCGAGATGATCGCCGAGGTGGTCACGTTCCTTTCGGGACGAACGGACGAGGTCGTGCGCAGCATTCGCGAACGGATGTCCAACGCATCGGATCGGATGGAGTATGAACAGGCCGCCGAGTTCCGTGACGCGATCCAGCATCTCTCATCGATCGAGGAGCCGACGGCGATGGTCGATGTGGGCGGTGGAGACCGCGACATCCTCGGGTACGCGCGGGACGGCGACGACGCGTGCGTGGCGATCCTCGTGGTCCGGGGTGGCAAACTGCTCGCGCGAGAGCACCGCCTGCTTGAACACGTCGAGGACGCCCAGGACGCCGACGTCCTCGGGGCCTTCATGTCGTCGGAGTACCTGGTGCGGGAGAGCCGGCCCGAGGAACTGCTGGTGCCATTCGCGTTCGCGGACCAGGATCTGATCGTACAGGTCGCCCCGCGTCTGAACGTGCGGACTCCACAGCGCGGGCAGAAACGGGAACTCCTCGACGTTGCCGACCAGAATGCGCGGCACCTCCTGGAGGAGTTCCGGCTCGAGGGTCTTGAAGCGGATGAGCGGGCGGCCGACCCGGTGTATTCCCTGGGCCGCGAGCTCGGGCTGCAGAAGATTCCGCGGTCGCTCGTGTGCTTTGACAACTCGACCGCGCAGGGCAGGGACAACGTCGGTGCCGTCGTCTGGTTCGAGAACGGGCGGCCTCGTCGAGCTGAGTACCGGACGATGCGCGTGAAGTCGATTGGTGAGACGTCAGGTCCGGACGACTTCGCCTCGATGCGTGAGGTCGTTTCACGCTACTTCACCCGTCGTGTCGCCGAAGGAAAGCCGCTGCCCGACCTCGTGGTCGTCGACGGCGGCAAGGGCC
The DNA here is from genome assembly GCA_964557615.1 of uncultured Gemmatimonas sp. Classification (GTDB taxonomy): domain Bacteria; phylum Gemmatimonadota; class Gemmatimonadetes; order Gemmatimonadales; family Gemmatimonadaceae; genus Fen-1231. The sequence goes on from CAZLAU010000020.1 coordinate 18,333, forward strand.
AGCTCGGCGCCGCAGCCGATGCACTGGACGAGGCCGGCCTCGAAAAACTTCCCCTCGTGGCGCTCGCCAAGCGCGAAGAGGAGGTGTTTGTGCGAGGGCGCACTGAACCGCTCCGCCTTCCGAGGCGCTCAGCCGCCCTGCGCCTTCTGCAGCGGGCGCGCGACGAGGCCCATCGGTCGGCCGTGACGTACAACCGAAAGCGGCGCTCGGCGCGAACTGTCACGTCCGAGCTTCTCCGGGTTCCCGGTATCGGCCCGAGTCGGCGGCGCGCGCTCCTGACGGCCCTTGGCTCGTTGCAGGGGATTCGGGAGGCGACGCCGGAAGTGATTGCCGCGGTACCAGGCTTTTCGCTCAAGACCGCCGAGCGAATTCTCAATGCGCTGCGCGGGTCAGACCCCGTGGCTGGCCCTCCGTCGGCCGCCGCCGACATCCCACCCACCACAGATACAGGCACATCGATATGACGGCAACTCCCTGGACCCTCCACTGTTCCTCTTGCGCCTATGCCACCGGGGGAGACGGTCTCGCGTCGCTGTGCCCGGACTGCGGCCAGCCGCTGATGGTAAAGCTCGCCCCGGCGTCGCGGGACACCGTGACCGCGGCTCCGGACATGTGGCGGTACGCCGCCGTGATGCCGATTCGGGACGGCGAAGTCCGGGTATCGCTGGGCGAGGGGATGACGCCGCTTGTCGAAGTGCCGGAGTTCGCGGGGCCGGCTGGCGTGGCACGCGTCTGGATCAAGGACGAGGGACTCAATCCGACGGCGAGCTTCAAGGCTCGAGGGCTGTGCATGGCTGTCACCCGGGCGAAGGCCCTGGGGCTGTCAGGTGTCTGCGTGCCGACCGCCGGCAACGCGGGCATCGCACTGGCCGCCTATGCCGCCGCCGCCCGGATACCGGCGCGAATCTATGCACCCAGGACCACCCCGCCGCCCATCCTCGGCAGTATCCGCGCGTACGGCGCCGAGCTCGAACTCGTCGACGGGCATATCGGCGACGCAGGAAAGGCGACGGCCGCGTTCGCAACGCAAAGCGGGTTCTTCAACGTCGCCACGGTCCGTGAGCCGTACCGTGTCGAGGGGATGAAGACGATGGGCTATGAGATCGCTGAAGCATTTGGGTGGACGACGCTGCCGGACGTGATTGTCTATCCGACTGGCGGCGGTGAAGGCACGATTGGCATATGGAAGGCGTTCCGCGAGATGGTGGAGTGGGGATGGCTCCCGTCCAGCGTGCGGCTACCCAAGATGGTGATCGCGCAGGCGTCCGGGTGCGCGCCGCTTGTGCGCGCGGTCGCGGCTGGCGCCGATCGCGCCACGCCCTGGGAGAACCCCGCGACACACGCCAGCGGGCTACGCGTGCCCGGACCGCTCGGCGATCGACTGGTGCTTCGCACGATTCGGGAGAGCTCCGGCGGCGCCCTTGCCGTGGACGAGGACATGATTCGTGCCGAGACATTCCGCCTTGCCTCGACGTGCGGAATTGATGCCGCACCCGAGGGTGGCTGCGGCCTGGCGGTGGCCGGGATGCTCGTGAAGGCCGGACTGGCGTCACGCGACTCACGCGTGGTGATCTTCAACACTGGATCCGGCGCGTCGTACCGGTGGTGAGCGTCGCTATCTTCGTCTGATGACCCGCGTCGCGATCGTAGAACCGGCGTCCGGCATTGCCGGCGACATGATGCTTGGCGCCCTCGTCGACGCGGGCGTGGATGAACAGTGGGTGCGCGCCCTCCCAACGGCCCTGGGCCTGGATGGAGTCACGGTGCGCATCGAACGCGTGCGGCGCGCCGAGATCGCGTGCTGCAAGGTCGACTTTCACATCCCGCCCCAGCCCCACGGCCGCCACCTGAAGCATATCCGGGCGATCGTCGATGGATCTCAGGCGCCCGGCGACGTGAAGGACAAGGCCAATCACGCGTTCGAGTTGCTGACACGCGCCGAAGCTGCCGTACACGGTACCACCGTGGAGAAGGTGCACCTGCACGAGGTGGGGGCGGTTGATGCGATTCTCGACGTGGTAGGCTCGATCTGGGGATTGCGTCTGCTCGGGGTGCAAACACTCCACTGCGGGACGGTGGCGCTCGGAGACGGCTTCGTTGACGCGGCACACGGTCGGATGGCGGTGCCAGCCCCGGCCGTGATACGGCTCCTCGAGGGATTCGATGTGAGCCCGGGACCAGCCGGAAGTGGCGAACTGACCACGCCGACAGGGGCGGCATTGCTGCAGGCGGTTGGCGTCCGCGGTGTTCCTGCATCCTACCGGCCAGTCGGCTCTGGATACGGCGCCGGGACGAAGGAGTTCGCCGGCCGCGCCAACGCGCTGCGCCTCGTCCTCGCAGACGTGGCCGAGGACCGGCAGGGCACCGACGCCGTGACGCTGCTGGCTTGCGATGTTGACGACATGAGCGCCGAGTACCTCGCTGCCGCTGCCGGGGCACTGCGCGACGCAGGGGCTCTCGATGTCGTGCTGATCCCAATGCTCATGAAGAAGGGGCGGCCCGGGACGCGGGTCGAGGTGCTGGCCGCACCGGCGGATGCCGCGAAACTCGAGGCCCTGATGTTCTCTCGGACGGCGACGATCGGGGTTCGTCGCACCCACGCCTGGCGGACGGTACTGCCGCGCGTCGTGCGCGAAATAGAGGTGTTTGGGCAGCCGCTGAGCCTGAAGGTCGTGACGCTTCCCGACGGGTCGACGCGATTCAAGCCGGAGTTCGATGATGTGGCCCGCGTTGCGGCAGCCGCGGGGAAGTCGCCCGTCGACGTGGTCGCAGAGGCGACCAGAATCGGTGCGAGCGACTAGGCGCAAGTCGTTTCTGCTGATTGCGTTTAGGCGCTTCGCCTGACATTTTACATCAATGGTACGAGTTGCCCGCGTCGCGGCCGGAAGCATCGCCGCAGAGCTAAACATTGGGCCGGGAACTGAGCTGCATTCCGTGTCCGGACGAGCGGTCGAAGACTTCCTGGACTGGGAGTTCCTCACGGCCGACGACGCGTTCGAAGTCGCGGCCACGCTCCCGACGGGCGAGGAAGTCGTCTTCGACATCGAGCGATCCGATGGCGATTCACTCGGCATAGAGCTCGAGCCGCCCACCGTGCGGCGATGCGCAAACCGTTGCGAGTTCTGCTTCGTTGAGGGATTGCCCAAAGGGCTGCGGAAGCCCCTCTACATCCGTGACGATGACTACCGCCTCTCGTTCGCGTACGGAAACTTCGCAACGCTCTCGAACCTGAAGCAGCGCGACATCGACCGGATCCTCGAGTACCGGCTGTCGCCGCTCTATGTGTCGGTGCATGCAACGCCGTGGGAGGCCCGCAAGGTTCTCCTGAACAATCCGCGAGTCCCCAACGTCGTTGAGCAGTTGCGGCTGCTCGCGGCCGGCGGAATCCAGTTCCACTGCCAGATGGTCATCGTTCCGGGCCTCAATGACGGGGACGTGATGGAGGAGTCCTTTCGCGACCTCTGGGCGTTGGGTGACGCTGTCCGCTCGGTCGCCCTCGTCCCGGTCGGGCTGACGCAGTTCTCCCATCTATACACGGGGCGGTCAATGGATGCCGCGACAGCCGCGACGCTGCTCGAGTCGGCCGAACGGTGGGGAGAGCGCGCCCGGAGGGAACGCGGCACGACGTGGGTGTTCGGATCGGATGAGCTTTATCTTCTTGCGGGCCGTGACCTGCCCGATGCCGGCTTTTATGGCGACTTCGAGCAAGTCGAGAATGGCGTCGGCGCGATCGCGGCGTTGCGCAGCCGCGTGCACGAAGGTCTTGACCGCCTTCCACGGCTGGATGGCAAGCGGATCGGTGTGGTCACGGGAACGTCGATGGCTCCGCTCATGCGCCCGCTCATTGCAGAGCTTGGTGCAGCCACTGGCGCCACATTTGAAGTCATCGAAGCGGTGAATTCGCTGTTCGGCCCGACGACGACGGCTGCCGGGTTGCTGGTCGGCGCCGACATCACGAGGGCCCTTTCCGGGCGCGCCGACCTCGATCTGGCCTTGATTCCGGCCGAAACGATCAACGACGGCGGCCTTTTTCTGGACGACCAGACAATCGATGCCGTGCGCGCGTCTGCGCCCGTTCCTGTGGAGCCGTCCTACGACTTCATTGACGTGATCGGCGCGGCCGAGGCGTTCCCCGAAGTCGTGGAGTCGCGATGAGCCGTCCGGTGGTCGCCATCGTGGGACGTCCGAACGTGGGGAAGTCCTCCCTGTTCAACCGCATCATCGGTGACGATGCCGCGATCGTCAGTGAGGAGGCCGGCACAACGCGCGACCGGCATTTCTCAGCGGCTGAGTGGAACGGGCGCTCGTTCTGGCTCGTGGACACCGGCGGCCTCCGCGAAGGCTCGGATATCCCGATGGACGGAGAAATCCGGCGTCAGGTCGAAGTGGCCATCGCCGAGGCGGATCTCCTCCTCCTCGTGATGGACGCAAAGGCCGGCGTGCATCCGAGCGACGCGCGAATCGTCGCGTTGCTGCGGGAGTCGGGGAAGCCCTGGATGCTGGTGGCGAACAAGGTGGATGACCCGCGAAGCACCGACTTCTACGAATTCCACAATCTCGGCGTGCCTGATGTCTTCCCGGTGTCGGCGCAGAATGGCAAGAATTCCGGCGACCTCCTCGACGAGGTGGTGCGACGGCTCCCGGCAGCAGAGCCGGGCGAGGACGATTCGGCGCTCCGCATCGCCGTCGTTGGCCGGCCGAACGTCGGGAAGTCCTCACTGATCAATCGACTCCTCGGCGAAGACCGCCACGTCGTCGCACCTGATGCCGGCACGACGCGCGACGCGATCGACTCGCCGTTCACCTACCACGGACGGTCGCTGATCTTCGTGGACACGGCGGGGCTGCGCCGCCAGACGAAGGTGGATGACGGGGTGGAATTCTACTCGTCCCTGCGGAGCCGACGCGCCATCGAGCGGGCCGACATCTGCCTGCTCGTGATCGACGCGACCGTTGGCCTGCACAACCAGGATCTCAAGATCGCACACCTGGCCTGGGATGCCGGGCGTGCGCTGGTCGTGGTCGTCAACAAATGGGACGCAAAGGAGAAGGACGACAAGACGGCCCCGCACTTCGAGAAGGAATGCGGGGAGAAAGCACCGTTTCTCCGGTTCGTGCCATTCGTGTTCACCAGTGCCCTGACCGGCCTCCGCGTCACGAAGATCCTCGACATCATCCTCGACGTGAATGAGGAGCGACACAAGCACATCCCGACGTCCGAAGTGAACGACGTGCTTGGGGCCCTCCTCGCGCGACTGCAACCTCCGCAGGCGGCCGGGAATGAGGTCAGGCTGTCGTACGCGACGCAGGTGGACGCCATTCCTCCGTCCATAGCGATCTTCGGGAACCACCCCGAACTCGTCGCCGAGCACTACGTGAGGTACCTGCACAACGGGTTTCGGGAGCAGTGGGGATTCCGGGGCAATCCGCTGCGAATCCTGCTCCGGCGGAAATCGGCGTGACGGACGCCTGGCCGGGAGCGCTGGCGATTGGGCTCGCGTACGTGAGCGGCTCGATTCCGACAGCCTACCTTGCCGGCCGTTGGATGAAGGGAATCGACCTGCGGACCGTTGGCTCGGGCAACCTCGGCACGACGAACGTTTACCGCGAACTCGGGGCAGTGCCCGCGATCGTCGTGCTCGTGGTGGACGTGCTGAAGGGATTGCTGCCCGTGGTGTTGTTCCCGATGCTCGTCGCCGGGCGGTCGAGCGCGCCGCTTGCGGACGGATGGGCGATTGCCGTCGGCGCGGCAACGGTTGCTGGGCATGCGAAGCCGGTGTTCTTGCTGTGGCGCGGCGGCGGAAAGGGCGTGGCGACGGCCGCCGGAGCCTTTCTCGCGCTGACCCCCGGCCCGACGGCCCTGTGCGTGGCGGTTTTCGCGGCTGTGGTTGGAGCCACCCGGTACGTTTCCCTGGCGTCGGTGACGGCGACCGCGCTGCTCCCGGTCATCCTGTGGGTTTCCACCGGTGCCTCACCGCTGTTCTATGCGAGCGGAGCGATCGCGGTGTTCGTCGCGTGGGGTCATCGCAGCAACATCCGTCGCCTTCGCGCAGGTACCGAACCGCGCATCCGGCTTCCCGGGGGAGCCAAGGCATGAAATGCGCGGTGATCGGAGCCGGAGCGTGGGGTACGGCGCTGGCGACCCTCCTTGCAGAGAACGGCAACGAAACGGCGATTTGGGCATTCGAACCCGACGTCGCCGCCGCGATCGACACGGCGCACGAGAACCCGAGATTTCTGCCGGGAGCCGCACTCCACGCGAACCTGCACGCGTCCACCGACAAAGCCCTGGTGCTCGATGGGGCGGAACTCATCGTGCTTGCGTCACCGAGCCAAGTGTTGCGTGGTGTCGTTCGCGACTGCGCGGCCGCGGCGCGACCCGATGCGACGATCGTGGTGTCGACGAAGGGTATCGAGCGGGACACGCTCGCCCTGATGACGGATGTTGCGTCGGCCGAGTTGCCGGGGCGTGCGGTGGTGGCGCTTTCCGGGCCAAGCTTCGCGGCCGAGGTGGCAGCACGGCAGCCCACGGCTATCGTCGCGGCCTCGACCGACCCGACAGCCGCCAACCTTGCGCAGGCGGCCTTCAGCTCGCCGAGCTTCCGGGTGTACACCCACGATGACGTGACGGGGGTGGAACTTGGTGGTGCGCTCAAGAATGTGATGGCCGTCGCCACGGGCATCTCCGATGGGCTCGGACTTGGGTTCAATGCGCGTGCCGCACTCATCACGCGCGGGCTCGCCGAGATGACACGGCTGGGCATGCGACTGGGCGCGCGGCAAGTGACGTTTGCGGGTCTCGCCGGCCTCGGCGATCTCGTGCTTACGTGCACCGGGTCGCTGTCGCGGAATCGCGCCGTCGGGCTCGAAATCGGCCGGGGCCGTTCGCTCGCGGACGTGCTCGACGGACGGCAGACGGTGGCGGAGGGCGTGACAACCACGGAAAGCGCGCACGCGCTGGCGGCGCGGGAAGGCGTCGACATGCCGATCGTCGCGGCAGTGCATCGGATTCTCTTTGAACGTCAGCCGGCCCGATGGGCGCTTGTGGAACTCATGACGCGCGATCTGCGCGGCGAGGAGGATTGATGGCGACGCGTGCACACGAGCGTCCGGAACCGGTGCAGGAGTTCTTTTCCATCGGCGAGGTGTGCGAGCTGACCGACCTGAAGCCGCACGTGCTCCGGTATTGGGAGTCACAGTTCCGGTTCCTCAACCCAGCGAAGAACCGGTCGGGGAATCGTGTGTACCAGCGTCGCGAGATCGAGCTGATCCTCCTCGTCAAGCACCTGCTGTATGACGAGAAGTACACGATTGACGGTGCCCGGCAGAAGCTCGACGAACAACGCCGGGCCGGCGCGCTGAAGCCGGCGGCGCGATCGGGGCTCGACATCGAGTCCATTCGGCTGATCGAGCGCGAGCTGCGCGCGATTGCCGCCATCCTGGACGGGGACTCGGCATAATGCGCCTGCTGTGCAGCAACGACGACGGGATTCTTGCGACGGGACTCGCGTGCCTTGAGCGCGCGGCCGCGTCGTTTGGCGAGGTGTTTGTCGTCGCTCCCGACCGGGAACAGAGCGCCACCAGCCACTCGCTGACGCTCCACCATCCGTTGCGCCCGGTCCAGCTCGGGCCGCGCCGCTGGCAGGTGGACGGTACGCCGACCGATTGCGTCATGCTCGCGATTGAGGCATTGATGCCGGCGCGCCCGGATTTCGTGCTGAGCGGAATCAACCACGGCCCGAACATGGGGGAGGACGTGCTGTATTCCGGCACTGTGGCCGCTGCGATGGAAGGGCTCGCGCTCGGCGTACCTTCGATCGCCGTGAGCTTTGCCGGCCGGCAGGGTGCGGGAAGTGCCGCCGAACTCGACCAGCACGTCGAGCCGCTCGCTGCACTGCTCAAGCACCTCACGTCGCTTCCGACGTTTCCAGCCGACACGCTCCTGAACGTCAACATCCCCCCGGTCACCGCACAAGAAGTACGTGGCGTGAAGCTGACGCGCCTCGGTCGCCGGGTGTTCTCCGATTCGATTGCCCGCATGAAGGATCCGTGGGGGAAACCGATCTACTGGATCGGGGGAGGGTCCGTGACGTGGACGGAGGGCGCCGGCACCGACATCGATGCCGTGCGCAGCGGATACGTCTCCGTGACGCCCCTCCACCTTGACATCACCCATCAGGCACGCCTGGAGGACGCCGCGAGATGGTGGACGGCCCCGTAGGCGCCACGCTTGCGCCGATGACCGGAGCTCGGCGACGGCTGGTCGACGAGTTGCGGGGCAAGGGGATCGTCGACCCCGGCGTCCTCGCCGCAATCGAGCGAATTCCGCGACACGCATTCGTGCCGAGCGGCGTCGGACATCGCGCGTACGACGATGCCGCGCTGCCCATTGGCAACGGGCAGACCATCAGCCAGCCTTACGTCCACGCTCGATCGCTCGAGTTGCTGAGGCTCGCCGGAAACGAGCGCGTGCTCGAGGTCGGAACCGGGTCGGGGTATCAGACGGCGCTGCTGTCGGTTCTGGTTCGGCAAGTGTTCAGTATCGAGCGCCTCGCGCCATTGCTCGAGGCGGCGAAGGAGTCGTTGCGGGTTGCGGGGGTCTCCAACGTGACATTGATGGTGGGAGACGGTACGTCCGGATGGCCCGAACACCAGCCGTTCGATGCGATCGTCGTCAGCGCGGGGTCGCCGGACGTTCCCAAGCCGCTTGTCGACCAGTTGGCCGATGGCGGGCGGTTGCTCGTGCCGGTCGGTGATCGCGACGCGCAGCGCCTGATGCTGATTGAGCGGAAGGGAAGCCGCATCATCGAGCGGGCATTCGATCCGGTGCGATTTGTGCCGTTGCTGGGAGCACATGGATGGACGACATAAGCACCGCCGCAAGTCGGATGGCGGTGCTCTTCACGGTGCGGGGAACCGTGCAGGGCGTTGGCTTTCGATGGTTCACGCGGAACGCGGCGCTGCGCCACGGTGTCGGCGGCTGGGTCGCCAACCGACCTGACGGAACGGTGGCGGGCGCGGCCCACGGGCCGGTTTCGTCGGTTGAGGCGTTTCTCGCGGATCTCCGAACCGGTCCAGCGGCGAGCCGCGTAACCGAGGTGGTCGTGACCGCCGACACACAGATTCATCCGCATCAACAGGGTTTCGAGATTCAATCCATATGACGCCGCCACACGTCGAACCGATCGGAGCCGCCGCACGCGTCGCCATCCGTGACGTTCCCGGATTCCCGAAGCCGGGGATCCTGTTTCGAGACATCACGCCGCTCCTGGGTAATCCACAGTTGTTCCGCCGCGTCACCGACGCGATGGTCGACACCTACCGGGGCTCAGGGATCACCCACGCCATTGGCATCGAAAGCCGGGGATTCATTCTCGCGGCGCCGATGGCGCAGGCCCTGGGGGTTGCATTCGTTCCGGTCCGAAAGCCCGGCAAGCTTCCGGGACCGACCCTTCACGAAGCGTACGCGCTGGAGTACGGCGCCGACGCCCTGGAAATGCACGTCGATGCCGTCCCGAAAGGCGGCCGTGTCCTGATCGTGGACGACGTGTTGGCCACCGGCGGGACGGCATCCGCGGCATGCCGCCTCGTTGAGCGGTCTGGCGGCGTCGTGGCGGGCTGCGCATTCCTCATCGAACTCGCCGACCTGAACGGGCGGAAGAGGCTCGACGGGCGCACCGTCACGGCGCTTGTCTCATACTGACGGACTACCTTCGCCCGGGGCGTGCGGATAGCCTTCATTCGTCGCCCCCGTAGCTCAGCTGGATAGAGCAAGCGTTTCCTAAACGCTAGGTCGCCTGTTCGAGTCAGGCCGGGGGCA
>CAZLAU010000021.1:0-6208 GCA_964557615.1 uncultured Gemmatimonas sp.
CCGACAAGAAGCTTGAAGGGAAGGTGACCGCGGTCGCGAACGTCGGCGAGCAGCGCCCCAACTCCGACGCCAAGGTGTTCGAGGTGAAGGTGGAAGTGATCAAGCCGGACACGACGGTGCGGCCCGGCATGACCACGGGCAATGCCATCGAGACATTCGTGCAGAAGGGAGTCCTCCATATCCCGCTCGAGGCCCTTGGCAACGAGGCAGGCGTGCCGTTCGTGTACCGGCGGAGCGGCAGCCGCGTGACCAAGCAGGAAGTGGAAACCGGGGCGCTGAATGACGACGAAGTCGTGATTGCGCGCGGCCTTGAGGAAGGCGATCGCGTCCTGCTCTCGCCGCCGATCGATGCGGCAACAATGCAGGTGCAGCGACTGCCGAATTCCCGCGCGGGGCAGAAGGCGCCGGGCGCGGACACCGGCACCGGCAACCGCAGCGTTCCGGTCAAGGCGGGGTCGAACGCCGCGGCGCCAAAGAAGAACTGACGCCGTGCGGTCCTTCCGGGAACGCCTCGCGTACGTGCGCGAGCAGGTCGCCGCGCACGGCGTGTTCGCCCTCCGCAATGCCGTCGAAGCGGTGGGCAACAACAAGCTGCGAGCGGGGCTGACCTCGCTCGGCATCCTGTTCGGTGTGGCGTCCGTGATCGCCATGCTTGCGATCGGTCGTGGCGCCGAACAGGAAATCCTCGAGCAGATGCGCCTGCTCGGCACCAACAACGTGATCATCACGCCAATCGTCGAGCAGAAGGACGAGCTGGTCAGCGACGCGGCCAAACGTGAGCCCAAGCGGTTCACGCCGGGTCTCTCGTATGCCGACGTCGAGGCGATCCGCACGACGGTGCCCGAGGTCGACGCCGTGAGCGGCGAGGTGGTGCTCAACACCACCATCACGCGGCGCGGCCGGCAGCGGAGCGGGAAGCTCGTCGGCGTGGACAGCGCCTACTTCCGGATGATGAACCTCAACCTCACCGCAGGTGCCCGGTTCAGCCACGGCCAGGTCGCGAACGGCCTGCAGGTGGCGGTGATCGGAAGCGGAGTGAAATCGCGCTTCTTCGCCAAGGAAGACCCCATCGGCAACACGATCAAGGTCGGCGGTAACTGGCTCACCGTGATCGGCGTGCTCGAGGATCGTCAGCTGGCCGGCGACAATGCCCAGAAGCTCGGCATCCGCGACGCAAGCATGGACATCTATGTGCCGGTGCGCACGATGCTGGTGCGGTACCGCAACCGCTCGCTCGTCACGCAGCAGGAGATCGAGGCGGCGTCGAAGATGACGGTCTCGACGGCCAACGACCAGCCGCAGGAAGACGACGCAACGCGCGCCGAGCGGCGGAACATGAACCAGCTGGATCGGATCGTCGTGCGCGTCAGTGACGCGCGGTTCGTGCCGTCAGTGGCCGATGTGGTGCGCCGGAAGCTCGAGCGCCGTCACAACGGTGTCGTGGACTTCGAGGTGCTCGTGCCGGAATTGCTGCTCAAGCAGGAACAACGCACCAAGACGATCTTCAATGTGGTGCTTGGCGCCATCGCCTCGATCTCGCTGATTGTCGGTGGCATCGGGATCATGAACATCATGCTCGCGTCGATCCTCGAACGCATCCGCGAGATCGGCGTGCGCCGGGCGATGGGCGCCACGCAGAACGACATCCTCTACCAGTTCCTCGCCGAGGCGGTGCTGATCTCCGTGGCTGGCGGATTCGCGGGAATCCTCGTCGGCGGCGGCCTGTCAATCGGCATCGAGAAAGTGGCCGGCATCAAGACGATCGTGTCGGCGCTCTCGGTGATCGTCGCATTCGGTGTGTCGTTCTCCGTCGGGCTCGCCTTCGGCATCGTGCCCGCGTATCGCGCGGCCAAGCAGGACCCGGTCGTCTGCCTTCGCTACGAGTGAATCCCATGCTTCGTACACCCCGCGCCACGGTCGCCGCGGCCTTCGCCGCCTGCGTCATGGGCGCTGCCCTTCCGGCCGGCGGCCAACAGGTCCGGAAGCTCACGCTCCGCGACGCTGTGGCGCTCGCGCAATCGCAGGGTCTGCAGGCCCGGAGCGCCCGCGGCACGCGCGATGCCGCCCGGGCGCGCGACCGCGTCTTCTCGGCGCTCTACCTGCCCAGCCTGTCGCTTGGCGGCAACGCACCGACGTACACCCGTTCCATCACGCCCGTGACGCAGCCCGACGGATCCATCCTGTACCGGCCCGTCCAGCAAACGCAGGGCGCGCTCACCGCCAGCGTCATCCAGCGACTCCCGTGGACGAACACCACGCTGACGATGAACTCGGCGCTCAGCCAGGTGCAGATCAGCGGCACGCAGTCGTTCCGCACGTGGTCGTCCACGCCGTTCTCGCTCGGCATCTCGCAACCGATCCTGCGTGCCAACAGCCAGGCGTGGGACAACCGGCAGCAGGACCTTCGCTACACATCGGCGGAGCGGAGATACCTCGAAGCGCGCGAGGACGCCGCCAGCGCCGCGGCAGCCGCGTTCTTCGACCTGCACGCCGCGACCCTCGCGCTCCGCAACGCCACGTTCAACGCGGCCACCAACGACACGCTCTACACACTGAACAACGGCCGGTACGAGGTCGGCAAGATTGGCGAGAACGACCTGCTGCAGAGCGAGCTCGCGCTGCTGCGCGCCCGCGGCACGCTGGACGACGCGCGGCTCGCTTACGACCGCGCACTGTCGCAGCTGCGCATCACGCTGAGCCTTCCGCCGGGCACGCGGATCGAGATCGACGTGACGGCCGACGTGCCGCAGTTCGAGGCCGACTCGGCCGTGGCAGCCGAGCAGGCGCGGCGGAACTCGTCGGGCATGACCGACGCCGAGCTTGCCGAGGTGGCCGCCGACCGGGCAGTGAGCGAGGCGCGCTGGAACACCGGGATGGGCGGCACGCTCAACGCGTCGTACGGCTACAATGCCTCCGCGAACAACGCACCCGACGCGTACAAGAACCTGCTCGACGCGCGGCAGTTCACGTTCAACGTGTCGATCCCCGTGTGGCAATGGGGCTCGCATTCGGCGCAGGTGCAGGCCGCCAAGGCCGACCGCGACGCGGCGCGCAGCACTGCCGCGCTGAACCGGGCCAATCTCGAGAACTCGGCGCGGTTCGCGGCGCTGCAGGTGGCGCAGGCGCGGCGCGGGCTTGTGATCGCGGCCAAGGCGGATACGGTTGCGCAGAAGCGGTTCGAGGTGGCGTACAACCGCTACGTGATCGGGCGCATCCCGATCGACAACCTCTACGTCGCGCAGAACGAGAAGGATCAGGCGCTCACCTCGTACGTGCAGGCGCTGCGGGGCTTCTGGACGGCGTACTACCAGCTGCGGAAGGTCACGTTGTACGACTTCGAGACGGGGCAGCAAATTCGGTAGCAGGCTCCGAGCCGCGGTAGCTCGGCCGCTTCCGTCATTCGTCGGGGTGTCGCACATTGAGGCTATGACCAAACCAGCGGTTCTCGCGGAATGCGCGCGCCTCGCCACCGGCGCCGGCGCGGGCGCGCTGGCGTCCATTGCTCGAAGGCGCGGGTCGCTTCCGATGAGTGCAACAGCGAAGCTGCTCGTGACCGCCAGCGGCGCCCGTATTGGCACCGTGGGCGGCGGCTGCCTCGAGGCCGAGGTGATTGAGCGGGCGATGGATGTGCTCGAGCGCCGCGTTCCGGCGATGTCGACTCATTCGTTGAACAACGAGCTGGCGGGCGACTACGGGCTCACGTGTGGTGGCACGGCCGAGATCTTCATCGAGCCGGTATACCCGGATCCCGTGCTGGCCGCTGCGTGGAACGAGGCAACCGCTGTCGTTGCGCGCGCCGAGCGCGGCGTCATGGTTACCGCGCTGAGCTGGCCTGACGGTCCGAGGAAGTTCGCACGCACCATCGGCGCGCGGCGCGACCCGGGTGTTGACAGCGACCTCGCGGAAGCCGCCACGGCCCTCAATCCGCGCGCCGACGAACCACTCTGGCTTGGCGACTTCCTGGTGGAGCCGATCGTCGGCCGGCCGCGCGTCGTGATCTTCGGCGCCGGACACGTGGGCGCGAAGGTGGGTGAGGTCGCGTCGCTCGCGGGCTGGCACGTCACGATGGTGGACGACCGGGCGGACTTCGCCGACTCACGGCGGCTTCCCGCCGCAGATCGCGTGGTCACGTGCGAGTTCCACGACGTGCTGAGTGCCGCGCGGTTCGATGCCGATACGTACGTGGTGATCGCGACGCGTGGTCACCAGCACGACGCGGTGATCGCCGGGCAAGTCGCCCCGCTTCCGCTCCGCTACCTCGGCATGCTGGGGAGCCGCCGGAAGGCCGCGCTCACGGCCAGGCAGCTTCGCGAGTGGGGCGTCGCCGACGAGGCCATCGACCGCATCCACGGGCCGGTGGGCCTTTCGATCGGCGCCGACACGCCCGAGGAGATCGCGGTGAGCATCGTGGCAGAGATGATCGCAGTGCGACGCACGGGATCCGAACGGCGAGGCGGTGTCGCGGCGGCCGCGGCGGCAGAGTCGTGAGGCCGCAGAAGCTCGGCGACGGGGAGGTGGAATACTCCCTGGCCGCCATCAAGGGATGGACGCGGACGGGCAACGCGATTGCCAAGACGTTCGTCTTCGAGAAATTCCTCGACGGCATCGCGTGGGTCGGCAAGGTGGCGGCGGCCGCCGAGCGACTCGACCATCACCCGGATCTCGATATCCGGTACACGAAGGTCACGGCGACGCTGTCAACCCATTCTGCCGGTGGGCTCACCCGCCTGGACTTCGACCTCGCGAAGGAGATGGACGCACTGCACTCGTAGTGGCCGCTGTCGCGGCCGTTGCAGTTCCCCTGCACGGGTACTCTCCGCGAGTTCCGTCCCGATCCGCGAATCTCCGCGGTTCCCAGGGTCCATCTTAGGACGCCTGATCGTCCTGTGTTCCGCGCGGGCGGGATGGGGAAACGAACGCGGGCCGACTTCGATCCAGCTGAAGACGGCCCGCCGCGCGTTTCCGGGCGCGCGTTTTCGTTCGTGCGGATCAGCTGCTGCGACGGCCTCCGAGCAGGGCCAGGATCGCCATGAACATGTTCAGCAGGTCCAGGTAGATCTGGACCGCAGCCATCATATAGTCGTCCGGCCCGTACACGTTGCGCAGGCGCCACGTGTCAAACACCAGCAGGCCGCTGAAGATCAGGACCGTGGCGGCCGCAAGCCAGAGATGTGCGGTCTGGTTCTGGAAGAAGAGGTTGATCAGCGACGCCGCGATCACCACCCACACACCCACAATGAAGAACGAGCCCCAGGCGCTGAAGTCGCGCTTGGAGATCCAGGCGTAGGCCGTGAGCACGGTGAACGCCGAGCCCGTGAGGGCTGCAGCCTGCCAGATGGTGTCCGGCGCCGTGCGAGCCGCATAGTAGATGGCCGGCGACACGGCGACGCCCATGAGCGCCGAAAAAAGCACCACGAGCCCGAGCCGCTGGGGCGTGGCGAGACTGCGCATGCGGGCCGCCGCGAACAACGGTGCGATGCTGACGAGCATCATGATGATCGGGTGGGCCGCGGCCGCCTGCAGGATCGACTCGTTCTGCATCGAGAACCACGTGCCACCCATCGTGACGAACACGCACGCGAGAACCAGCGAGTAGGTCCGGCGGACCAGCAGCGCCCGCTCTTCACCCGTGCGAACCAGACCTGCGGTCTGGGGAACTGCGTACCTCGAAAAGCCCATTTTGCCCGACTCTCCAGAAGGAAGCTGACTACCCCGAATTATAGCAGGTCGCAGCGCCCCCTGTTCCGATCGGCTAGTGCCTCGCTAAGTCGTTGGTCGGTAATGTGTTATGGCGCTATGGGCGCTTCGATGCCTGCGTCAGGGGCGCCACGACCGGCTGACCAGGGCGGGGCTGCGCAATGGCTGCAGTCGTGGGTTCGGCGGGCCCGACGGTGCCGTCGGCGTTGATCAGGCGGAGCCAAGCGGAGCCGTTGAGTGTTTCGACACGGTAGGTGCGTGCGCCCGCCCCGATGGTGGTACCAAACCGGCGCTGGGCCCGGGAGTTCGACGGCGCCAGGCCGCCGAAGTCCGAGCCAATACGGCCGTTGAGCGTGCTGGCTTCGATCGAACCGTCGGTGATCTCCGGCACGTAGGCGACGGCGCTTCCGTTCTTGGTGACCGCCCGGACTGCCCCCGTGTCGCCGATGGTGGTCATCCGGATGTCCACGCTTCCGTTCACGCTCTCGGCGTTCACCGGCCCAACGGCCGT
>CAZLAU010000021.1:6308-22436 GCA_964557615.1 uncultured Gemmatimonas sp.
CCCTTCGTCCAGCGGGTGGCGGCGGACACGTGAATCAGGCTGTCCGGCGACGGTTCGACGGTAATCGGGCCCACGATATTGCGGATTTGCACCACCCCCGGCGCCGCCAGGTGGCCTCGCCACGCAAAGGCCTCGGGGTCGTCGCGTGGCGGCCCCGAGTGGTCGCACGCGGACAGCGCGAGGGCGGCGAGCGCGATCACGCCGGCGTACGCTCCCCGGACTTGTGGGGCAGGTTCAGCGGCGAGGGGAATCGCGCGGGCAGGGCGGTGGGTACGCATGTGGCCTCCGATGGGTGCCATACGCGTGAACGGCGCCGGCAGTTTCGCCGGCGCCGCTTCGTATCGCTGCAGCCTTGCAGTTCCCCTCAAAGGCCGTTGCAGTATCCGCGAATCTCCGCGGTTCCCGTCCGCGAATCTCCGCGGTTCCCCTCCTACATCCGCCGAAGCCGAATCGCACCGTTGGTCGTGGACAACCGCACGAGCGGGCCGCCGCGACCGATCGTGCCTCGCACGCTGCGCTGTGAGAACCGGCCTTCGATGGTGAGCGGGAAGTCCGTGGAGATGCCCCCGTTCACGGTCCGGAGCTCGACGTCGGCGTTCGCGTTCTCGGGGATCTCCAGGCTGATGGCGCCGTTCACCGTCGAGTAGTTCAGAGTCTCGCGGCCCAGCGACCCCGTGCGGATCGTCAGCGACCCGTTCACCGTGCGCGCGCTCACCGGGCCGGCGTTGGACCGCGCGACGATGCTGCCGTTGACCGTGTTCGCATCGACTTCGGAGTCCACCCCGTCAATCTCGAGGCCGCCGTTCACCGACGACACCGTGACGCGCACGTTCCGTGGCAGGCGGACGACGAACTCCACCGACACGTCGCCGTCGCGGTTCCGGTCGCGGTCGTCCCACCAGCGGCGGTCCGAGTTCGAGCGATATCCCGCCTCGTCACAGCGCGTGCGTTCGTGCCAGATCGCGCAGATCACGACGTCACCCCGGTTCGACCGCTGTTCCACGGTGATCTTCACGTCTTCGGTGCGTCCGCGGCGGCGGGCCACCTTGTACGCCACCACCTCGACCGTGCTGCCGCTGGTGCCTTCGACGCGGATCGGGCCGTTGAGGTTGCGGACGAACACGGTGTTGCCATCGCCAACGGAACCGCTCCAGTTCCACCGGTCCGAGTCGCCGCTCCCCTGCGCCCCGGCCGCCGGGGTGGTCAGCACGGCGGCGCCGATGGCGGCCAGTGCCAGGTGTCTCAAGCGCATGTGCTACTCCTCTCGTCGTGAACGCGCGATGCCGCGCGAAATGATGATGTCACCGCTGAACGTGGTGATTGCGATCCGTGCCCCGCCGTCGCCGATCGAGAATTCCATGCGACGGCCCCGCTGGCGCTGGAGGTTCTCGCCGGGCTGCAGCGTCATCGGGAAGCTGCTCTCGATGTCGCCGTTGTACGTCTGTAGTGACAGCGTGGCGCCCGTATTGGTTGGAATCTCGAATCGCACGTCGCCCGAGTGGGTCGAGATGTCGTACGACCCCTTCGGGTCTATCGTCCCGTCGTACGAGATGTCGCCGCTCGTGGTTCCAATTCGCACGTCGGACGACTCCACGCGGCTGATCCGCATGTCGCTGCTCACGGACCGGATCTCGAGTTCGCCGACGATCGAGTCGAGCTCGAGGTCGCCGCTCGTGGTGTTCACCCGGGTGCGGCCGCGGACGCGCTCGAGCCGGATGTCGCCCGAAATTGCCCGGACGACGACCCGTTCCGTGGCATCGACGACCTCGATGTTGCCGCTCGAGGTCGTGGCCTGCACCTCGCTCGCGGTGCCGCGGATCCGGATGTCGCCGCTCGAGGCCGTGGCCATCACCCGCGTGCCGATCGGCACCGAGATTTCGAATACCGCCGGCCCGGTTCGCGTGCGATTGCGCGAGCTGTTGCGGTCGGGCCGCATCGAGAGGCCGATGCGCGACGACGTGTACGTTCCCTCGATGAGTCCGTATTCGGTGCGCGCGACGATGCGAGCCTCCGGCCGCGTCCAGCCGGTGACGATGATCGTCCCGGACGAGATCGAGACGTCGAGCCAGGCGTTGCGGTCGAGTGCGACCGTGGTGTCCACGCGATCCGCGCCGCGCTGGGCGCAGGCCGTGGCGAGCGGCACCGCCGTCGCCACTGCCACCGCGAGAAAGGGGGTTGTGAGTCTGGAAAGGTTCGGCATTGCGTATTCCGGTGATTTCTGCGCGTGCTCAGCCGCGGGGCTGGATGGATGCCACCGCGCGCAGGGTGCGCAGCTTGGTGTCGTAGGCGTCGGTGAGCCGTTCGAGCAGGAATGCGCTCGACGGGCTCTGGGCCAGCGCCGCCTTGCTCTCGGCGATGGCCTGATCAATGACTTGCAGGTTGCGCTCGACCGCGGCCAGCGTGGCCGAGTCGATATCGGCGCGCTGGTCGTCCACGAGCTTTCGCAGCGCCGAGATCTCGCTGTCGTAGGTCTCTTCGAGTGTGCGGCCGGAGGCGAGGCGCGTGTTGCGCGTCGCGGCCATCGCGAGCGCGAAGCCGGAGTCCGCGGCGCTTGCGGCGACCTGCGTCGTGTTGCGGGCGGCGACGCTCCACGTGATCGCCGCGGTGAGCGCGACGAGAACCGTGGCCGCCGCGAGGCCGCGCCACGGCGCCAGCCGGCTGCCGAGCGGCGAGAGCCACTCCCCGGTGGCAAGCGGGCTGACCGGCGCCACGAACGCCGCCGGTGACTCGACGATCGCCTGCGCCGGGAACTCGCCCGTGACCGGTAGCTCGATCACGTCGGCGGCGATTCGGGACTCGATGCCCTCCCACAGGTCGCGTGATGGCGAGAGCGTGGGTAGCGCCGCGGCCTCGCCCTTGATGCGAATGAAGCCTGCGGCGAGTGCGTCGCACGCGGCGCAGTCGAGCCGGTGCGCGTCCATTCGGTCGCGCGTGGCCGTGGTGACCGAGCCGTCGAGCAGGTCGCCGATGGTGGCGGCGAATTCGTCGCAGGTCAGTGGGGTCGTTGGATCGTGCGTCATGCGGTGAGCACCTCCCGGAGCAGCATCCGCGCGCGGTGCAGCTGCGCCTTGCAGCCGCCACTCGTCACGCCGAGCATCCCGGCGATTTCCTCGTGGGTATAGCCTTCTATGTCGTGCAGCACGAACACCTTCCTTGCACCCGGCGGCAGTGTGGCGATGGCGGTTTCGAGATCCATCGAAAGGCCCGGCGACGTGTCACCGTCGGGGCCGCGCGTGCGCCGCATCGGGAGCACGTCAATATCCTCGACTCCGTCGTCGCGGCGGGCCGATTCCCGCTTCTCGGACTTTCGGTCGTTCAGCACCAGGTTCACAGCCATCCGGTGGAGCCACGTGGTGAACGCGCTCTCGCCCCGGAACTGGCCGATCTTCTGCCACAGCCGCACGAACACGTCCTGCGTCAGTTCCTCGGCCCGCGTCCGTTCCCCCACCATGCGAACGCAGACCGAAAAGACGCGGTCCACATTGGCGCGGTAGATCCGTTCGAACGCCCGGCGATCGCCTTTTGCGGCGAGCTGAACGTCATCCAGGGGGGCTTGCGCGTTCAACGGTTTGGACCTGATGGCGAGTGCCGGCACGGTGAAGGGTGCGGGTTGAATCGTTCACTGGATCAGACCGTTCAACCCGCTGCAAGGTTTGAAGTTGGTGGCAGGCCACGGGGTGACACCAGAGTGCGGTAGATTGCGTACGGCAGGGCATCACCCCGAGGGGAGAACGACAGATGAACGGTTACTCGGCGCAGGCGGGAGCGGCCACGACGGCGCCCCCGATTCCAGGCCTCGATCAGGGCAACCCGGCAGTGTCCAACCGGCCGGCGCCCCCGGGCGGCGCCGTCGTCGGCCCCGGCCAGCCGGGGGGCCCGCCCGGGGTGATTGCCGGAACGCCGGAGCAGATTCGGGACCAGATTCGCGAGCAAATCCAGAACATGGCGCGCGAAGGGACGATGCCGGTGATCAACATTCCGCCGGACTTCGTCCAGAATGCGGTGCCGCGCGGCGCGGTGGACATCACATACGCTTTCTTCACGATGATCGCGTTCATCATCGTGGGGCTGCCGCTGGCGCGCGCGTTCGCGCGGCGCATGGACGCCCGGTCGCAGGCGCTGGCGAGCGGTGCGGCTGACCTCCGTCCGTCCATCGAGCAGCTGCAGCAGTCCGTTGACGCGATGTCGCTCGAGATGGAGCGGATTACCGAGGCCCAGCGGTTTCAGTCGAAGTTGCTGGCGGGGCGGGAGAAGGAAGCCGTTCGCCTGGAGCGGTAGTCGACCGCTGGCTGGCTGCGGTCCGGCGCCGAAGCAACAGCACGGCGGCAAGGTGCGGCTGGGCGCGAGCGCTCAGCGGGTGCTGCGACGGAGTCGGCCAATCGCAGGTCAGGCGTTCGGCTGCGTCGAGCAAGCCGCCGGTTTCGGGCCGTGCGGCCAGCAAGCGGGCGATCGCGCGTTCTGTTTCCGCGCCGCGGGCGGCGCCGACTCGCGCCCGCAACGCCTCGACGCGGACGGCGATCGCCGCGCGCTCGGACGGTTCGGCTTGCGTCACCAGTTCGTCGAGTCGCCTCAAGAGGCGGGTGCTGTCGCTGGTCGCCGGTCTTGCGGCGCCAGTGTGCGCGACGATCTCGCGATTCCGGATCCACGCCGCCGCGGCCCGGGCGATGCCCGCGATCTCCGCGGATCGGGGGTGTGGCGCCGGGTCCCGGGTCACCGCGCGCGCGAGTCGGAGCAGTTGCACCGGGTCGTCGGTCGTGGTCGCATTCGCGGCGCCCCGGCCGCCAGCCACGACCCAGGTCCGGCTGCCGTCCACGACCGTCGCGATGAATCCGTCGCACGCAGCATAGCAGGCAGCGGCGGCAAAGCGGGGCGGCTTGTGCGGATGTGCGCGCCAACTGCGCACGAGCGTGCGCAGCGCCTCGGCAGCGATCGCCGGCACGAGCGCCCGGCGCGCCGCCACGCGCTTGGCGCGGTGAATGTCTTCGAGCGAAAGGAGGCGTTGCGCGGCGAGCGGCGGCGCCAGGCGGTACTCGAATACCGTTGCGTGCGTGGAGCCGAGTCGTGCCGCGCGTCCGACGCGCTGTTCAACGGAGGCTGGGGTCCACGGATCGTCGAGGTGCACGATCACTGACGCCCGCTGAAGGTTCGCACCCTCCGACAGCACGTCCGTGGCAATGACGAGCCTGACGTCGTCGCGTCGCCCGAGACGTGCGCCCGACGCGAGACTCGCGAGGACGGCCGATCGCGCGAGCTGGCCGCCGGCTGATCGTGCGCCGTGACCGGAGAGCAGCACCGTTCCGGGGAGGCGTGCCACGGCGCCATACAGCGCACGGGCTGTCGCCTCGAACGCCGTGAACGCGATGACCACGGCATCGGGATGACGAGCCGAAATCCGTGCGAGGATCCGGGCTCGCCACGCGGTGTCGCGCGGCACGGCCTCACGCACGATGTCCCGGAGTTTCGCGACCGCGGCGACGTGGCGGGTGAGCACGGCGAGGCAACTGGGAATCGACTCGCTCAGCGTCGGCGACGCGACGAACGAAAACGCCAGCTGCATGGCGTCGTCGCCGAGCGTCCACGCCCGGAGTTCGTGGCGTCGCGGAAGGCGTCCTTCGGCGAGCATCGAGGCGAGTGCAGCACCGCGCTGGAGCCGCCGGGCAAGGGCGTCGTCGAGCGCGGCCATGCTCGACGCCCAGCTCCGGGCGAGCGTGCATCGCACGAGCCCCGCAGCGGCTACGCCATCGGCCGCCGGGAGCGGCGGCGGGAGCGACCGGAGGGCGGCTGCGATCTCGTGGCCACCGCGCCGGCGCAGCGCGGGTAGGCGCGCAACACCGGGCGAGGCGCGCACCACGCCGGCATCGCGGCGGATGATGCACCGGCTCACGAGCGCGTCATCGGCGTGCCGCGCTTCACCGCCAAGGAACAGTGCCAGCAGGTCCGCGCGCTCGGCCGAGTGATTCCTCACCGGCGTGGCCGTGAGCAGCAGTAGGTGGGCGTGGTGGGCCATTCGCGCGACGCGGTCGTACCGTCGCCGTGCGTGTGACGCGACGCGGTGTGCTTCATCGACGACCACCAGGGGCGCCCGCGGCGCCGCAGCGCCACGGCTCAGCGCCTCCAGGGAAACGAACGTGATCGCGACGCGCGCCTGCTCCGCCGAGGCGAGCCACATGGGCCGCAGGGACGCCGGCGCGGCGACGACGCAGCGGGAATAGCCCGCGGCAACGCCGAGCGCGACAAACGTCTTCCCGAGTCCGGGCGCGTCGGCGACGAGTGCGCCGCCGAACTCGGCGATGGCCGCGCGCGCGCGCCTGACGGCGTCCACCTGGTGCGCGTGGAGGCGCACTGCGCCGAGCATCGTCCGTTCGCGCGCGTGGGGATCCACGGCGCGGGAAATCGTATCGAGGACGTCGGTCAGCGCAGGCACCACGTGAGCAGCGGCTCGAGACTGGCGAGGCGCAGGCGGTATGCGCGGGCGACTGCCACGGCGAGCGTATGTGGGTCGGGCGCGCGTCCGGCGCAGGCGTCACGCGCGATCGGCGCGAGGATCGAGACCGCGCGGTCCCAGTCGCGTGGTACGGGCAAGCGTGAGAGCGTCCATCCGAGAAACCGGCGATAGCCGCCGCGCGCGGGCTCGGCGAGGGCGCACAGCCACGCCGCGACCGGCGCCGAGTTCAGCAACGCGGCGAGCGCCAGCGCGTCGTCGGTCGATCGGGCAACGCACACGTAGCAGCTGTTCAGCGGAACCGTCGGGTCACCGGCGGCAACGACGGTGGCACGCGGCACGCGGCTGATGTCGCTCCACACCACGCGTGGACGGCTGCTGTCGGCGGCTTCGGTCCGGAACAACGTCCAATACCGTCCGCCACGCGCGGCATCGCTGCGCGCCTGGAGCTGCTGCTTCCAGCGCGCCATCCATTCCGCGGCCATCGGCGGCAGCCGCTCGAGCGGGGCGCCGCGCACGTCGTGTGTCCAGATCAGTGCCCGACCCGGCCGGGGTGTTGCCCACGCACAGACGTCCTCGCCTCGCAGGAGCGGCCGGAGGAGCCGGATCTCGATGTTGTCCTCGAGGTCGCCGCCGCGAATCACGCACGAATCGTCCGCCTTGGGCAGGTCGTGCCACCCGGGCCGTGGCTGAACGACGAACGCGTCGTTGCAGCCGGTCTTCACCCCCAGCAGCGGCCTGCCGAACGTGGACCGCGCCAGATGCGTGCCGCGTTGATCCAGGAGGTTGAAGGCGTTGCGGACTTCGGGTGGCACGATCAGCCACGGGGCGCCGGGCGAGTCGTCGAGCGCAAGCTCGGTCGCCGCGCACGTCCAGGAGAGCGACTGGCCCGGTCGGTGGATGGTCCCGCGCATCGGAGCCGTGGTTTGGGGTTCCGGTGCGCCGCGCGCCGCCAGCAGGAGCGACGGGTAGACGACGGCATCGAACGCCGTCGGCGACTCGCTCCAGTCTTCAAGTGCACGCACTCTGCACCCGTCCAGGAGCACCCGTCGAATCCCGCCGGCGGAAAGCGATGTCCACAGCTTCGCCGGGACGAGCAAGCTGATCGCGCCGCCGGGGCGGGCGAGTTGCGTCGCCCGCTCGACGAACAGCGCAGCCAGGTCGACCTGCGACGAAAATCCGCGTCCGGCACCGGCGTCGCGCGCCCCGGTCACCCACGCCGCGTGCTTCCAGCTTTCGAACCGGCGTGCGAGGCCCGCCCGATCCGCCGGGGCGATGCGGTGGAGCCGCACCCACGGTGGGTTGCCCACGATCAGGTCGAATCCGCCCGCGGCGGCGGTGTCGGCGAAGTGCGTGTGAAAGGAGAAGGGCAGGGCCCCGCCGGCGCGCAGCAGAGTCGCCCGACGACGTGCCTCGCGTGCCGCGTTGCGCAACTCCTCCAGTTCAGCGCGTTGCGCGGTCGTCGGCACGATCCGATGCAGGAAGAGGTCGCGCCCACGAACGGCCAGCAGCAGGTCTCGACGGCGCGCGGTCAATCCCGCGTGTTCGTGCATCGCCGCCGCGACGGCCAGCCGACGTTCCTCGCCGTCGAGCGCACGGGCGAGGTCCCGCTTTCGCACACCGGTGGCTCGCGCGTAGCGCCGTCGCAATGACGACAGGCCCGCCGCCGGCCGGAGCATCGGCTGCTCGAATCCGTGGCCCGCCAGCGAGTCGCCGACGCGGATGTTGTGGTCGAGGTTGGGCAGCGGCGCGATGTTCATGCCGTCGTGTTCGGCTGCGTCGATCACCACCGACAGCCAGAGCCGGAGTTCGCACAGCCACACGGCCATCGGGTTGACATCGACGCCGAAGATCGAGCGAGTCAGCGTCTCGCGACGCAGCACAGACGTCGGGCGGCGATCCCCCGCTGCGGCCCGTATCTCCGCGAGCCGCTCGAGCGCATGCACGAGAAACGCGCCGCTTCCACACGCGGGGTCGAGTACCCTGACGCCGGCGACGTGGGCGAGAACCTGATCGCGGTCGCGCCCGGAGAGCGGCTCACGGCTCAGGACACGAGCACGTATCGATGGCGAAACACGACAGCCGGCGAGCCACTCGTCGATCGCACAGCTGGTCAGGCGTTCGATGAGCGGGAGCGGCGTGTAGAACGCGCCGGACCGGCGCCGTTCGTCGGTGGCCATCAGCGATTCGAACGCGCGGCCGAGCATCTCCGGGTCGATCGCGGCCTCGCTCCACGACACGGATTCCTCGCGCGCGGTTACCCGGTACCGCCCGAGCAGTTCACAGATCACGCGCCCGATGGCACCGTCGGTCAGCTCGGTGTCGCGCCATCGCCGTTCCACCACGGTGCGCCCGAACAGACCGCCGTTGAGGAACGGGACACGCCCCAGCCGGCGCGCGAACGCCGCGCGCCGCGACACGGGCGTGTTGAGCGTGCCGAAGAAGAGCGGTTCCAGCAGGCGGCGGTGCGCCGACCCGCCGCTCGCACAGCGCGCATCGAACTGGTGCCGGAGGAATTCGCGATCGCCGTCGAGCCATCCCTTCGCCTCGAGGAACGCCAGAAAGAGCAGTCGCGACGTGCACAGGAGGGCGATCTCCCGGCGCGCGTGCTCGGGTGCGCGGCCGCGCGCGGAAGAGGCGAGTTCGCCGACGGCTGACTCGAGTTCCCGATAGAAGCGGCGGGTCAGGGCGTCGCGGCCGAGGATCTCGCGCCAGCGATGGTGCGTCATCGCGTCGGCGGGGCTCGCGGCGTCCGCCATCGCGGCGATCGTCTCGGCGTCCGAATCGCGCACACGGCGCGCGTCCACGACGAGTGCCGCGACACCGACCGACGCGCCGAGTGGCGGGACCGCCACAATGAACGTTCGCGTCGCGGGCTGCACGACGATCACGAGCCACAGGGCGTGTGGTGCCCGCGCCGCGATTCGCGCCGCACACCTGGCGGCGACGGGTCGCGCATCCTGGTCTGACGCGGCGACCACGGTGCAACAGCGCAGCAATCCCTTGCTTTCACCGACGAACGCGCGCCGCACGTCAGCCGCGATTCCGAACCGTTCGCGGGCCTGGCTGTCCAGGGCAATCGGCTCCGTGAATCCAAGGAGCGCTGCGACACGACCGGCGCCGTGGACGCTGGCGGAGGTCGTTAGCAGTTCGGCGGCATGGCGCAGGGAGGACACGCCCCACGATCGCCGCCGGCACGCGCGCAACCGTCACCGCATCAGCGCAACAACGAGCGTTCCATTGCAGGTGTGTGTTGCGCGCTCGGCGCAGCTCCGGCACCGCCTAGCGACGCAATGTCGATGCGAGATCCGGCATCCGTTCGATCCACCCTTCCGGCTCGAGCGGCGCAATCTCGGCCCGTGAATACGCGCCCCACGTCACGGCGATCACGCGTACGCCGGCGGCCTTCGCCGCCTCCACGTCGTGCGGCGAGTCGCCGATGAACACCGCGTCCAGCGGGCCCACGCCCAGCTTGCCGAGCGCGTAGAGCACCGGCGCGGGATGCGGCTTGTGGTGCACCGTGTGCTCGATTCCGACAATTGCGTCGAACAGCGGCGTGAGCTTGAAGTAGTCCATCGAGCGCCGGATGCCGCCGTCGAGCTTGCTGCTCACGATGGCCATCGGATGGCCGGCGGCGTGCAGCGCACGCAGCGTGTCCTCCACGCCGTCGTAGAGGCGCACGAGCCGGTCGTGGTTCTCGATCTGGAATGAGCGGTAGCGGGCCTTGAGGAACGCGGCGTCGGCGTCGTCCATCGCCCACCGCGCCAGCATCGAGTCGAGCGACGTGCCGATCAGCGCCTGCCATTCCGCGCGTGTGGGTCGCGGGCCGGGGCGTCCGTCGAACGCGTGCACCGCCGACTCGACGATCAACTCGATCGAGTCGAGCAACGTGCCGTCCATGTCGAACAGCAGGGCGGGGAGCTTGCGTTCGCGCGTCATCGGCCGGCCCCCGCCGCCACGGATCGGTACTGCCGGCCCTTCCATTCCACGCGGTCACCGCGCCACGCGGCCGCAGCGAGCAGCCACGCCATCATCCCCGCGCCGACCGGATAGAGCAGCGCGTACCAGAACGGCACGCCGAACTCGCGGTTGACCGCCATCCAGAAGAGCACCGACGCGGCATAGCACGTGAGCCCCCACCAGAGCACGGGCGGCGGCAGCACGCCGAGCGCAGCCACCTCGGCCATCAACACCGGCCAGACGTTCCAGAGCGCGGGCATCGGATAGAGCACGCGCAGCGCGGCACGCCCGGAGGGGCGGAGTTCGAGCGAATCGCGGCCGCCGGCGTACACGTTCTTGCCCCAGCCGCGCATCAGCTCGCCGAGTCCTTCGTACATACGCGTGCTCAGGAACTCGCGGCCGTCCACGAAGTGCACCTTGCCGCCCGCGCGGCTCACTTCCTGCGCCATCCGCAGGTCCTCGGCCACGTGATCGCGCACGGCTTCGTGGCCTCCGGCCTTGGCATAGGCGGCACGCGTGACGACGAAGAACTGCCCGTTCGCGATCTTGTCCACCGGTCGCGTGGACTGGCTCATCGTCTCGGTGTTGCCGTACCGGGCGAGGATGAACGTGAACACCTGTGGCTGCAGCAGCCGCTCCCAGAACCCGCCAAGTTCCTGCGTGCCCATCACGCTCAGCAGGTCGGCGCCGCGTTCGCGAAGGGCGCCCACCGCGCGGCCGATCAGTTCAGGCGTGTGCCGCGTGTCGGCGTCCGTGAACACGAGCAGGTCGCCGCGTGCCTGCTGAACGCCGGAATGGCACGCCCACTGCTTGCCGAACCAGCCGTCGGGGAGCGGGGGCGCGTCGATTACCCGCACGCGCGCGTCGCCGGCTCCGACGTTCCGCGCGATGGTACCCGTGCCGTCGTCTGAGTGGTCGTCCACGACGATCACTTCCACGGATGCGGCGGTGGTGGAGAGGATCGACCGAAGGCACGCCTCGATGTTGCGGGCCTCGTTTCGCGCCGGGACAATGACGCTCACGGGCGCCGCACTCGCCGGCTCGTAGCGCGCGAGGGGCACCGAGCCGCGCGACCGCCAGAGCAGCACGGCGGGGAGCACGATCCACGGAATCGCCGCAAGGAACCAGGCCGGAGGCATATATCCAAGCTAGCGCTCCGCGCGTAGCTTCTCCCGGCGATGTCGCTCGCCATCAAGGTCCTCATTGCGCTGCTGGCCGGGCTCGGCGCCGGGCTCGCGCTCACCGCCGCGAGCCCCGATGCGGCCGGTGCGCTCGTTCCGGTGCTCCAGCCGGTGGGCACGCTCTGGGTGTCGGCCATCCGGATGGCGATCATCCCGCTGGTCGTTTCGTCCCTGCTCATCGGCGTGGGCGGCGCGGCGGACACGCGCACGGTCACGGTGCTTGGCGCGAAGGGCTTCGGGATGTTCATCATCTGCCTGCTGCTGGCCGGGGCGTTCTCGCTGATGATCGCGCCGGTGGTCTTCGCGCAGATAGCGATCGACCCCGCGGCCGCCGAGTCGCTGCGCGCCAACGCGGCGCAGGCCGGGGCGACTGCGGTGGAGGGGGCAAAGCAGCTGCCGTCGGTGGCGCAGTGGTTCGTGGACCTCGTGCCGGTGAACCCGGTGAAGGCCGCTGCCGATGGCGCACTGCTGCCGGTGATCGTGTTCTCGATCGCCCTCGGCGCCGCGCTCACGCAGGTCGTGGCGGAGCGGCGGGCGGCGCTGATCACAGTGATGCGCGCCGTGCAGGAGGCTTCGCTTGCGGTGATGGGCGCCGTGCTGCTCGCTGCGCCGGTCGGTGTATTCGCGCTGGCGTTCGTGCTCGCGTCACGGATCGGCGTGGCTGCGGCCGGCGCGCTTGCTACTTATATGATTGTGGTGTGCGCGGTGAGCACGGCGTTCTGCGTCTTCGTGATGTACCCGGCCGCCTCGGTGCTGGGCCGCGTGCCGATCGGTGTGTTTGCCCGCGCCGTGCTGCCGGCGCAGGCGGTCGCGTTCAGCGCGCGGTCGTCGCTGGCGGCGTTCCCGGCGATGCTCACGGTGGCCCGCGAGAAGCTGCACCTCAGCGAGCCGATCATCTCGTTCCTGATGCCGGTGATGATCACGATGTTCCGCGCCGGGGCGGTGATCGGCCAGCTCGTGGGAGCGATGTTCATCGCCAAGCTCTACGGCATTTCGCTGGGGCCGGCGGAGTATGCGACGCTGACCCTCACGAGCGTGGCGACGAGCTTCAGCGTGCCGGGCATTCCCGGCGGGAGCATCATCATGATGGTGCCGGTGCTGCTCGCCGTGGGCCTGCCGGCCGAGGGGGTGGGCGTGCTGCTCGCCGTGGACACTATCCCGGACATGTTCCGCACGGCCACCAACGTCACGGCCGACCTGGCGGCCGCGGTGGTGCTCGACCGGAACCGGGTGGTCCCCGCCGCGCCAGCGGCTCAACCGGCGTGATATGGATCGCACCGTGACGCGGGTGGCGGCATCGAGGCGGCGGCCGGCCCGTGCCTGACCGCTTCTCGATTGCGCGCATCGGCGGCGCGGTGCGTGCGTACGCGCCGAAGTTTGCCGAGCGCGACGAGCCGTTCTGGGAGGCAGCCGTGGCGATCGTGCTGCGAGAGTCTGCGGGACGGTCGCCCGAGGCGTTGTTCATCGAGCGCGCGGTGCGCGAGGGCGATCCGTGGAGCGGGCAGATTGCCCTCCCCGGGGGACGGAAGAACCTGGACGAGGGCGACCTCGTCGAGACCGCGGTGCGTGAGACGCGCGAGGAGACCGGGCTGGACCTTCGGCTGCAGGGCGAGCTGTTCGGGCCGATCGACGAGTTCCGCGCGCGCAACCCATTGCTGCCGCCGGTGATCGTGCGCCCGTACGTCGCGCGCGTGGCCATCGAGCGGCCGGTGCAGGTGGTTCCATCGGATGAAGTGTCGTCATACTTCTGGGTGCCGATCGAGTCCCTGTTCGACCCCCGGAACACGCGGCCCACGCGCGTGCAGGCGCGCGGGTTCTCGATGTGGCGCGACGCGATCCACGTGGAGGGGCGTGTCATCTGGGGAATGACCGAGATCATCGTGCGCTCGTTCCAGGAGGTGGCCGGATGAGCGATGTCGAGGCGGGCTCCCCGGCGGCCGAGCGCTGGGACGAGCGCAACATCTGGCGCGCCTCCTTGCCGGTGCGAACGTCGTGGCTGCTCGCGCTGATGGCGTTCTTCCTGTTCGTGCCGATGTTGCGCGACCGCTGGGTGTACGACCACTGGTACACGCCGGACCTCTACGACCGCGACTGGGCGCGCCTGCTGCGCGAGATCGGCTGGTACCCCACGTGGGTGATTGCCGCGCTGGCGGTGTGGCTCACGCAGCGGCGTGACCACGCAGCGCGGGCGAAGTGGAACGCGGCGTACCTGCTGGCGTCGCCGGCGGTGGCGGGCATCACGTGTGAAGTGCTCAAGCTGCTGATCCGCCGCGAGCGGCCGGAGATCAACGCCGGCGACTACGGGTTCAGGTCCTGGAGCGACGAGCCGTTCTCGACGGCGGGGCTCGCGACGCCGAGCAGCCACACGATGGTGGCGTTCGGTGCGGCGACCGCGCTTGCGCGGCTCTTTCCGGGGGCGGGCGTCGTGTGGTACTCGCTTGCCGCGGGATGCGCCGCCACGAGGGTGCTGGCGCATGCGCACTTCCTCTCTGACGTCACGCTCGGCGCGCTGCTCGGGTGGAGCGTCGGCTGGGGTGTGTGGATCGCCATGCAGAGGCGCCGGCCCGCGTGACCCGCCGCATCGAGACGTCGCCGCTCGGGATGGCCGGTGCGGTGGTCGTCGCGATGTGCTGCTTTCTGCCCTTCTTCTTCGACGGCAACCCGTTTGCCCCGGCGCTGATCGACTACTGGATCTTCGGTGGCGGCACGGCCCTGATCGTGGCGATTCTGGCGGCCAAGCTCCCCGTGCCGATCGTTCGGGACATGCCGGCTCGTGTTGCGCGCCTGCTTGTCGGGCCGCCGCCAATCGCATTCGCGGTGCTCGTCGGAGGGGTGGCGACTGCGCTCAGCCTGGTGTTCGTCGTGCGTGCATTCGAAAGCGGCGCGAGCACGTCCGATGAAGTCGCACTGCTCTGGCATGCGAAGATGCTCGCGAACGGATGGCTGTCGCTCCCGGCCGACCCACACCCCGAGTTCTTTGCGATCGACAACGTGATCGACACGGGCCGCTGGTACTCGCACTTCCCGATCGGGGGTCCGGCGGTCCTCGCCCTGGGCGTGCTGGCCGGCGCACCGTTCCTCGTGAATCCACTCCTCGCGGGCCTCGCAGCAGCACTGTTCTCGCACTTCACCCGCGTGGCGTTTGGTGAGCTCCCCGGCCGGACGATTGCCGCGCTCTTTGCCGTGACGCCGAACGTGCTCATGATGGCGGGCACGTATCTCAACCACGTGCCCGTGCTGTTCCTGGCCACTGCGACCCTTGCGATGCTCGTCGAGTGGGACCGCGCGGCATCACGCGCGCGCGGGATGGCCTGGGCGGCGGGCATCGGGGTCGCGATCGGGGCAGCCGCGACGATCCGCCCGCTCGACGCGGTCGTGCTCGCCGTCGTGATTGGCGGGTTCCAGTTGCACGTCGTGCACCGGAACAGGACGCGCGCGGGCGAACTCGCGGTGCAGGCGATCGCGGGCGCCCTTGCGGTGGCGCCGCTGCTCATCGCCAACACGGTGATGAACGGCGGGCCGCTGACCTTCGGATACGAAGTGATGTGGGGGGCAGGGCACGGCGTGGGGTTTCACGCCGACCCGCAAGGCGACGTGCATTCCGTGGGCCGTGCCGTGTTCTACGCGGTGACCTACGTGAACGAGATGAACATCTCGGTGATGTCCTGGCCCGTGCCTGCGATGGTCGTGGTGTTCGTCGGGCTCTGCGCCCTGAAGCGTGCCACGCGATGGGACGCGCTTGTGCTTGCGCTGTTCGGCGCGCAGCTGGCGGCGTACGCCGCGTACTGGGGTCGCGGCGAGTTTCTCGGACCGCGGTTCATGTTCACGGCGCTGCCGGCCGTGGTCGTCCTGCTCGCGTTGACGCCGTTCCGGATCGCGGACTACGAAGGGTCGGCGGCGGGCCGGGGCGCAGCGGCATTCCTCGCGGCGTGCCTGCTGATCGCGTGGGGGCCGTCGATGTCGAAGTTCAGCGTGTGGGGCACCGCGGACGCGGTGCGGGCGAGCAGGCGTGCGCTTCGCGTGGATGTCGCGGCGGCGGTGCGTGCGGCCGGTGCGACGAACGCACTGGTCTTCGTGCGTGAGGCGTTTCCGGCGCGCGTGCTGCGGCGACTGTGGGGCGCGGGCGTTACGCGTGGCGATGCGGCGCGGCTGCTGGCAACGCGGGACGTGTGCTCGCTGCTGGCCGCGGCCGATTCTGCCGTCGCGCACCCGCAGCTGGCGCCGGGACCGGCGATGGCGCGCTACATCGACAGCGCAGCGGCGCGGCTGCCTGAAGGCGCAGAATTCGCGGAGGCGCGTGAACCGCAGGCGCGCGTCGGTTCGGCCGACGCGATCGGGCCGGCGTGCCGCGCCGAGGCCGAAGAAGGCAGGTCGTTGCCGGCATCATTCGGCGCGGCGCTGCCGCTGGAGCCGATTGGCGCCGACGGGCGGCTCTCGGGCGACGTGATTTACGCGATGGACCTCGGCGCGCACAATGCGGTGCTGCGCACGCGGTTCGGGGATCGCACGTGGTACCGGCTGATCCTCTCCGCCGGCGCCGACGGT
>CAZLAU010000021.1:22536-27514 GCA_964557615.1 uncultured Gemmatimonas sp.
GCGGTTCGGGGATCGCACGTGGTACCGGCTGATCCTCTCCGCCGGCGCCGACGGTTCGTTGGTTGCGACGGTGCAGCCGTACTAGGTCGCGACCCACCGGAACCGCGGAGATTCGCGGACGAACTGCACGGATCACGCGGAGACTGCAACGACTAACTGAGGGAACAGCAACGGCGGAACCGCGGAGATTCGCGGACCAAGTGCACGGATCACGCGGAGACTGCAACCGAAAAACCGGGGGAACAGCAACGACGGCCCTGCCCGTTGCGGCTCCCCCGGTTTCACTGCTGTTGTGGTAGTGGTAGTTGCAGTTGCCCTTACCCTTCAGTTGTCGTATCCGCGAATCTCCGTGCAGTTCTTCCGCGAATCTCCGCGGTTTCCCGGTTACGGCGTGATACGCGGCGCGGTCGTCGTGGCCTTCGGATCGACCAGCGCTTTCCGGTCCTTGAGGTGCGCCTCCATCTTGAGCCGCGGCACACCATCCGTGATCCAATCCGGCGCAGGCTGGTCGCGCAGGAATGTGTCGAACCACTCCGTCATTCGCAGCGCGTAGTCCTTCTGGTTGGCCGGCCGCGCGAGGCCGTGGTTTTCGCCCACGTACTCCAGCAGCACGACGTCCTTGTTCATCTGGCGCAGGTGGTTGTAGAACGTGATGCCCTGGTTGAAGTCCACGGCGCCGTCGCGATCGTTGTGCAGGATCATCAGCGGCACTGCGACGTTCTGGGCGAACTTCTGTGGCGAGTTGCGGTCGTATGCCTCAGGAACGTCGTTCGGCCCGCCGGTGAAGCGTCCCTGGCTGGCGATGAAGATCGAGGCGTCGGTGCTCCCGGTGTTCCAGTAGATCGACCCGAACATCGAAGTCATGTCGGTGAGCGGCGCGCCGGTGACGATCGTCTTGAAGAGCTTCGTCTGCGTGGCGAGGAAGCTCGACTGGTATCCGCCCCAGCTGTGGCCCTGGAGGCCGATGCGGTCGGGATCGAGGTACCCGGCGGCGATCGCCGCCTTCACGGCCGGCACGACGCACCACAGCGCCGAGCGGCCCGGGTCATTCACCTTGTACACGATGTCGGGCTGCAGGAAGGCATAGCCGCGCGACGTGTACACCGCCGGGTTGGAGTAGCGCGTCGCGTTGGGTTCGGGAAAGACGTGCGCGCCTTGCGACAGCTTCTCATAGATGTAAGTAAGTGCCGGGTACCGCTTGCCCTTCTCGTACCCGGCCGGGAGGAACAATGCGGCCTGGCGCCGGCCGAGGCCCTGCTCGCACGAGTAGTTGATCAGCACCATTCCCGGCGACCAGGCGATGCCTTCCAGCTGCGCGTCCAGGTTCGTGAGCTTGCGCTCGTTCTTGATGCCGTCGTCCGCGGCGAAATAGTCAGGCGCCTTCGCGACGGTCTGGCGGCTGTACACCCACGTGTTCGCATCGCGCGCGCGCCGGAAGTCGACCTTCGCGTCTTCCCACGCGACGGCCGTGGCGCCGCCCTTCACGGCATCAACGACGGCGAGTCCTTCCTTCTTCGTCCATTCGCCGTACGTCTCGAAGTAGAGCGGCTGCGAGAGGTCGATCCCGTCGGCCGCGTTGCGCGGATCGGGATTGAGGCGGAACTGGTACCGGATCTGGTCCTTCCGGCCGTTGCCCGTGATGTTGACGGCCGCCGACGCGGGGCCGGCGAGCGGCACGCGCCATACGTCCCAGTTGTCCCGGACGAGCGCCTCAGTGCCGGACTTGGACCAGCCGAGGAATCCGCCGCCAATGGCCGGCTTCACCTGGTTGTGGTCGTCCTCCGTGTTCCAGAACTGGGTCGGAATCCCGCTGGTGATGTCCTTGGTCGTGCCCGCGGCGAAGTCATACACCAGCCAGTTGCCGGCTTCGTAGAACGCGAACTTCGAATTGTCCGGGGAGAAACCGCCCGCCGGGCCCGACACCTTGGACTTGATGAGCTTGCGGGCACCGGTGGCGACATTCACTGCGTACACGTCCCGATAGTTGAACCCGCGAATGCTGGCTTCGCGCTCATACTCGGTGCCGTCGTTTCCGACGGCCCAGGTGCCCTTCGGACCGATCTGGACGGTCCGCATCTTGTCGTCACTGAGCTTGGTGACCTTCTGCGAGGCGAGGTCGAACACCGCCAGGTGGCTGAATGCGCGGTCGGCGGCCTCCTGCACCTGTTGCTGGCTCTGGACGCGCGGATCCTTCCAGTGCCAGAGCACGAGCGACGGCACGTCGGCGCTGGTTTGCGGCGCGGCCGGGAGACGCCCGCCGGCACCGGCGCCCGGTGCGGGCGCGCTTGAGGCTGCGGGATTGGCACCCGACGGTTGCTCGGTGGCCGGACGGGGCTCGCGGAGCCCGAAGTACACGGCCGACCGGTTGTTGCTCCACTGCGGCGCGCGATCGCTGCTGATCACGAGCCCGCCGGTGATCCCGGCGGACTTGGCCGTGATTTCCGTTGGCCGTGCATTGGCCGCCGTCGCATTCGCCCAGGCGAGGAGCGTGGCCTGCTCGTCGCCGCCGGGAGTGGTGTCGCTCACGACACGCAGTGCCAGCAGCGCCGAACTCGAGTCGCCCCACGTGAGCCGGCGATACGATGCCTTGGCGGCGTCAATCGACCGCGTGACGCCGGTCGCGAGTTCTCGAAGCTGAATGCTGTTGCCGAGCTGGTCGGCCGCACTCACGGAGTACGCGAGCCAGTCGCCGGCATCGTTGAATGCAAACTCCGAGACATTGGCGATCTGCATCGGCAGGCCCCCGCCGGCGAGATCCACGAGTTCGAGCACCGACGCGGGCGCCGTTCCGGCGGCACCCGCCGGCGCGCCGCCGCGCCCACCACCGCCGGCCGCGGCCGCCGCATTCGCGCCACCACCGCCCGCGACCGAATGGTGAATCGCGAGCCAGTTGGAGTTGTCGCCAGCGAACCGGAAGGCCCGCACGCTTTCGAACTCGCGCTTGGTGCCGGTGGTGAGGTCGACGACGGCCAGCTTGGGCTGCGCATTCGCGGCCGCCCCTCCGCCCGCGCGTCCGCCGCCTCCGCCCGCGCGTCCGCCGCGTCCGGCCGGGGGCGTCGGTGCGTTCACGTTGAAGGCCACCCAGCGGCTGTTGCCGGAAATCTGGGGGGCGCCGCCACGTCCGCCGCCCACAGCTCCGGTGGGGAATCGCATCTCCTGCGCGCCCGCGGCCGTGCCGCGCGCGACCACTTCGCCGTCGCCCTCGTTGGGTGCAATGGCGTACACGAACCACTTGCCGTCGTTGGAAATCGCGCTGCCGCGAATGCCCTTCCAGTTCGTCAGGTCGTTCAGGGTGAGCTGGCGTCCCGCCGACGCGGGCGGCGTCCACTTGGAGACCGGCTCCTTGCCAGGCGCCGCGTACGGCAGGTCACCCTGCGGATTTGTTGCGGACGCATTTTGCGACGGCGCGTTGCCACCGGCGTTTCCACCGCCGCGCTGGGCGACCGCAAGCGTTGAACAGAGGGCGACGGAGAGCGCGGCGCGGGCGAGGAGGGTGATGCGCATGGGACCAATTCCGGTTGAGGCGTTCCGTGGAGAATACGGGCTTCGCGGCACGGCTGCCAGCGGTCGCGCGGCGCACGCGCTTGCGCCCGAGCCCGGGCCGCCCCAGCGTAGAGCGATGGACGAGCCGGGAGATCGGATCGGCCCGGTTGCGGGGTTGCCTCGCAGTTTCACGCCGCGAATCCTTCGGCGCATCATGGTGCCGCTGCTCAGCGTCGTCGCCATCGCGGTGCTCTTCCTCGTCGCGCTGTGGGCGGGGCAGCGGCGGCTCATGTACCTGCCCATGGGCGCCGTCGGGACGCCCGCGCGCGTCGGGCTCGCGGCCGCCGAACCGGTTGTGCTTACCACCGCCGACGGACTCGAACTTGGGGCGTGGTTCGTGCCGGGCGCCGCGGAGCCGTCGCTCGGAACCGTCATTGTGTTCAACGGCAACGCGGGCAATCGCTCGTACCGGGCAGCGCTCGCGTCGGCGCTGCGGCATGCGGGATACTCGGTGCTGCTCTTCGACTACCGTGGCTTCGGCGGCAATCCCGGCTCCCCGTCCGAGGCTGGCCTCCTCGAGGACGGCCGAGCCGCGCGCGGGTATGTTGTGCAACGTCCCGACGTGGACTCGTCGCGCCTCGTGTACTTCGGCGAATCGCTGGGCACTGGCGTCGCCGTCGCGCTGGCCACGGAACACCCGCCGGCGGCGATCGTGTTGCGGTCGCCATACACGTCGATGGTTGCGTTGGCGCAGCGGCATTATCCGTTCGTGCCCGCCCGGTGGATCCTCAAGGACCGCTACCCATCGATCGAGCGGATCGCTCGCGTCGGCGCGCCGACGCTGTTCATCGCCGGCGATCGCGATGCCATCGTGCCGGCCGACCAGACGCGCGAACTGCACGGGGCGGCGCGCGAGCCGAAAGATCTGCTCGTGCTCCGCGGCGCCGATCACAACGACCACGAGATGCTCGCGGGTGATGCGCTGATCGCGGCTGTGACGAAGTTCCTCGCGCGCGCGCTCGGCGACGGCCTTGCTCCATCGCGATGATCGCCGCATCATTGGCCGTGCACTTCGACCATCGCATCGCCAACCGGTTCTCCGTCGCGCGGGCTGGTGCGTTCGCGCTCGCGGCGCTCGTCGTGGGCGCCTCGGGAAGCGCGACTGCCCAGGGTGGCGCCGACCGAGCCGCGCCGCCCGCCGCGCCGCCCGCCGCGCAGGCTGCCGCAACGCCTTGGGCCGAGCGCCTCTCGATCGCCGAACGCCACCGGGTGGCGGCGATCGCCCAGCGCCGCTTCAACCACCAGCAGTTCTGGCGCGCGGTGCAGCCGTCTCTGACCACCGGCGGCCTCGTCGTCGCGGAGGTCGGCCGATCCATGCAAGGCCGGGAACTCCGCACCGTTACGTTCGGCACGGGGTCGACGAAGGTCTTCCTCTGGTCGCAGATGCACGGCGACGAGCCCACCGCCACGATGGCGCTCGACGACGTCATCGCCT
>CAZLAU010000022.1:0-7333 GCA_964557615.1 uncultured Gemmatimonas sp.
ACATCAACGCGCCGCGGGCGGTGCTCAAGGCTGTTCGCGGCGACAAGGTGGGGACCCTCGTCTCATGAGCACGATTCCGAACATCCTCAAGGACTGCCGCGCCGGCATGGAAAAGAGCGTCGAGGCGGCCAAGCACCAGTTCAACTCGATCCGCTCGGGAAAGGCCTCGGCAAGCATGCTCGACTCGGTGAAGGTCGAGCTGTACGGCACCGAGATGGCGCTCAACCAGTGCGCCACCGTATCGGCGCCGGAGCCGCGCCTGCTTCTGGTCACGCCGTTCGACAAGACCCAGGCGAAGGCGATCGAGAAGGCCATCCGCGAGGGCAACCTCGGGCTCGATCCTGCGCATCAGGGTGGTGTGATTCGCGTGCCGCTGCCGTCCATGAACGA
Source organism: uncultured Gemmatimonas sp. (assembly GCA_964557615.1). Classification (GTDB taxonomy): domain Bacteria; phylum Gemmatimonadota; class Gemmatimonadetes; order Gemmatimonadales; family Gemmatimonadaceae; genus Fen-1231. The sequence continues at coordinate 391 of CAZLAU010000022.1, forward strand.
GGAACGCCGGCGCGACCTTGCCAAGGTGCTGCACAAGTACGCCGAAGACGGGCATATCGCGATTCGCCACCAGCGCACCCACGCCCGCGACACGCTGAAGAAGCTCGCCGGCGTGTCCGAGGACGACGTCAAGCACGCCGAGAAGGACCTCCAGAAGCTGCACGATGAGTTCATCGCGAAGGTGGACGAGGCGATGAAGGCGAAGGAGCACGAAATCATGGAGGTGTAGGGAGCTCGTCATGGCAGACGCCACCGAGCTCCTCGCGCGGATTCGCATCAACGGGGCGGTCCCACGGCACGTCGCCATCATCATGGATGGGAACGGGCGATGGGCGCGTGAGCGGATGTTGCCGCGGCCGGTTGGTCACCGAAATGGCATGAAGTCGGTCCGCGCCGTGGTTGAGGCGGCGATCGAGGCCGGCGTCGAGGTGCTCTCGCTGTTCGCGTTCTCGCGCGAAAACTGGCAACGCCCTGCCGGCGAGGTCGCCGCGCTGATGTCGCTGCTGGAGGAGTACATCCAGCGCGAGGCCGACGAACTCGAGCAGCAGGGCGTGCAGGTCCGGTTTCTCGGCGAGCTCGAACTCCTGGTCCCTGCCGCTCGCGCCGCCGTGGACCGGGTGGTCTCGCAGACTGCGCACTGTTCGCGGCTCCGCCTGAACCTGTTCGTGTCGTACGGTTCGCGTGCCGAGATCCTTCGCGCGGTGCGCGAGATCGCGCGCGAAGCCGCCGCCGGCACCATCGACCCTGGCACGATCGACGAGTCCGCCATCGCTGGTCGCCTCCTCACGGCCGGCTGCCCCGATCCCGACCTCCTCATCCGCACCTCGGGCGAACAGCGGATCTCCAATTTCCTGCTGTGGCAAATCGCGTACACCGAGCTCTTCATATCGCCGGTGCTCTGGCCCGACTTCGGCCGCCGCGAGCTGTTCGAGGCGATTCTCGACTTCCAGCAGCGCGACCGGCGATTCGGCCGCGTGAGCGTTTGACGCGGCCCGGCGCTGGTGGCGCCGCAGGGCGGCATCGCGATGAGTGAACTTGCCAAGCGCATTGCGTTCGCGGCGGTGGCCATCCCGATCGTCGGCGGAGTGGCGTGGCTCGGCGGTGCCGCCCTGGCGGTGCTGCTCGCGGCCGCCGCCGGGATCGTGGCGTGGGAGTTCGGGCATTTGCTGGCGCACGCCGGCGTCCAGCCCCTCCGCGGCCACCTGGTCGCCCTGAGCGCAATCATCCCGCTGGCGGCGTACGCGTGGTTCGCCGGCACCTGGGCGCCTCCCATCAGCGTTGTGATGCTGGTCGTCCTCGAATTGACGGTCGTGGCGCTCTGGGTCCGGGGGCCCGATCGGCGGCCCATCGAAGCGGTGGCGACCACGTTGTTTGGTGCGGTGTACACCGGGGGTATGCTCGCTTTTGCCTTTGGCATCCGACACCACCGGTTTGCGGTCGATCCGCTCGCCGGCACGCTGCTGGTGGCGCTCCCGTTGCTCCTCACGTGGGGCACTGACTCGGCGGCGATGCTTGTCGGCCGCGCCTGGGGGAAGGCTCGGCTCATGCCGAGCATCAGCCCCGCCAAGACTGTTGCCGGTGCGTGGGGCGGCGCCCTCGTCGCAATGGTCGTCGCTGTCGTGTTCGTCCGGCTGGCGCTCGCGCCGTACGCGAAGCTCACGATGTCACTTGGCGCAGCGGCTGCGTTCGGGTTGCTGGTGAGCGCGGCAGGGCAGGTCGGCGACCTCGTCGAGTCCCTTTTCAAGCGCCAGGCCGGCGTGAAGGACAGCTCGGCGTTGATTCCCGGCCATGGCGGCGCGCTCGATCGCGTCGATTCGCTGCTCTTCACCCTGCCGTTCACGTTCGTGCTCTACGACCTCCTGTTGGTGCCGGCACCGTGACCCGCGGTGTGGCCATCCTCGGGTCCACGGGCTCGATCGGGTGTACGGCGCTCCGCGTGCTGTCGCGGCAGCGCGAGCGTTTCCACGTGTCGGCACTGACCGCGCACTCGAACGCCGCGTTGCTGGGTACGCAGGCCGCGGAGTGGAGTCCCCGTTTCGTCGGGCTCGTCTCACCGGGCGGCGCCGGGAACGCCGGAATGGGGAACGGGGGTGCGACTGCGGCCGCCGCTTCGTGGCGGACCGGCCCCGACGCGCTGATTGACGCCGCCGTGGCCGACGATGTGAGCATCGTGCTCAACGCCGTGGTTGGCGTTGCGGGGATGGACGCCACGCTTGCCGCGCTGCGCGCGGGCAAGCGCGTCGCGCTGGCGAACAAGGAGACATTGGTCGTCGCCGGGCACCTCGCGGCAGCGGCCGGCCGGGCGGGCGGAGGCGAGATCGTCCCGGTGGACAGTGAGCACTCCGCGATCCTCCAATGCCTTGGCGCGCGCGCTGGCGCAGACGTGCGGCGTTTGATCATCACCGCGTCCGGCGGGCCGTTCCGGGAATGGACGCGCGACCGCATGGCGGCCGCGACGCGCGACCAGGCACTGCGACATCCCACGTGGAGCATGGGCAGCAAGATCACTGTGGACAGCGCGACGCTGGTGAACAAGGCGCTGGAGGTGATTGAAGCGCACTACCTCTTCGATCTGCCGTACGACAAGATCGAAGTGGTCGTGCATCCGCAGAGCATCGTGCACTCGATGGTCGAGTTCGTGGATGGCAGCGTCATTGCGCAGGTCGGCGTGCCCTCCATGGAGTTGCCGATCCTGTACGCACTGACGCACCCCGAGCGTGTTCCGGACGCCGGCATTCCCCGGTTCGACCCGCTGACCGCGCCGGCGCTGACATTCGAGGCCGTGCGGATGGACGCCTTTCCGGCGCTGCGCCTCGGGATTGAGGCGGGCAGGACCGGCGGTGTGGCCCCCGCGGTGTTCAACGCCGCCAACGAGGCTGCGGTGGCGCTGTTTCTCGACGGCGATATCCCGTTCGGTGGGATCGCCACGGCCATCGAGCGCGCCCTCGAGACTGTCCACGGCAGTTCTGACCCCGATCGTGACGCGCTAATGGACGCGGACCGGCAGGCCCGGGCCGTCGTCGGAGGGATGTGGTGATGCTCGCATGGCTTGCCCCGCTGCTCGTCCTCGGCCTGGTCGTGTTCGTACACGAACTCGGTCACTTCCTCGCGGCGAAGATGGTGGGTGTGTACGCGCCGCGGTTCTCGCTCGGGTGGGGAAGTCCGCTCTGGCGCTGGAGACCCCGGGGGTCCGAGACGGAGTACGTCATTTCGTGGCTGCCGATCGGCGGGTACGTGCGCATGGCATCGCGCGACGACGATACGATGGCGAAGATCGAGGGTGGCAAGGAGACTGAGGCGCCGGTGGATCAGCCGCCCAGCAAACACTGGGATCCCGAGGCGATGATTCCGCACGGGCCCAAGCCGATTCCGCCCGACCGCTGGTTCGAGTCGAAGACCACCCTGCAGCGGATCTTCATCCTGCTGGCCGGTGTGACGATGAATGCGGTGCTCACGATCGTGGTGGCCACCGGGATCTACGCCGCGTACGGGCGCCAGACCATTCCGGCCGTCGTGGACAGCGTTGTGGCCGGTCGGGCGGCTGAACGCGCCGGGTTCGCGACCGGCGACTCCGTCACGGCCGTCGCGGGTGCGCCAGTGCGCCATTGGGGGGACTTCCTGCGCGAAGTCACGACGCGGCCCGGGCAACGGATCGCCGTGGACGTCGTGCGGGCCGGGCGGCCGCTCACTCTGTCCGTGGAGACCGAGGCCCGTGAGGAAGCCGACCCGGTGACCGGTGCGCCAATCACCGTGGGGCGGATCGGACTCGGAGCGGTGAACCGCACGGTGCACGAAGACGTCGGCCTGGGCGAGTCGGTCGTGCTGGGGTGGCGCACGACGTGGACGATGGCCGGCGCCGTCACCGGCGTGCTCGGCGGCCTGTTCCAGGGTACGGTCGGGGTCGAGACCTTGGGCGGGCCCATTGCGATTGCCCGCACGTCGGTCGCGGCCGCCCGCACGGGTCTGGAGCCCCTGTTCACGCTGATCGCGTTCCTGAGCATCAATCTGGCCGTGCTGAACCTGCTCCCCGTTCCGATCCTCGACGGCGGACAGATCATCGTCACGCTGGCGGAGGGCGTGCGGGGCCGGCCGTTTACCGTGAGGACCCGCGAAAACCTCATGAAAGCGGGTGTGGCCGTCATTCTGGTGCTGTTTACGGTCGTCATGTTCAACGACATCAAGTCGCTCGTCTTGAGCTTTTTCAGCTAGCCGGCCGGCGACGGGCGGGGCGGGCGCCTGTTGGCGTCCGAAACCAGTCGATCCGCCCCCTTGAAGGGGTGATTAGGCAGGGTTATGTTCTTATGCTACAACAAAATCGACGCTTAAGGCGCGGGTAAAGGGACAATGGTTTTCACGAAGACCGCCGCAATTTCAAAGAACCGGCGGCACGAAACGGACACGGGTTCGCCCGAAGTGCAGGTCGCAGTGCTCACGGAACGGATCAACTATCTGACCGATCACTTCCGGCAGCACCGCAAGGACCACCACAGCCGGCGCGGACTCCTGAAGATGGTCGGCAAGCGCCGCCGTCTGCTGGACTACCTGAAGCGCACCAACCTCGACGCCTACCGCAAGCTCATCGACGAGCTTGGGCTGCGTTACTAGCTGACAACGGAATTGCGGACGCGCGGACGCCGGCAGCATCGAGCGGACCGCGCGTTTTCGCATCGGACAGCCGAGAGGGTGCGCCAGCCGGCCGCGGAGAACTCCGCGGGTCGCCGGTCGCCCGCTGCCTGCCGCTTGCAGACCCACCATTCATCACGTGACTGACATGCAACGCATTGAGAAGACATTCGCCGGCCGCCCGCTGATCATCGAGACGGGTCGCATGGCCAAGCAGGCCGCCGGATCGGCGCTGGTCCAGTTCGGCGACACCATGGTCCTGGCCTCCGTCACGGTGAGCGACAAGCAGAGCACGCTGCCGTTCTTCCCGCTTACGGTCGAGTACAAGGAGCGCACATACGCGGCGGGCAAGATCCCCGGCGGCTTCATCAAGCGCGAAGGGCGCCCCCGCGACGAGGAAATCCTCTCCTGCCGCATCATCGACCGCTCGATCCGGCCGCTGTTCCCCGAGGGGTTCCAGAACGAAGTGCAGGTCTTCGTCTACGTGATCAGCGCCGACCAGGAGAACGACGCCGACGTCCTCGGGCTGGTCGCCACCAGCTACGCGCTGAACGCGTCGAAAATCCCGTTTGCGCAGCCGATCGCAGGCGTCCGCGTGGGCCGCGTGCAGGGCAAGTGGGTGCTCAACCCGACGTTCCAGCAGCTTGAGTTCTCCGACATGGACCTCGTGATCGCCGGTTCGAACGACTCGATCATGATGGTCGAGGGGGGCGCGCTCGAGATCTCGGAAGAGGACGTGGTCGAGGCGCTGCAGATCGGCCAGCGGGGCATCCGCGACCTGATTGCGATGCAGAACGAGCTGCTGGCCGCGAATGCGCAGCCGAAGATGGCGTGGACGAAGAAGGAAACACCGGCGGCCGTGGCCGACCGCGTCCGGGCCGAAGCCGAAGCACGCATGCAGGCCGCGATCAACCAGGCTGACAAGCAGGGCCGCGTCCTCGCCGTCGAAGCGATCAAGGCGGACGTGAAGGAGAAGTTGGCGGTCGAGCTGCCCGAAGATCAGCGTCCGTTCATCGGTGCTGCGCTTGGCGACCTCGAATACGTGACGCTCCGTGCCCAGGTGCTCGACACCGGGCTTCGGGTGGACGGGCGCAAGCCGACGCAGGTGCGCCCCATCTCGATCGACACGGGGCTCCTGCCGCGCGCCCACGGCTCCGCGCTGTTCACCCGCGGCCAGACGCAGGCGCTGGTGGCGACGACCCTCGGCACGGCCAACGACGTGCAGCGGCTCGATTCGATTGACGAAGCCAAGGAGTCGACCAAGAGCTTCATGCTGCACTACAACTTCCCGCCCTTCTCGACTGGCGAAGTCCGACCGATGCGGGGCACGAGCCGCCGTGAAATCGGCCACGGCAACCTCGCCGAGCGCGCCGTCCAGGCCGTGCTGCCGCCGTTCGAGGAGTTTCCCTATACGCTGCGCATCGTGTCCGAGATCCTCGAGTCCAACGGGTCGAGTTCCATGGCGTCGGTCTGTGGGGCGTCGCTGGCTCTCTTCGACGCGGGCGTGCCGATCCACGGCGCCGTGGCCGGTGTCGCGATGGGACTGATCAAGGAAGGCGAGAAGTACGCGATCCTCACCGACATCCTCGGCACCGAAGATCACCTGGGTGACATGGACTTCAAGGTGGCGGGCACTGCGCAGGGCATCACGTCGATCCAGATGGACATCAAGATCCAGGGACTCGACCTCGAGCTGATGACCGAGGCGCTGGCGCAGGCGAAGGAAGGCCGGATGCACATCCTCGGGGAGATGGGGAAGGCGATGGCCGAGCCCAAGGCCGACCTGTCGCCGTTTGCTCCCCGCATCGTGACCGTGCAGATCAGTCCGGAGAAGATCGGCGACCTCATCGGCCCCAAGGGCAAGACGATTCGCGGGATCCAGGACGAGACGGGTGCGGAGATTTCGGTGGACGACTCCGGCCTCGTGACGATCGCCGCCGTCGGTGGTGAGTCGATGCAGCGGGCGCGCCAGATGGTGCAGGCGATCACAGCCGAACCCGTTGTCGGAGAGATCTACGAGGGACCGGTGAAGAGCACGACCGCGTTCGGCGCATTCGTCGAGATCATGCCCGGCACCGAGGGGCTGGTTCACATCTCCGAGCTGCGGCACGGGCGCACGGAAAAGACCGAAGACGTCGTCAAGAAGGGCGAGCGCGTCAGGGTCAAGCTGATCGAGCGCGACGAGCGCGGCCGTCTGCGCCTGTCCATGAAGGCGCTGCTGCCCAAGCCCGGCAGCGACGGTGCCGCCGCCCCCGAGGCGACGTATGCCGAAGGCGAAGCGTCGGCGCCGGCTTCACCGGGCGGCGAGCCGCAGGGCGAG
>CAZLAU010000022.1:7433-27474 GCA_964557615.1 uncultured Gemmatimonas sp.
GGCGAGCCGCAGGGCGAGGCAGAGGGCGGGACGGCGACGTCGGGCGGCTCCGAGGGTGGCCGCCGCGGAGGGCGGGGCGGACGCGGGGGCGGGCGCCGCGGGTGACCAGCACGTCCGGAGCGGCAACGATGCTGCGCTCCGACCACGACGCGGGCGTTGAGCGGACCGTCCTTCCGAACGGCCTGACTGTCGTGTCGGAACAGGTGCCCGGCGTGCGGTCGGTCGCCCTTGGGGCTTGGGTCCGCACGGCGTCTGTGCACGAACCGGCAGCCCACATGGGTGTGTCGCATATGCTGGAGCACCTGTGCTTCAAGGGCACGGGCAAGCGGTCCGCGCGCGAGATCGCGGCGTCGCTCGAGTCGCTCGGCGGTGCGCTCGACGCATACACGGCGCGCGAGCACATTGCCTTTCAGGCCCGCGTTCTCGACGACCACCTGTCGCAGGCGGCCGACGTCCTCGCCGACGTCATGTTCCGGCCGCTCCTTCGCGACAAGGACCTCGTGCTCGAGCGAAAGGTCGTCCTCGAGGAGCTCGCGATGGTTGAGGACACGCCGGATGACGTCGTGTTCGACCTGCATAACGCGGCGATGTGGGGCGCGCACCCCTACGGCCACGCCATCCTCGGGACGCGAGAGTCGATCGCGGGCCTGTCCATCGACACCGTGCGCGACCTCCATCGTGACGCGTTCGTTCCGGGCAACGTCGTGGTGGCGGCGGCGGGCAACGTTCCGCACGCGAGGCTGCTCGATACCTTGTCGGCCGCCGGATGGGCTTCGCTCGCCGCGTCGCCAGGCAGCGCCCGGCCCGGCCCGGGAATTGCCGAGCACGCGCCCGGGTTTCGGCGGGTGCCGCGCGACTCCGCACAGGCGCACCTGGTGTTCGGTTCGGCCACCGTTCCCCACGGGGATCCTCGGCGACACGCGCTCGTGCTCGCGGACATGCTGCTCGGCGGCGGCATGAGTTCGCGCCTGTTCCAGCGAATTCGCGAGGAGCTCGCGCTGGCGTATTCGGTGTATTCGTTCCAGCAGTTCCACCGGCACGTGGGCGTGCACGGGATCTACGTGGGCACCGCGCCTGAATCGGCCGCCGCTGCCCTCGACGCGGTGCGCGAGGAACTGGCAGGCCTCGCGTCCGGCGCAGTCACGTCCGGCGAACTGGCGATGGGCAAGCAGCAGCTGAAGGGACAGATCACGCTCTCGATGGAGAGTGTGTCGAGCCGGATGTACCGTGCGGCGGGTGTGGAGTTGTTCGGCGAGCCGTGGCGCCCCCTCGATGACCTGCTCGCCCAGGTGGACTCGGTCTCGCTCGAGGACGTCCACGGAGTCTGCCGCGAGTTCTTCGCCCCGGATCGACAGACCGTCGTGCACCTTGGCCCAGCATGATTGACACCAGAGTTTCCCCGTTGCACGCTTCGCGCGGCATCGCCGACGCGGGCAGCACACCGTGACCACCACATCCTGACCATCATCCCCAGGCACTGACGCATATGCGCATTGGAATACCCAAGGAAATCAAGACCAACGAGAACCGAATCTCCCTCGTACCGGCAGGTGCGGAGGCGCTCGTGGCGGCTGGCCACGACGTCGTGGTGGAGAAGGGCGCCGGCCTCGGCAGCGGCTTCAGCGACGAGCAGTACACTGCAGTGGGCGCAACCATCGGCTCGAATGCGGCCAAGGTGTGGGCAGCGGCCGACATGATCATCAAGGTCAAGGAGCCGATCGCCCGCGAATGGAAGCATATGCGGAAGGGGCAGACGATCTTCACGTATTTCCACTTTGCGGCGGACGAAAAGCTCACCAAGGCCCACATCGATTCCGGCGCCACGTGCATCGCGTACGAGACCGTCGAGCTGGCGAACGGGGAGTTGCCGCTGCTGACTCCGATGTCCGAGGTCGCCGGGCGCATGGCCGTGCAGGAAGGCGCCAAGTATCTGGAGAAACTGTACGGAGGCCGCGGTGTGTTGCTCGGCGGAGTCCCGGGTGTTCCGCCGGCCAAGGTGGTCGTCCTTGGGGGCGGCGTCGTTGGCGTCAATGCCGCCAAGATGGCCGCCGGCTTTGGCGCGAAGGTCACCATTCTCGACCTGTCGTTGCCGCGCCTGCGGTATCTCTCGGACGTGATGCCGGCCAACGTGACGCTGATCTACTCGAACCGGCACAACATCCTCGAGCAGATTTCGACCGCCGACCTCGTCATTGGGGGTGTGCTCATTCCCGGCGCAAAGGCGCCGAAGCTGATCCGCCGCGAGGACCTGAAGCTGATGAAACCCGGCTCGGTGATCGTCGACGTGGCGATCGATCAGGGCGGGTGCGTGGAGACGATCAAGGCAACGACGCACGAGAACCCCGTCTACACCGTCGACGGGATCATCCACTACGGCGTGGCCAACATGCCGGGTGGCGTTCCGCACACGTCGACGCTGGCGCTCACGAACGCGACATTCCCGTACGCGCTGAAGCTGGCCAACAAGGGATGGAAAGCGGCGCTCGCCGCCGACCCGGCGCTGATGAAGGGGCTGAACGTCGTTGCCGGGAAGGTGACGTATCAGGGCGTCGCCGACGCATTCGGGCTCAAGTTCCACGACCCCGCCAAGTTCGTCTGAGGCGGTCACATCACCGCGGGAAGCCGCGGGTTGGAGCGGGCAACGGGCATCGCCGTTGCCCGCTTCGTCGCGTCGGGGTGCTGGCCCCCGCCGGGGGCCCCGCCGAGATCGCGTAGGTGCTGGAATACCAACAGCTTGCTGCACCTCTGACTGGTGCATAGTTTTCGTCCACCTCACGTGCCGTCCTACCGCCGATTTCCGTTGCCGGTCGCGCATCGCGCGTCCGCGCGAGCCGCCCGCTGATGCGTTGGCCGTTCTTCAAGTCCGGCGCGCTCTTTCCGGCAAACGCGATCGCCGTCGACCTCGGCACCGCGAACACGCTCATCTATGTGAAGGGCGAAGGCATCGTGCTGAACGAGCCGTCCGTCGTCGCGCTCGACCGGGAGACGCGAAGGATCAAGGGCGTCGGTCTGGAGGCGAAGCGCATGCTGGGCCGCACGCCGGAAGGGATCATTGCCGTGCGGCCGATGAAGGATGGCGTGATCGCCGATTTCGACGTGACCGAAAAGATGCTGCGCCATTTCCTGACGCTCATCATCGAGAATCACGTCTTCAAGGTGAAGCCCCGGGTGATCGTGTGCGTCCCATCGGGAATCACCGAGGTCGAGCGGCGCGCTGTGCGCGACTCGGCGCTCGGCGCAGGCGCCAAGGAAGTCTTCATGGTGGCCGAGCCGATGGCCGCGGCGATCGGTGTCGGCCTCCCCGTCGAAACACCAACGGGCAACATGGTGATCGACATCGGTGGCGGGACGACGGAGATCGCGGTGATCGCGCTCAGCGGGATCGTGAGCGACACGTCGATTCGCGTTGGCGGCGACGAGGTGGACACCGCGATCGTGCAGTTCATGCGCAAGAGCTACAATCTCCTGATCGGCGAGCCGACGGCCGAACTCATCAAGATCCAGATCGGGTCGGCCACGCCGCTTGGCGACGAGAAGGAGATGGAAGTGAAGGGCCGCGACCTGGTGTCGGGCATCCCGAAGACGGTGCGCGTGCACTCAGCCGAGATCCGCGAGGCGATCCAGGAACCGGTGCAGCAGATCGTGGACGCGGTGCGCCGCGCGCTCGAGATCACGCCGCCGGAGCTGGCCAGCGACATCGTGGACCGCGGCATCGTGATGACTGGCGGCGGAGCGCTGATTCGCGGCCTCGACGTGCTTCTCACCCAGGAGACCGGCCTCCCGATCCACGTGGACGAGGATCCGCTGACCTGCGTCGTGCGCGGATGTGGCCGGATCCTGGACGACGAGGAGAAGTACTGGTCGGTCCTGACGACCTGATCGCGCCGGAACCATGGCCCGGGCAACGCGGACGGACACGCGGGTGGACCTGGCGGCTGGAGCGGCAGGCGTCGTAGCGGCGCTCGTGTGCCTGGCACTCCCGTCGGGCGTGCGTGACCCGGTCGCCAGCGTGCTGCGCCAGACGGTGATGGCGCCGCTGGTCGCGCTCCAGGAACGGGCCGAACTGGCCAGGCGCACGTACACCGGCCACGATGCCGCCGTGGTCATTGCCGACTCGACAGCCCTGCGTTCGCTCCGCCTCACCGGCGTTGAGCAGGAGAATGCCCACCTCAGGGAGATTCTGGGCCTTGGAGCTGCGTTGCGCTGGGGCTTCGTGCCGGCGGAGGCGCTGCGCGGGAGGGGCATCGGCGATGAGCAAACCGTCCTCCTGTCGGCTGGTCGTCGGGCCGGCGTCGAGCCCTTGCTTCCGGTGGTGACGGCGCAAGGGTTGCTCGGGGTGGTCGAGCGCGTCGATGCGGCAATGTCGACTGCGGTCGTGTGGCAGCATCCGGAATTCCGGGCCAGCGCGATGGCTGCTGACGGTGCCGCGTATGGAATGGTGCAGGCGCACGGAGGCACCGGCGCCGACCGCTTCTTCCTTGAGATGCGGGGCGTCCTGCTCCGCAGCCAGCTCCAGCCCGGTGCCGCCGTGATCACGTCCGGCTTGGGCGGGGTGTTCCCGCGCGGAATACCCGTGGGCACCGTGGTGCAGGAGCTGAAGACGCCGGATCAATGGGCACGCAGCTATCTGATCCGACCGGCGGTTCCACTCTCGAACATCGGGTCGGTCCTCATCCTGCGGCCGGATCGCGTCCGCGCCGGCGTCGAGGGGATCTGGGCGAGCGCGGCCGGTGCCGATTCGGCGGCGCGCCGGATCGTCTCGGCGATCGACTCGATGAGTCGCCTGACTGGCGATTCGACGACGCTTCGCGAGCGCCGCGCCAAGGCCGACAGCGGCCGCCGGCCACCGCCGTGAACCCCGCGCGCGTCGCCTGGGTCGGCGCTTGGGTCGTGGCGCTCGTGGTGCTGCAGTACTCGTTGCGCCCGGCGCTCGGGTGGCCGGTGCAGGTGGATTTCCTCATCATCGCACTGTTGCTGATCTCGGTGCGATCCAGGCCGGCCGTGGCGGCGTTCTGCGGCCTCGTCCTCGGGATCGTGACCGACTCGCTGACGCCGGACGACTTCGGCGCCGGCGCGCTGGCGATGACGGTGGTGGGATTCGCGTCGAGTTGGCTCAAGGCGGCCTTCTTCACGGAGAATCTCGTGCTCAACGCGATCTTCGTGTTCGCCGGCAAGTGGGCGTTCGACGCGGTCTACCTTGTGGCGGCCAGCCGCATGGGTGGACTCGACCTCGCGGCGCAGGTCTTCCTCTGGTCGCCGGCGGCGGCCGCGCTCACCGCCGCCGTCGGTGTCGCCGTGCTGGTCGCAACGCGCCCCACGTCGGAGTTGCGCCGCCGATGAAGTTCCACCCGAACGACGTGCAAAGGCGATCGCGCGGAGCGGCGGCCGCGCTCTTTCTCACCTTCGTCTTCCTCGCGGGTTCGTTCTTTCGCGCCCAGGTGTTGCAACACGCCGAGTACCTCGCCCGTTCGGAGGGGCAGCGACTGCGCGAGGTGCCGCTGCCGTCGCCGCGGGGGATGATTCGCGACCGGAACGGTGCGGTGATCGCCGAGAACATCCCGGGATACAAGGTGTCGATCATCGCGCCGGGTGTGGACTCGCTGCGCGCCGTGCTTGCGCGCGTCGGGACGGTGATCCCGATCTCGCCGGAGCAGGTGGAGGCCGCCGTGAGGAGGTTCCGCCGGAATCCCGCCCGCCCGACCGACCTCCTGTCCAGCATGTCATTCGACCTGGTGAGTCGCCTGGAAGAGCACCGCGTGCAGTTGCCAGGGCTGATCATCCAGGAGGCGCCCAAGCGGTCGTATCCGGACGGCGCCGCCGTGTCGGCATTCGTGGGCTACACTGGCGAGGTCAGTGAAGACGAGCTGGCGATGCCGGCCTTCGAGGGATACAAGCAGGGCCAGCAGGTCGGGAAGGCGGGGCTCGAGTTGCAGTACGAGCGCCGGCTGCAGGGCACCGAAGGCGTCCGGTTCGTGGAAGTCGATGCCCGCGGGCGTGTGGTGCGCAGCGCCGATGTGGGGACGATGCTGCTTCCGGAGCCCGCCGAGCCGCTCGTCACCAACATTGACCTCGACCTTCAACGGTACGTCGCGCGGATTTTCGCCGATTCACTCGTGGGGGCAGCGGTGGCGATGGATCCGCGAACGGGGGAGGTGCTCGCCCTGCACAGCGCCCCGACATACGATCCGAATCGCTTCATCGGCGGAATCCCCGTTTCCTACTGGAGGGAGCTGAACGAGGACAAACGGCTCCCGTTGTTGAACAAGGCAACGCAAGGACGGTACGCCCCAGGTTCCACGTGGAAGCTCGCCACGGCCGTGACGGCGCTCGAGCTGGGACTGGTGACGCTCGACGAGCGGTACCCGGTGCCATGCACGGGGGCGTTTCAGTATGGAAACCGCCCGTTCAAGTGTCATCTGGCGCGCGGGCACGGTTCCCTGACATTGGCGCAAGCCATCGAGCAGTCGTGCGACGTCTACTTCTATCAACTCGGGCTGAAGCTGGGGCTTTCACGGATGGTCGCCGGCGGCATCAAGCTTGGCGCACTGCGGCGGTCGGGCATCGACCTGCCGAACGACAACCGGCCCGAGTTCCCGTCGGATCCTCCGGCGGAGTATTTCACCAGGAAATACGGGGCGCGGAACTGGACCCAGGCGGTGTCGCTCAATCTCGCCATCGGGCAGGGCGAGAATTCGCAGACCGTGGTCAACGTCGCGCGCCTGTACACGGCGCTCGCAATGGACGGCGTGGCGGCCGTGCCGCGCGTAGCGCGCGATACTCCCAGCCACGAGCGCGTGTACCAGCTGGATAGCGCGACGCTGGACGGCCTTCGAGCGGCGTTGGCCGGCGTCGTGCAGCGCGGGACCGCGACCGGATCACGCATCCAGGGACTTCTGCTCGCCGGGAAGACCGGCACGGCGCAGTCCGGTCGCTTTTCGAACGGGGTCGAGCTGGACCACGCGTGGTTCGCCGGCTTTGCCCCGGCCGATGATCCGAAGATCGTCGTCGTGGTGATGCTCGAATTCGGCGGCCACGGCACGCGCGCGGCGCGGATCGCGTCGAAGATCGTGGAGCACTACCTCAAGGTGATGCCGGCCCAGTTCATCAGGACGGAAGGCGATTGAGGCGGCTGACCGACGTCGATTACACCCTCGTGGTGCTGGCGCTTCTGCTCTCGGTGTTCGGCGTCGCCACTGTGTATTCGGCCGGGCAGACCGACGTCTCCCTGCGGTTTTCCGGCTTGTGGCGCGTCCAGGCGCTGCACCTCGCGCTCGGGCTCGGCGCGGCCTGGCTGATCAGCCGCGCGTCGGTGCGTGTCATGGACTACCTCAGCCCCGCGATCTACGGGGGGACGCTCCTGGTGCTCACGGCACTGCTGTTCATCGGGCGCGGAGCCGGAACGGGAAAAAGCACCAAGAGCTGGCTCTACATCGGGGACGTGTCGATCGGCCAGCCGTCGGAGTTCGCCAAGATCGCCGTGGTGATCATGCTGGCCAAGGCATTGGCCAGCCGGTCCGATGCGCCGCGGACGCTGTTCGAGCTTTGGCGGCCGGCGCTGGTCGTCGCCGTGCCGTGGCTGCTGATCATGCTCCAGCCGGACCTTGGCACGGGCCTCGTGTTCGTCGGGATATTCTTCGCGATGTTGTACTGGGCCGGCACCAGTTGGCATATCCTGCTGCTCGCCGCGAGCCCGGTCGTCAGCCTCGTGCTGGCCTTCAGCACCCAGTTGTGGGGCGCGTGGTTCATCTTTGTGATCCTGCTGCTGTATTGGACGAAATCCGGTGCGGTGCAGAATGTCGTCGTCGTAACCGCAAACCTCGTGACCGGCGTCGCCGCCCCCATCGCGTGGGAGGCGCTCGGTGCCTTTCGGCAGCGCCGCCTGCTCGTCTTCCTCGATCCGTCGAGCGACCCGCTGCGCGGCGGATATCACGTCCTGCAGTCCCAGCTCGCCATCGGGTCCGGCGGCGTGTTCGGGAAAGGGTTCACGCAGGGATCCCAGAAGCGACTCGCATTCCTTCCGGAACAGCACACCGACTTCATCTTCCCGGTCGTCGGTGAGGAACTCGGACTTGTCGGCGTACTGGTCGCCCTGGCGCTGTTCGCCTGGCTGATGATGCGCTGCATCCGGATCTCGGCCCGATCCACGAACCCGTTTGCGAGTCTCGTCGCCTTCGGGCTCGTCTCGATGCTCTTCGTCCACGTCCTCATCAATGTGGGGATGACCATTGGCGTCATGCCGATCACCGGCATCCCGTTGCCGTTCTTCAGCTACGGGGGTTCGTTCATGCTGGCCTGCTGGATCGCCGTCGGGCTGCTCGTCCGCCTGTCGCTCGAAGGACGGGGACGGGCGGACACCATGGTCATCTAGCCCGCTCGCCGCTCCCTCGCGCCGCCGGTAGATTCCCGCCCATGGCTTGGTTCCGAAAGGAAAAGAAACCGCGCCAGCCGCTCCCCCCGCGGCTGGAAATCCCGGCCGACGCCTGGGAAAAGTGCGAATCGTGCGCACACACGGACATCCGCGAGGCCTTCCAGAAGGTGCTCAATGTGTGCCCCGCGTGCGGATTCCACCGGCGGTTGCGCGCCTTCGAGTATACGGCAATCCTGCTCGATTCCGGCTCGGTGGAGGAAACCGAGCCCGACATCAAGTCCGTGGACCCACTCGGCTTTCCCGACTACCCGGCGCGGCTGAAGAAGGCGCGTGAGAAGGCCGGCGACGCGGACGCGATCCTCACCACGACCGGCACGATGGACGGCATGCCGGTCAATCTGGGGGTCATGGACTTCGCGTTCATGGGCGGATCGATGGGGTCGGTCGTCGGGGAGAAGATCGCGCGGCTTGGCCAGCGGAGCCTGGAGCGGAAGTTCCCGCTGATCATCGTGTCGGCATCGGGCGGTGCCCGGATGCAGGAAGGCGTTCTCTCGTTGATGCAGATGGCCAAGACCTCGGCGATGCTCTCACAGCTCAGCGAGCGAAGGATTCCGTACGTTTCGATCCTCACCAACCCGACAACGGGTGGCGTGAGCGCAAGCTATGCCATGCTCGGTGACGCCATCCTCGCCGAGCCGGGCGCCGTCGTCGGTTTTGCGGGGCCTCGGGTGATCAAGCAGACGCTGGGCCAGGACCTGCCGGAGGGCTTCCAGACCGCCGAGTTCCTGCTCGATCACGGCATGGTCGACGCGGTGGTCGCGCGCAAGGATCTGAAGCGGACGGTGGGTCAACTGCTCCGGCATATGAGCGGCAAGCCCGTCGCGACCGGTTGGGCGTCGAGCTGACGTCGTACAAGTCGGCGCTCGATTTCCTGTTTGCGCGAACGACAGGAGTCTGGCGCCTCGGGCTGGAGCGTGTCGAAACATTCCTCGCCTTGCTCGGTGACCCGCATCGCGACCTGCGGACCCTGCACGTGGCCGGCACCAACGGCAAGGGAAGCGTCTGCGCCGGGCTCGAGGCGATCCTGCGCGCGGCCGGACTGCGCGTTGGCAAGTACACGTCGCCCCATCTGGTCGACTTCCGGGAGCGATTCCTCATCGACGGCGCGCCCGTGGCGCCGGAGCAAATCGTCGAGTTCGTCGCGCGATGGACACCGGACGTGGAGCGGATAGGCGCCACGTTCTTCGAAGCGACGACCGCGATGGCGTTCGATTTCTTCCGTGCGGCCGAGGTTGACGTGGCGGTGATCGAAACCGGCATGGGAGGGCGACTCGACGCCACCAATGTCGTCCTGCCCCTCGTCGCGGGCGTGACGAACATCGGCATCGACCACGTCGAGTACCTGGGCGAGACCCGGGACCTCATCGCGGCGGAGAAGGCGGGAATCTTCAAGCGCGGCGTGCCGGCGATCATCGGAGAACCCGATCCCGTCATCGCGCGCCTGCTGACCGACGCAGCCGTCGCGCGTGGGGCGTCGCACGTGCACTGCGTGTACGGGGACGCCCCGCCGGCGGGGATCGCCGTGACCCGGAGCGGCACGTCGTTCACTTATGCCGGTCGCACGTGGACGTCGCCGCTGGTCGGCGCCCATCAGGCGGCCAATGGCGCCGTCGCAATCGCGATGGCGCAGTGTCTGCCAGCGCCGATGGTCCCGGACGTGTCGGTGATGCACGCGGGACTCGCCCGGACGGTGCTCCCCGGCCGGTTTCACCGCTTTGGCCGCTACGTCTTCGATGTGGCACACAACCCCGCCGGTGCCCAGGTGCTCGCGGACACGCTGGCCGCTGCGCCAGTGGAGAAGCCGGTGGTGGCGCTGCTCTCCGTGCTGGACGACAAGGACTGGCGCGGGATCATGCGCACGCTGGCGCCGGTGGTGGACAGTTTCGTGCTGACGGTGGCACCGACGTCGCCGGTGAGCCGGTCCTGGCGGCTGGCCGACCCCTTGGCGTTTGCACGGGAGAATCAGTGGGCGGCGGTCGCGGAGCATGATTTCGGCGCGGCGCTCGTTGCGGCCGCCGATCGCGGGGCAACCGTCCTCGTCACGGGCTCCTTTCACACGGTCGGCGACGCAATGGCGCGGCTGGAGGTATCGCCGGCGGGCGGGTAGCTTTCCCGCCATGGCGGGCGGAGCGCTTCCCGGGTTTCGTGACTTCTATCCGGACGAGTTCGCGCATCGCGCCCACATCATGCGGGCGTGGCGTGAGGTCGCCCGGCGCTTTGCATTCGTCGAGTACGACGGACCGCCGCTGGAGCCGCTCGACCTCTACACGAGGAAAAGCGGCGACGAGATCGTGGGTCAGCTCTACAACTTCGAGGACAAGGGCGGGCGTCAGGTGGCCTTGCGGCCGGAGATGACGCCGACCTTCGCTCGGATGGTCGCTGCACGCGCCCAGTCGCTCCGGAAGCCCGTTCGGTGGTTCTCGGTGCCGCAGCTGTTCCGCTACGAGCGGGCGCAGCGCGGGCGGCTGCGCGAGCATTTCCAGCTCAACGTGGACATCGTCGGCGAGGCGAGTGAAGTGGCCGACGCCGAGTTGCTCGCCGTTGCCGTGGGCATCATGCAGGAGCTTGGGCTCGGGCCCGGCGACGTACGCGCGCGAGTCAGCGACCGTCGGCTGCTCAACGCGATTCTTGCCGCGAACGGCGTCGAGGGCGACGCGCTGGCCGTGGCGTATGGCGTACTGGACAAGACTGGTCGTGAGCCGGCCGAGGTCGCGCGCGAGAAGCTGGTGCGCGCAGGGCTCGACTCGCGTGCCGCCGACGCCGTCCTGGACCTTGCCCGGCCGGGCGCGCTCGATCGCGCACGGGTGGGCGTGGCCGGCGTGCCGGCCGTCCGCGAGTCGCTCGATCGCTTCGATCGGTATCTCAGCCACACACGCGCGATGGGCATCGGAGATTGGGTGGACGTCGACTTGTCCATCGTCCGCGGATTGGCGTACTACACGGGCATCGTCTTCGAGCTGTTCGACGCCAAGGGCGAGCTGCGAGCCGTCTGCGGAGGTGGTCGGTACGATGCGCTCCTCAGCGACCTTGGGGGCGTGGATCTTCCCGCTCTCGGATTCGGGATGGGTGACGTGGTCCTGGGTGAGTTGCTCGCGGAGCGGGGCCTGCTGCCTCCCGCGCGGGCGACCGGCGCCGACCTGTACTTGATTGGAGGCCCGGGAGCCGCGGCGGACGGAATGCAGGGCGCGCTTGCCCTCGTTACCGCGCTGCGCCGGGCGGGGTTCGCGGTGGATCATGCGATGAGCGAAGATCGCTATCTTGCGCAGGCGTCCCGGAACCAGTTCGAGTCGGCGAAGAAGTCCGGGGCGCTCGCCGCGATCTACTTTGACGAAGGCGGATTGGTCACTGCGAAAGGACTGGTCGGCCGGCTCACGGAGGCCCCGTTGTACACGCAGACAGCGGACGCACTGCTCCGTGACGACGCGACGGCGATCGCAGGACTCACCGTGTTCATCGACGCGCTGAAGGCGGGACGGGCCGACCGGCCCTGAGGGTGGCGTTCGCGCTGCAGCCACGCCCCGTCGCGGCGTGCCCCTCTCACCCGCAACTGAATCAACCCAACGTCCCATGTCTGACGACAAGAAGCTGACGACCCGCGCTGAGGATTTCAGTGCGTGGTACAACGAAGTGGTCCTCCGGGCCGAGCTGGCCGACTATTCGCCGGTCAAGGGGTCAATGGTGATCCGCCCGAATGGCTACGGCATCTGGGAGCGCATGCAGCGCGCCCTTGACGACATGTTCAAGGCCAGCGGCCACGTAAACGCTTACTTCCCGCTCTTCATCCCGCAGAGCTTCCTTGCCAAGGAGGCGCAGCACGTCGAAGGGTTCGCGCCCGAGTGCGCGGTGGTCACCCACGGCGGGGGCAAGGAACTCGAGGAGCCGCTCATCGTCCGCCCCACGAGCGAGACGATCATCTATCACATGTATGCCAAGTGGGTCCAGAGCTACCGCGACCTGCCGATCCTGATCAACCAGTGGGCGAACGTGGTGCGCTGGGAAATGCGTACGCGGCTGTTCCTTCGCACGCTCGAGTTTCTGTGGCAGGAAGGGCACACGGCCCACGCGACGCACGACGAGGCGGAGCGCGAAGCGTTGACGATTCTGGGGATCTACCGGAGGTTCGCCGAGGAGTGGATGGCGATGCCCGTGCTGACCGGGCTGAAGACCGACAGCGAGCGTTTTGCCGGGGCGCTGCGCACCTACTGCATTGAGGCAATGATGCAGGACCGCAAGGCGCTGCAGGCGGGCACGTCGCACAATCTCGGCCAGAACTTTGCCAAGGCGTTTGACCTGACGTTCCAGAACGAATCCGGCGACATGGCGCACGCGTGGAACACGAGTTGGGGCGTGTCCACGCGCCTGATTGGCGGGCTCGTGATGACCCACGGCGACGACAATGGGCTCTGCACGCCGCCACGGCTGGCGCCGATCGAGGTCGTGATCGTCCCGATCTGGAAGACGGCCGATGACCGGGCGCTGATGGCCGAGGCTGCGGAACATCTGCGGCGCGAGCTGGTGGATTGGGCCGGTCGTGGACAGTCGGACCGCCTGCGCGTGCACGTGGATGCCCGCGAGGGCATCAAGCCGGGCGCCAAGTACTACGAGTGGGAGCTTCGCGGCGTACCCCTGCGACTCGAACTCGGCCCAAAGGATCTCGAAAAGCAGTCGGTGTTCTCGGCCCGGCGCGATACCCGCGCCAAGGCGGCAATCCCGCGCGCCGGCGTCGCCGAGTCGGTCGCGAAGCTCCTCGACGCGATCCAGGCCGACATGCTGGAGGCCGCGAACGCGAGACGGGAAGCGGCGACCATTCGTGGGGTCGGCTCGTACGACGAGTTCAAGGAGATCATGGCCGGCGCCGGCGGGTTCGTATATGCCGGGTGGAACGGCGACCCCGCGGTGGAGGCGAGGGTGAAGGAGGAGACCAAGGCGACGATCCGCGTGATACCGGACGCCGAGTTCCGGTCGGCGACCGCGCCGACGCGGTGTCTCGTGACCGGCGAACCCGCCAAGCACGAGGTTGTGTGGGCCAAGGCGTACTGACGCAACCCTTCGCACATCGCGACGGCACGTTCCTTTGCGAGGACGTGCCGGCCGAGGCCATTGCCCAGGCCTACGGCACGCCGACGTTCGTATACAGCGCGGGGGCACTTCGCGAGCGGTACCGGCGCCTCGCCGAGGCGCTCGACGGCTGCGCAGCCCGAGTGCACTACAGCCTGAAGGCCAACGCGAACCGGGCGATCCTGACGCTGCTGCGGGAGCTCGGCTCTGGAGTCGACGTGGTCAGCGCGGGCGAGCTGGCGCGCGCGCTCCGGGCGGGTTTTGCGGGGTCCGACATCGTGTGCGGCGGTGTCGGCAAGACCGCAGCCGAGTTGCGCGACGCCCTGAGCGCTGGAGTCAAGCTGGTCAACGTCGAATCGCTTGCGGAACTTGCGCTGCTGAATGAGGTCGCGCGGGACCTCGGCGTCACCGCGCCGGTCGGGTTGCGGGTCAATCCGGAAGTCGTGGTCGCGAACCCCCACCATTACATCGCGACGGGTGAGCGAGGGCACAAGTTCGGGATTCCGCACGACGAGGCACTTGGCGTCGCCCGCGAGGCGCTGGGCATGGCGCACGTCAAGCTGGTGGGCTTGGACATGCACGTGGGCTCGCAGCTTTCGTCGCTCGAGCCGTACAGCGGCGGTGTGGCCCGGCTGTCGGCGCTCGCGCGCGAGCTTCGCGCCGCGGGCGCGGCGATCCGCTACCTCGACGTCGGGGGTGGGCTTCCGGTGGTCTATGGGGGAACCGACGCCGAACCTGATCTTGCGGGATTCGGCGACATCATGAGGCGTGCCGTGCGCGAACTCGGCGTTGAGCTGATCGTCGAGCCGGGTCGCTTCTTCGTCGGCGCGAGCGGGGTGCTGGTGACGCGGGTGCTCTACCGAAAGGAAAGTGGCGGGCGCCGGTACGTCATCGTGGACGCCGGCATGAACGACCTCCTGCGACCATCGCACTACGACGCCTATCACAGGATCGACGCGGCGCGCCCGACTGGTCGCAAGGTGGTAGCCGACGTCGTCGGGCCGGTGTGTGAGACCGGAGACTTCCTCGCGCTCGACCGGGAGGTGGACGACGCAGACCCGGGCGAGTTGCTGATCGTTCATGGCGCGGGCGCCTACGGGTACGTAATGTCGTCGAACTACAACGCGCGTCCGCGCGCGGCCGAGGTAATGGTGGACGGGCACCGGCATGCGCTGGTCACGGCCCGCGAGACTCCTGCAGACCTGATGCGGCTCGAGCTTGACGACCCGAACTGGAGGGACGCCTGATGCTCGTTGGCTTGATGTCGGACACCCACGACCGAGTGCCTGCGGTTCGCGAACTCCTGAAGGAAATGACGCAGCGCGGAGTCGGCATGGTGCTCCACGCCGGGGACTACTGCTCGCCGTTCTCGCTGCAGCCGTTCCAGGATGCAGGCGTCGCGCTCGCCGGCGTGTTCGGGCACAATGATGGTGACCCCGAGGGGCTCAAGGCGTTTGCGGAGCAGGGCATGGGGCACGAGTTGTTCGAGTCCCCGCACAGCATCACGATCGGCGACCAGAAGATCCTGATTGTCCACGACATCGGTGATGTGAGTCTTCGCTCGATCAAGCAGCACAACGTCGTCGTGCACGGGATGGAGCACCAGCAGTCAATGAAGACGCGTGGCGATTCCCTGATCATCTGTCCCGGCGAGGCCTGTGGGTGGATTCACGGATCGCCCACGGCGGCGGTGCTCGACCTGCAGACCAAGCACGTGGAATTCATCAAGCTCACTGGAGACAAGTGGAACCCGTGACGAACGATGGGCGGCGGTCACACGCCGCCGTTTGCCCTTCAAGGTTGCGCGCATGACGTCGCGCATCCTGATCATCGACTGTGGCAGTCAGTTCACCCAGCTCATCGCGCGGCGCGTGCGCGAGGCACACGTGTACTGCGAGATTCACCCGCCGACACGCTCCCTCGACTGGATCCGTGAGTGGAAGCCAACGGGTATCATCCTCAGCGGTGGCCCGAATTCCGTCACCGATCCCGGGGCGCCGACCTTCGAACGCGCGATTCTCGACGTGGCGCCGATCCTTGGCGTCTGCTATGGCATGCAGTGGATCGCCCACACCGAAGGCGGAAAGCTTGTCGGAAGCGGCAAGCGGGAGTACGGGCGCGCCGAGGTCGTCGTCGAGGAGGCCCAGGGCGTGTGGACGGGGTTCTCGCCGTCGGAGCGCACGCAGGTATGGATGAGCCACGCTGATCACGTCGAGGAGGTCCCGGCGGGATATGTCCTGACCGCGTCAAGTGCGGACAATCCGGTGGTCGGATTCCGGCACAGGACGAAGCCGATTCACGCGATCCAGTTCCACGCGGAGGTGGCGCACACCGTGCGCGGCGCGGACATCATCGGGAACTTCCTGTTCGAAGTGTGCGGGGCCAGCCCGGACTGGACGCCGGGGTCGTTCATCGAGATGGAACTCGAGAAGATTCGCGCCACGGTCGGTGACGCACACGTGATTTGCGGCCTCAGCGGCGGTGTGGACTCGTCGGTGGCGGCGGCGCTCGTGCACCGCGCGATCGGCGACCAGCTGACGTGCATCTTCGTGGACACCGGGCTGCTCCGGCTCCACGAGCGTGAACAGGTCGAGCACACGTTCCGGCAGCATATGGGCGTGAAGCTGGTCACGGTGCGGGCCGAGCGGAGGTTCCTCGACGCGCTTGCCGGCGTCGAGAACCCCGAGGAGAAGCGGCGCATCATTGGGCACACGTTCATCGACGTCTTCGAAGATGCGGCTGCGAGCGAGGGGAAGGATGCGGCGTTCCTGGTGCAGGGCACGCTCTACCCCGACGTGATCGAGTCGGTCAGCCCGAAGGGCGGGCCAAGCGCGACCATCAAGACGCACCACAACGTCGGCGGACTCAAGCCCGGCATGAAGTTCGGCTTGATCGAACCGCTGCGCGAGCTGTTCAAGGACGAGGTGCGCAATGTCGGTCGGTCGCTCGGCCTTCCTGAAGAGATGGTCGGGCGGCATCCGTTCCCGGGGCCGGGCCTGGCGATTCGCGTCCTCGGCGCCGTGAGCGAACGCGACGTGGACACGCTTCGCCGCGCCGACGCGATCTACCTCGAGGAGATTCGCGCTGCGGGCCTGTACGACGACATCTGGCAGGCGTTCGCCGTGTTCCTGCCGGTGCGGTCGGTTGGCGTCATGGGGGACGGCCGCACGTACGAAAACGTCATTGCGCTCCGGGCGGTGACGAGCCGCGACGGGATGACCGCGGACTGGTTCCCGTTTCCGCCGGACGTGCTCGGGCGGATGTCGAACCGGATCATCAACGAGATTCCGGGAGTGAACCGCGTGGTGTACGACGTCAGCAGCAAGCCCCCGGCGACCATCGAGTGGGAGTGACGGCGCGCACGGATGCTGCCGCTCGCTGACCTCCGGCCGAGCGGAGACGAACTCCGCGAAATGATCCGGCTGGCATGGCCGATAGTCCTGGCGCAGGTCGGGGTCATGCTGCTCGGGGTGGTCGATACGGCAATGGTCGGCCGAGTGGGCCCCGACGCCGTCGCCGCCGTCGCCCTCGGCCATATCTACTGGGTCAATGTGTCGGTTCCGGGCATGGGGTTGCTGCTCGTGCTCGACCCGGTGGTCGCACAGGCGTTCGGCGCGGGCGACCGGCCAGCGACCGCGCGCGGCATCCAGCGCGGAGCCGTGCTTGCCGTCATGGTCGCGATCCCCGCGGCCGTCGCCCTGCTCCCCGGCGAATGGGTGTTTGGCATCCTCCGGCAGCCGGAATCCGTGGCCCCCGTCGCAGCGGCCTATTCGCGGTGGACTGCGCTTGGCATGCTCCCGTTCTTCCTGTTTGTCGCGTTCCGCCAGTCACTGCAGGCGCTGGCGCACACGAGGGCGATCGTGCTCTCGATTGTGCTCGGGAACGTGCTGAACGTCGTGCTCAACTGGGCCCTGATCTACGGACACCTCGGGTTCCCGGCACTCGGTGCAATCGGAAGCGCGATCTCGACCGTCATCGGGCGATGGGCGATGTTGGCCATGCTGCTCTGGTTCGCCCGCCGTGAAATCTGGCCGTACCTCGCGCCGTGGGACCGCGCATCACTGCGGATTCGGCCACTGCTGCGAATGATCGGGGTCGGCACGCCCGTTGCGTTTCAGCAATGGCTCGAAGTCGGTGTGTTCGCGGCCGGCGCCGTCGCGATCGGCTGGATCGGGGTCAAGGAGCTTGCCGCGCACGAGATCGCGATCAACCTCGCCGCGCTCACTTTCATGGTCCCGCTCGGCGTGTCCGCCGCCGCGGCCGCAATGGTCGGGCGTGCGATTGGCCGCGGCGACATCGGAGCGGCGCGGCGCGATTCGGTTGCCGCGATCGGCGTCGGCCTGGGCTTCATGCTCGTGTCGGCTCTGATCTTTCTCACTGTGCCCGGCTCGCTGGCCGCGCTGTTCCTCACCGATCCGGACACGCGGGCAATTGCCGCGTCGCTCATCGCAATTGCCGGCGTATTTCAGGTATTCGACGGCATCCAGGCGGTATGCGCGGGCATCCTGCGCGGCGCGGCGGACACGCGAGTGCCAATGCTCATCCACCTGGGAGGCTTCTGGGGCATCGGGGCGCCGCTCGGCCTGCTACTCGCGTTTCCGGCCGGGATGGGACCGCGGGGGGTCTGGTACGGCTACCTCGGCAGTCTGGCGGCGGTGGCCGCAGCGCAAATGATGCGCGTACGATGGCGGCTCTCGCGGGACATCTCCCGCCTGCAGATCGACGACACCCACGAGTTTCCGGTGATGCGCGACTAGCTCAGACGCCCTTTTCGTTCAGAAGGGCCATGAACTCCGACGGCTGTGTCAGCTTGAGCAGGCGCTCGGGGACATCGGGTTCCTTCGAGAACTGGGCGATCTTGCCGAGGACCGGCAGGTACTGGTTCGACACCTCGAGCGGTGGCGCAACGATCAGGAAGAAGAAGTTCACCGGCTTGTCGTCGATGGCCTTGAAGTCGAGTCCTTCGATCTTCCGGCCAAACGCGACGCGCAATTTGCTGACCACAAGGGAGCGGCAGTGAGGAATCGCGATACCGCGCCCGATCCCGGTTGACCCGAGGTTTTCGCGCCGCTTCAGCATCTTGAAGAGCATTGCCTCGTTCTTCTCGTCGAGTCCGAGCAGGCCGATCAGTTCCTTCAGGACGTCATCCTTCGTCGTCCCCTCGATATTCAGCTTGATCGCGTCTTCCGAAAAGAACTCGCGCAGTTCCATTCGCAGCCTCGTGAGAAGTCTGGTGCTCGGCGCCACTCGCGTCGACGAATGCCTAAGGTAGCGTGTCGCCCGAGGGCAGTCAAATCGTGATGTTGCAAGCAGTTGGAGGCACGGCTAGCTTCCGGATCATGCGTCCGTTCCCGTATCCGACGGGCCACGCGGTGCCGCTGTTTCTGGCACCGATGGCCGGTGTTTCCGAGTCGCCGTTTCGCCGACTGTGTCGCGCGCACGGGGCGGACGTCGTCGTCACGGAGTTCTTGTCGGCCGAGGGAATCCGGCGCGAGAACGAAGCCACGCTCGCCAAGCTGCGATTCGGGGCCGATGAACGAACCATCGGCGTACAGATCTTCGGCGCCGATCCGGCCGCGATGGCGGATGCCGCAGCGCTGGTGACCGATGTGTTCCGGCCGGAGTTCGTGGACATCAACTTCGGCTGCCCGGTCAAGAAGGTGGTCAAGCGAAACGGCGGCTCGGGGTGCCTGAAGGATCTTTCCCTCGTGGAGGCGGTGATTCGCGCGGTCGTGCGCGCGACTCCGCTACCGGTGACCTGCAAGATCCGCAGCGGATGGAGCGAGGAAATGCGCGATCCGGTCGCCATCGGCCTGCGGTGTCAGGACGCGGGAGTGCGCGCGATCGCGCTCCATCCCCGCACGCGCACGCAGATGTACACAGGCGCGGCGCGCTGGGACGAGATTTCCCGGCTCGTGGAGGCGCTGGATATTCCGGTGATCGGCAACGGCGACATCAAGAGCGCGGTGGACGCCCACCGGATGTGGCGGCAGACGGGGTGCGCCGGGGTGATGATCGCCCGAGGATCGTTTGGGCAGCCGTGGGTCTTTGCGCAGGCGCGGGCGCTGATCGAGGGGCGCGAACCGCCCGCCACGCCGTCCGTGGCCGAGCGCTTTTCCATCGCGCTGGATCACGCCCGGATGGTGCAGTCGTATGAGATCGACCCGATGGGCGCGGCGATCGAGTTCCGCAAGCACCTCGGCTGGTATGCCCGCGGCCTCCCGCACTCAAGTGAGTTGCGCAAGCGGCTCCATCAGGTGAACGGGTTCGGCGAAGTCGAGGCTATTTTCCGCGACTACCTTGCCGCGATGGATCGGGGCGACTTCGGTGCGGCCGCCGACGGTGCGCAACCCACGGAGCCGCTCGCGCTCGAGGCGTCCGTCGGATGATCCGGGAGCGCGTGCGCGCGCTCCTCGCCGATGTCGCTTCTGGTGCGGCCACCGTCGAGGACGCACTGGCCCGGCTTGACGTGGAGCCGATCGAGGCACTCGGCCATTCCACGATCGACCACCACCGGGCGATTCGCAACGGCTATCCCGAAGTCGTGTACGCGGC
>CAZLAU010000023.1:0-3496 GCA_964557615.1 uncultured Gemmatimonas sp.
CCGTCACCCCGTCGCTGTTGACACAGGCTCCGGAAAACGGCAACCTAACCCGCATATGCGATACCCCACCGCCGTTTCCGCCATCACGGTCGGACTGGCCCTGGCGGCCAGCGCTCCAGCCGGGGCTGGCGCACAGGTACTTCCGCTTGGTCCAGTCCGGACAACCGGCCAGAGCGTGTCGCCCGCGTTCGAGGGTTGGTACAAGAACCCGGATGGCACGATCTCGCTCTCGTTCGGTTACTACAACCGGAATGCCGAGGAAGTGGTCGAGGTGCCGGTCGGTCCGGACAACTTCATCTCGCCCGGCCCCGCCGACCGCGGTCAACCCACCGTGTTCTATCCGCGCCGCCACTGGGGCGTGTTCGCGGTGAAAGTGCCGGCCAACTGGCCGCAGCGGGACAAGGTGACGTGGACGCTCGTCGTGCGCGGCGACACGGTGCGCATTCCCGGGCACCTGCGCGCCAACTGGCAGATCGACGCCCTCGAGGGCGAGGCCGGCAGCGGCAACACGCCGCCGGTGCTCAAGTTCGCCCCCGATGGACCGAGCGGCGCCGGCCCAGGTGGGATCCTGCACGGTCCCGTTGCCGCAAAGGTCGGCGCGCCCGTCACGGTGAATGTGTGGGCCACGGACGACGGCAAGGCTCGTCCGAGCGTGGCGGGCCGTGGCCGCGGCAACGCCGCGCCGACACTCCGCTGGTTCAAACACTCGGGTCCAGGCGACGTCACGTTCAGTGAGCCGGCGCCGCGCCCGACCGGCGCCGCAGGACTCGCGACGACGAACGCGACGTTCAGCGCGCCGGGTGAGTATGTGATTCGCCTCCGGGCCAACGACGCATCGGGCGTCGCGGGGGCGGGGCATTCGCAGTGCTGCTGGTCGAACGGATTCGTGAAGATCGTCGTGACGCCATGATGTGCCGAACATCCCTCCGGACACGGACGGTTCCGATGAAGCAGGCCTCTTTCCTCGTTGGCGCAACCCTCGCTGTCGCCGGCGCGACGGCCGGCGCACAGGGCGCCGCCGCAACGCTCGCATCGGCGCCGAGTCCGACGGCGCGTCACGCCGTGCCTGCCGATCCCACGTGGTCGCGCGACGTGGCCGCGATCATGCAGGCGAAGTGCCAGGTCTGCCATCAGCCGGGCGCCATCGCACCGATGTCGTTGCTCACCTACGCGGACGCACGGAAGGCGGCCGAGAAGATCAAGTCGCGCGTCGCATCGCGGCGCATGCCGCCGTGGCACGTCGACAAGTCGGTGGGCATCCAGGACTACAAGAACGACCGCTCACTCACTGACGCGCAGATCACAACGATCGTGAAGTGGGTGGAGAACGGAGCGCCGGAAGGCGATCCCAAGGATGCGCCACCGCCGGTGAAGTGGCCCGATCCAGCGGCGTGGCAGTTTGCCGCGCAGTTCGGCCCGCCGGATCTCGTGGTCAAGTCGGATCCCTACACGGTCGCGCCGCGTGGGCAGGACAAGTGGTTCCGCCCCGTGGTGGATCCTGGAATCACCGAAGAGCGCTGGGTGCGTGCCATCGAGATCAAGCCCTCGTTCCCGCTGGGCCGCCGCGTGGTGCACCACGTGCTGACCACGCTCAGCCAGAACGAAATGGGCGTCACCGGCCTCGCGAGCACGGCGATGGAACACGAGACGGGGCGGCCGATGAGTGCGGGCCTCTTCATGGAATGGGCGCTGGGCAAGACGGGCGAGATCTTTCCCGACGACGCCGGCAAGCTGATCCTCCCGGGCGCCAAGATCGGCTGGGAAGTGCACTACTACGCCATCGGCGAGGAAGTGAAGGATGATCAGGTCGAGCTCGGCGTCTGGTTCTACCCCAAGGGATACAAGCCGAAGTACCGCACGATCCTCAACATGTTCAACGTGGCGGCAGGCTCGGATCTCGACATCCCGCCTGGGCAGAAGACGGTCACGCAGAACTACTACGTGATGCGCGCGCCGGGCCGGATCGAGAACTTCCAGCCGCACATGCACATGCGTGGCAAGGCGATGATGGTCGAGGCCGTATACCCCGACGGCAGGCGGGAAGTCCTCACGAACGTGAACAACTTCCAGTGGAATTGGCACAACAACTACATCTACTCGGACGACGCCGCGCCGCTGCTCCCCAAGGGCACGATGCTCGTGTTCACGGCGTGGCACGACAACACACGCGACAACGTGAACAACCCCGATCCCGAGCAGTGGGTGGGCTGGGGTGACCGTACGGTGGACGAGATGGCCCACGCGTGGGTGGACGTCACCTACCTCGAGCAGGCCGACTTCGACCGGCTGGTGGCGGCGCGGAAGGCGAAGGCTGCGGTCAGGCCATAGCGGCCCGCCGCAATTACCGCGCCCGCAGCGGCCGCCGGGGCAACCATCGAGCCCCGGGTGTTGTCACATTTGACGTACTCCGCCCGTATTAACGGGTGAGTCCTCACCGCGTCCGCACGAGCGGCTTTTTCATCCTCCACTCCCTGCCCATGTCATACCTGCGAACCCGCATCGCGGCGATCGGCGTCATTGCCGGCCTGTCGGCCCTCGTGTCGGTCGCCAACGCCCAGGCCAAGCCGGCCGCGTCGGGCCCGATCAACATCCCGTTCGAGAAGTTCACGCTCCCGAACGGCCTCACCGTCCTCCTCTCCGAGGATCACTCGGTGCCGCGCGTCGCCGTCGACGTCTGGTACCACGTCGGGTCCAAGAACGAGAAGCCCGGGCGAACCGGCTTCGCCCACCTGTTCGAGCACGTGATGTTCACCGGCTCGGCGAACGTGCCCTACGGCCTGCACGATCGGCTCACGCAGGGCGTGGGCGGCGACAACAACGGCTCCACCACGAACGACCGGACGAACTACTACGAAAACGTCCCGTCCAACTACCTCGAAACCGCGCTATGGATGGAAGCCGACCGGATGGGCTTCCTGCTCGAGAAGCTCGACGAGTCGAAGTTCGTGGCGCAGCGCGACATCGTGCAGAACGAGCGCCGGCAGGGAATCGACAATCAGCCCTACGGCCGTGCGTTCGAGATCGTCACGAGCCAGATCCTCCCCGAGTCCGATCCCTATTCGTGGCCGGTCGTCGGATACATGGCCGACCTGCAGGCGGCGACCATCGAGGACGTGAAGGAGTTCTTCCGCCTGTACTACGCGCCGAACAACGCGACGATCGCCATTGTCGGGGACTTCCGGCCCGCCGACGCCAAACGATGGGTGACGAAGTACTTCGGTGACCTGCCCAAGGGCGCACCGATCACCCGGCCCAAGGTGACGCCGACGGTGCTGGGCGAGGAGAAGCGGGTCACCTACGAGGACCGCGTCCAGGTGCCGCGCCTCTACCTCGCGTGGCCCACCGTCGGCCTCGACTCGGAGGACGACAAGGTGCTCGACATCATCTCGGCGATCCTCACGGGCCCGCGCACGGCACGGCTCACCAAGGAGCTCGTGTACGACAAGCAGTCGGCCGCCAACGTCGGCGCCTTCCAGGCGTCGAGCGAGAACAGCGG
>CAZLAU010000023.1:3596-9101 GCA_964557615.1 uncultured Gemmatimonas sp.
GGCATCAAGGCCGTCACCGCCGCCGACGTGAAGCGTGTGGCGAACAAGTACTTCACGAGCGGGCGCGTGGTGCTGTCGATCGTTCCCCAGGGCAAGATGGGTGACGCCGCGAAGTCCGCGCAGAGCCGCAAGGTCACCGTGTCCGCCGATGGCGGCCACTACATCGTCGAGGGCAAGTAAATGACGACCACCACGAAGTTCGCGCCGCGTGCCGCGGCTGCAGGCCTTGCGCTTGCCACGCTGCTCGTCGCGGGCGCGTCTCCCGCGCACGCGCAGGGAACGAAGTTCGACCGGTCCACGCCACCCAAGCCGGCGGCGACCCCGGCCACGCGGATTCCGACGTGGACGAAGACGAAGCTCGCCAACGGCGCCGAGCTGGTCGTCAGCGTCAAGAAAGACCTCCCGCTCGTCGCGTTCACCGTTGGGTTCGTGGGTGGCGCGACGTCATTCGAGCCCGCGAACAAGACCGGCGTGGCCGCGTTCACCGGGCAGATGCTGAGTGAGGGCACCACGACGCGGTCCGGAGACGAGCTGTCGAATGCGCAGCAGTTGCTGGGCATCTCCATCAACGCCGGCGTGAGCAATGAGACCGGCACGATCGGCTTCACCGCGCTCAAGGACCGGCTCGACGGCGCAATGGCGCTGCTCGCCGACATGATGCTCAACCCGACGCTTCCCGCCGACGCGCTCGAGCGCATTCGCGGGCGCACGCTCGTGAGCCTGCAGCAGGCGCGCGACCAGCCCAACGCGATCGCCTCGAACGTCTTCGCCAAGGTGACGTTCGGCGACGACCATCCGTACGGCCGCTCGATGACGGAGGCGTCGGTCAAGTCGATCACGCGTGACGACATCGTGGCGTTCCACGCCGCGTACTTCCGTCCGGGCAACGCCGTGATCTCGGTGGTCGGCGACGTCGATCCGGCGAAGGTCAAGGCATCGGTGGAGAAGGCGTTCGCGGCCTGGTCCGCGGGCGGCGCCCGGCCGTCGTTCAAGTATCCCGCGCCGCCGCCGCAAAAGGCGCGCACGATCTACCTCGTGGACAAGCCCAAGGCGGCCCAGTCGGTGTTCCAACTCGGCCACACGGGTCCCGACCGCTACACGCCGGATTATTTCGCCCTGCAGGTGATGAACAACCTGCTTGGCGGCCTCTTCCAGTCGCGGCTCAACCACAACATCCGCGAGGAGAAGGGGTACAGCTACGGCGTCGGGTCCGGATTCTCGTATGGCCGCGGCCCGGGCGCGTTCACCGCAGGCGGCGGCATCGTCACGGCCAAGACGGACAGCGCACTCATCGAGTTCATGAAGGAGTTGCGCGGTGTGCAGGGTGAGATCCCGTTCACGGACGACGAAATCGTGCAGGGCAAGGAGTCGCTCGTGCAGTCACTTCCGCGCACGTTTTCGTCGGTGAACGGCATTCGTGGCGCGGTGTCCGGGATCTACCTGCAGGACCTGCCGGAGACGTTCTATCGCGAGTACGCCGCCAAGGTCAACGCGGTGACGCGTGAGGACCTGGTGCGCGTGGCGAAGCAGTACATCAACCTCGACATGATGAACCTGGTGATCGTCGGCGACCGCGAGGCGGTTGAGGAGGCGCTGCGCAAGACGGGAATCGCGCCGATTGTGCGGCTCGACGTGGACGGAAAGCCGGTGATCACGCCGTAACACCCGGCAGAACATGACGGCCCCGGCTCGCGGAGTTCGCCAGCCGGGGCCGCCGTGCGTTCGCGGCTCGGTGGAGGGGACTGTATCTTCGAGCCGACCCATGGCCACGACTGATCAGCCCGGCGCCGCCCTGACGGGGCGCCTTGCCCTTGCGTTCGCCCTCGCGGGCGGGTGTGCCGGCGTTGCGCCTGCGCAGTCCGGTTCCGCGCCGACGATCCGCCGCACGGAACACGGCGTTCCCCATATCCTGGCGTCCGATTTTCGTGGCGTCGGCATCGGCCTCGGTTACGTCCAGGCCGAGGACTATGGTGAACGCGTCATCCTGAGTCTCCTGAAGTCCACGGGAACGATGGGTCGCACGTTCGGCCGCGACAGCGTGGCGTACGACTTCGGTGCGATGCGCGACAAGGCGCGCGTCCGTGAGACCTACAGCACGCTCGACGCGCCCACGCGCGGCGTGTACGAAGGGTTCGCCGAGGGCGTCAACCAGTTCATCAGGGACCACCCAGACCGCGTGCCGGCGTGGGCCAAGCCGGTCTTCCACGCGTACGACGTTGCCGCGCTCGACATCCAGTATGCGTCCACGGCTCGGGCGCGAACCCTGGCGCTCCGCCAGCTTGCCGCCGACTCGGTCCGCGGTCGCGGGGGTGCACCGGAGGAAATCGATGCTGCGCGGCCGCCGTTCCCGGACGAAGGCGCTCCCCACGCGCAACCGGAGGACGGCTCGAATGCCTGGGCGCTCGCGCCGAGTCGCACAAAAAGCGGCCGCGCGATCCTGCTCCGGAACCCGCACCTCAACTGGAACGCGGGCTACTACGAAGCGCACGTCACGATTCCCGGGCAACTCGACTTCTACGGCGACTTCCGCATCGGGAGCGCATTCGCCGTGATCGGCGGCTTCAATCGCGACCTGGGCTGGGCCACAACCAACAACGCGCCGGACAACGACGAGGTATACGTCCTCGACGCCGATACGACGCGATCGGACCACTATTGGTTCGACGGCGTGTCCCAGCCGCTGGCCCGCAGGGAACTGGTGGCCGAGTATTCGTCGCCCGAGGGGGTGCAGCGCGACACGGCGGTGCTGTGGACCACCACGCTGGGGCCCGTCGCCCACCGCACGCGCGACAAGATCTGGATCGTGCGGGCGGGCAACGAAGGCGAGTACCGCGCGGGCGAACAATTCCTCCGCATGATGCGGGCGACGTCATTCGCCGAATGGAAGGCCGCGATGAGCATGCAGGCGCGGTCAACGTCGAACCTCACGTATGCCGACCGCGCCGGGAACATCTTCAACGTCTGGAACGCATCGCCGCCCAACCTTCCGCTCCCGTCGGGTGGCGACTCGGTCGCCGTGCCGGCGCGCACGTCGTCGGATGTGTGGAACAAGATCTGGCCGTTCGACAAGCTCCCGCAGACGTTCAATCCGAAGGGCGGCTATGTGCACAACGAGAACAGCGCGCCGTACTATGCGAACCTCCGCGCGATTCTCGACACTGCGAATTATCCGGATTACTTCGAGCGACCGTCGTTTTCGCTCCGAAGTCAGCATGCCATCGCGTTGATCGACAACAACCGGAAGTTCTCGCTCGAGGACGTCGTGCGCATCAAGCACAGCTACCGGATGCTGCTGGCCGACCGGGTGAAGGGCGACCTGCTCTCGGCAGCGCGTGCCGCGCGAATCGACGCGCTGGCGCCGGTCATTGCAACGCTCGACCGATGGGACAACACCGCGTCGGCGGAATCGCGCGGAAGCGTGGTGTTCGACCGCTGGTGGGCCGTGTATTCGCGCGTGGCCCGGGACACCGCGTTCGCCGAGCAGTGGACACCCGCGAAGCTCACGACGACGCCGCGCGGGTTGGGGAAGCCCGACCTCGCCGTGCAGGCGCTCGCGCGAGCCGCGACTGAGGTACAGACCCGATACGGCTCGCTCGACGTTCCCTGGGGAGAGGTGCATCGCGTGCGCCGCGGCGCCGTTGACGTGCCAGTCGGTGGATGCGGCGGGGCGCTTGGCTGCTTTCGCGTGCTCAACTTCCAGTCCGAGCCCGACGGCAAGTTCGCGGCGAACGGCGGCGACGGATGGGTGCTCGCGGTGGAGTTCGGCCGCGATGTGCCGCGGGCGTATTCGGTGCTGGCCTATGGGCAGAGCCCGGACTCGACGTCCGCCTATTTCAGTGACCAGGCGGAGATGTTCGCGCGGGGCGAACTCAAGCCCGTACGGTTCACGCAGGCCGACGTGTTGAAGTACAGCGTGGTGGAGTACGTGCCGGGTCGCAAGCCGAACAACTCCCGGGCGCCGGGCAAGTGACCGCCGGGATCCGATGACCGAGTTCGCAGCCCGCCTGTCTGCGGCCCTCGCCGACCGCTATCGCATCGAGCGCGAACTCGGTGCGGGCGGAATGGCCACGGTCTACCTCGCCGAGGACCTGAAGCACGACCGCAAGGTCGCGATCAAGGTCCTGAAGCCCGAACTCGCCGCGGTGCTCGGAGCCGAGCGGTTCGTGGTCGAGATCAAGACCACGGCAGCGTTGCAGCATCCGCACATCCTGCCGCTCTTCGACTCCGGCACGGCGGACTCGTTCCTGTTCTACGTCATGCCCTTCATCGAAGGCGAGACGATTCGCGACAAGCTGAACCGCGAAACGCAGTTCGGCGTGGACGAGGCCGTGCGCATCGCGCGCGAGGTGGCCGACGCGCTCGACTACGCGCACCGGCACGGCGTGATCCACCGCGACATCAAGCCCGAGAACATCCTGCTGCACGATGGCCGCGCGATGGTGATGGATTTCGGGATCGCGCTCGCGGTGTCTGCCGCTGCCGGCGGGCGAATGACGGAGACCGGCCTGTCGCTTGGCACGCCGCATTACATGAGCCCCGAGCAGGCGACGGCGGAAAAGGAGATCACGCCGCGGAGCGACATCTACTCGCTGGCGTCCGTGCTCTATGAAATGCTGGCCGGTCAGCCGCCGCACATCGGTGGTGCGGCGCAGCAGGTGATCATGAAGATCATCACGGAGCAGGCACAACCCGTGACGGCGCTCCGGAAAAGCGTCCCGGCCAACGTGGCGGCCGCGCTGTCGCAGGCGCTTGAGAAGCTGCCTGCCGACCGATTCGAGAGCGCCCGTGCGTTTGGTGATGCGCTGCGAGACTCGCACTACACCGGTAGTGCAACCGGAGTCACGGCCACCGGCTCTTCCGCACGCCGGTCGCGCGCCGAGCTGTTCGTGGGCGCTTCGCTTGCTGCGGCTGGACTGATCGTCGGCGTCTGGGGCTGGCAGCGCGGACGAGTTCCGCCGGTGGCACCGGTCGTCCCGCTCACGCTCGAACTTCCTGGCGGGCGCCCGGATCTGGCCCGATTCGCCGTCTCGGACGACGGCTCGCGATTTGCGCTGGCAACGGACGAAGGCTTGATGGTTCGCGACTCGGCCAGGCGTGACTACCGGCTCCTCGCAGGGACGGTCGGCGCCGAGTCGCCGTGGTTTTCGCCTGATGGCAACTGGCTGGTCTATCACGTGCAGGGAGCGATACGACGGGTGCCGGTCGTGGGTGGTGCGCCCATCAGCGTGATTCCGAATGACTCCATCCGGTCCGGGCGTGTTCGCTGGGGTGAGGACGGGACGATCGTGTTCGAGACCGGGACGAAGCTTGCGGTCATTCCGGCGTCGGGTGCAGTGCGCCTGCTGTCCAAGGTGGACCGCGCCGAAGCCCCCCGGATGATGCCGGACGGCAGCGGCGTGTTGTACCTCGACACACGGACGGGCTCGCGGCTGATGTACTACGATCTCGCCGCCGATACGATGTTTGCGATTCTCGAAGAGTCGTCCGAGGCCGCCTATGCGCCGA
>CAZLAU010000023.1:9201-16856 GCA_964557615.1 uncultured Gemmatimonas sp.
CCAGCAGCGGCGGCGGCAGCGCCGCCCACGTCATGATCGCCAATCCGGCGGCTGTGGACGGAACGCCGGTCGACTATCTCAGGGCGGCGTGGCCGCAGATCGATGCGTTCGTGTCACCCGACGGTCGCTGGGCGGCATTCACGTCGGGGGAAACGGGGACACCGGAAGTGTACGTGCGCCGGTTTCCGACGGCCGATGCAGGCGGGATCCTGAAGGTGTCCGCCGGCGGCGGCCACCGCGCGCGATGGTCAGGTGACGGCACGACCGTGTACTACCAGGCGCTGGACGGACGCACGATTCGCCGTGCCCGCGTGACACTCGGTGTCTCGATGCGCGCCGGTCCGTCCGAGACAGTGATCACGGCGGACAACCTCGGTAGCGCGTGGGATGTGGACTGGAATACCGGGAAGATCTACGTGACGCAGGCCGTGGGCGGCGAGGCGGCACGGATCGTCGTGATGCAGAACTGGCTCGACAACTTCCGCCGCACGGCGCCGACGCCGTGAAGCCGACGCTAACTTCGACGGCATGTTCTCACTCACGCTGACCGACTACGAGGCCGCGCGCGCGCGTATCGCGCCGCACATCCACTGGACGCCGCTGCTCTCGTCGCAGCAGCTGAGCGACCGCACCGGCTACGACGTGCGCCTCAAGGCCGAGTGCTTCCAGAAGGTCGGGAGCTACAAGATCCGTGGGCCGCTGAACAAGTTCGCGCAGATGAGCGACGCCGACAAACGGCGCGGCGTCGTCTGTTCATCGGCCGGGAACCACGCGCAGGGCGTCGCGCTCGCGGCGCGCATCCACGGCATTCGCGCCGTGGTCTGCATGGCGACGAACGCCACGCCCGCGAAAGTCGCGGCAACGAAGGCGTATGGTGCGGAGGTGGTGCTGCACGGCAGCATCTGGGACGAGGCCAACGAGAAGGCGAAGGAACTGGTCGAGAAGGAAGGGCTCACCTACGTCCACCCGTTCGACGACGAACAGCTCATCGCAGGGCAGGGCACCCTTGGCCTCGAGGTGGTGAAGGACTGGCCCGACCTCGACGCGATCGTCGTGCCGATCGGCGGCGGCGGGCTGATCGCGGGCGTTTCGATGGCGATCAAGAGTCACAACCCGAAGTGCAAGGTGATTGGCGTCGAGTCGTCCGACGGGCCGGCGATGCAGGCGAGCGTGAAGGCGGGGTCGCTGCAGACGATCGAGTGCAATACGATCATCGACGGACTGCGCGTGCGCAGATGCGGCGTGCTGAATTTCTCCGTCGTCCAGCGCTACGTGGACGACATCGTCGCGCTTCCCGACGCGGAAATCTTCGAGGCGATGCTGTGGACGATGGAGCGCTGCAAGCTCGTCGTGGAAGGCGCCGCCGCCGCTCCCGTGGCGGCGTTGCTCGGCGGGCTGATCAGGATGCCGAAGGGGGCACGGGTTGCCGCGGTGATCAGCGGCGGGAACGTGAACCTCGACCAGCTCCGCGGGCTGAAGTGGAACTGATCCGGGCCTGAGGCACGGTGGCCTGAAGTGGACCACGCGCCCTTTGCACGGACGCGGTCAGCGTCCAACATTCAGCGACGATGGGCGAGCCGAAAACATCCGCCGTGCGCGTCGTCCGCTGCGACTCGGGCCAGCTCACCGGCTCGGACAACTCGCGGATCGAAAGCTTCATCTCGCGCTACATGCTGTACGACCGCAAGCGGCTGGATGCGGCGCTCGAGCAGGCGACATACATCTGGCTGTGCCTCGACCGGGTCGGCCGCATCGTTGGCACCACGGCCGTGCGGCGCATCGAACTTCCGGCGGCGGTGGGCAAGCACCGCCGGCCGCCGGTTGTCACCTACACCTCAGTCGTCGCGATCAATCCGGCGTACCGCCGGCTCGGCCTTCCCGCGCGCATGGGAATGAAGACCTATCTGTATGAACGATGGCGCGCACCGCTCAATCCCTTGTACTGGGTGGCGGAAGCCGTGAGTCCGGCCGGATACCTGCAGCTCGCCCGCAACCTCAAGGTGTTCTGGCCCCAGCCGGGCGCCGTGATGCCGCCGCGCGCCCGCGCCGTGCTCGAAGCGACGCTCGCGGCGGCGCGCGTCGGCCGGTTCGACCGGATTGGCGACGCCTATCTGGTATTCGAGGACTTCGGGATCATCGAGCGGGAGCAGTCGCCGGACCGCTGGAAGCGCACCGACGCCGACGTGGACTACTTCCTGCGGATCAACCCCGATTACTGGACGGGAGTCGCGGTGGTCTGTCTTGCGCCGCTGAACGTGTTCGCCGTGGGGAAGGCCGTCGGAAGTCGCGCGCTGAAGATCCTGCTGCGCCGGCGGGCGAGCCGAACCTAGCGCCGGAGGGCGCGACCCGCGGTCACGCCCGTGTACTTCCCGTCGTCGATCGCGACGGCACCGTTCACCAGCACGTATCGCATTCCGGTCGCGAGCAGCTCGGGCTCGCGGTACGTGGACTTGTCGGCGACGGTGGCCGGGTCGAATACGATCACGTCGGCGAACTGCCCCTGTGCAATCGTCCCGCGGTCCCTGACCCGCAGCTGCTGTGCGGGCACGCCGCTGCTCCGGCGGACCGCCTGTTCAAGGGTCAGCACGCGGTCGGCGTACACGTACTGCCGCAGGATCTTGGGGAAGGTGCCGTACTTGCGCGGATGGCCGTCGCTGCCGTCGCTGCCGGTGGAAACGAAGTCCTGCACCATGAACTTCCGGATGTCCTTCTCTTCCATGTTGAACGAGGCGACCGACGACCCGCCGGCGAGGATGATCTCGATGGCCGTCTCGATGGGATCCTTGCCGCGTTCCTTCGCGATTTCCTCGAGGGTCTTGCCCAGGATTCCGGGCACACGCGTGGACACCATCAGTAATGAAGCCGCTCCGCCGCGGCGGCGCATGTTGTCCGTCATCTCCCTGACGATCTGGTCGTGCAACTCCGGGTCGGTCAGTCGCTTGCGCATCGCCGCGTTGCCGCCCTCCTCCACCCAGCGCGGCAGCAGCGCGGCGCTCACGCCGGTGCCGCTCGCGGTGTACGGATACTGATTGGCCGACACGTCGAGCCCTCGCGCACGCGCCGCGCGGATCAGGGCGATCACCGTGTCGGCCTGGCCCCACACGTCAACGCCGAGCGCCTTGATGTGCGAAATGTGCACGGGGATGCGCGCCTCCCGCGCAATCCGGATCACCTCGTTCACCGCGCCGATGAGCCCGATCGTGTAGGAGCTTTCGTCGCGCATGTGGGTGTCGTAGATCCCGCCCTTCTGCGCGGCGACCTTTGCGAGCTCGATCACCTCTTCCGTCTTTGAGAAACTGCCGGGGGCGTAATACAGGCCCGTCGACATGCCGATCGCGCCTTCATCCATCGCCTTCGCGACGAGGGCCTTCATGGCGTCGAGCTGCGCGGGCGTCGGGTCGAGCCCGGATGCGCCCATCACGGCCCCGCGCACCGAGCCCTGCCCGACGAACAGTGCAGCGTTCGTGCCGATGCCTTGCGCCGTCCACGTCGCGATGGTTTTCCCTATCTCGACCGACCCACCGCCGTCGTTGTTCGTCACGACGGTCGTGACGCCCTGCATGAGATACGGCAGGTTCCCCTTTCGCTGCGCATTGCCGAGGTCGCCGGCCGTATGCGTGTGCGGATCGATGAAACCGGGCGCCACGACGAGCCCGCGCGCGTCGATGGTGCGTGTGCCGGTGGTTCGCGCGGCCGTCGCATCGCCGACGAAC
This sequence comes from uncultured Gemmatimonas sp., assembly GCA_964557615.1. Taxonomy (GTDB): domain Bacteria; phylum Gemmatimonadota; class Gemmatimonadetes; order Gemmatimonadales; family Gemmatimonadaceae; genus Fen-1231. The sequence continues at coordinate 12,915 of CAZLAU010000023.1, forward strand.
ACGATGCGGTCCCCGCGCACGCCGACGTCGGCGATCCGGGCGGCACTCCCCGTGCCATCCACGAGTGAGCCACCGCGAATCAGGACGTCCACCTGCTGTTGCGCCGATACCGGCCGTGCGACTGCCAGCGCAAGCACGGCGCCAAGCCACCGGGTTCGCATCATGGGCACAGTCGCGGCCTGGTCGCTGCGCGGATGGCCGGTGGCGCTACCGGGGCCAGCCGGACTGCGGCGTTCCCTTCGTGATGCGCAGCGCGTTCTTGTAATAGACCTTCTTCAGCACTTCGTCGGGCAGGTCGAGGCCGTAAAGCTTCCAGAACGCGTGATAGTCACGGTAGTAGTCGAAATAGTCGTCCTTCGTCTCGAACACGCGCCAGTAGTACGGATACTCCTCGGGCTGGAACGAATCCTTCCCGAACAGGATGCGATCCTGGTACTTGATGAAGAAGTCGCGGGCGGCACGCGGCTGGCGGCCGATGTCGTAGAGCACGGCGCCAAGCTCCGCGTAGAGGTTCGGCATCTCGTCGAACATCTTGCCGAGCCTCCCGAGGTCGTTCGCGTGCCACCCCATGTGTGCGGCGACGAACGTCGTCTTCGGATGCTTGCGGAACAGGTTGTCGCGCTGGGTCATCAGGTCGTCGAACGTCGGACGTCCCGAGCCGGGGCCGTTGCGCCTGTCGTTGAACAGCGCGAGTTCGAGCCACCGTTCGTTGTTGAAGTCGATCGGCTTGAAGAACTCCTCGGGCTCGGCAGTGTGGATGAACACCGGGAGGCCGAGGCGTCCCGCCGCCGCCCACACCGGGTCGAGTTCCGGGTCGTCGATCCGGAGGAGCGAGCCGTCCGCCTTGCGCGTGCTCAGCCCGAAGCCCTTGCCGATCTCACCGATACCCACGGCGCCCGCCGCAGCGTCCTCCTCGAGCTGCTTCACCGCGTCGGCCGCCCAGCCGGCCGAGCCGACGCCCTGGAATCTCACGCCGGTGAAGACTCGCACGCGGTCCTTCATCTTGTCCGACGCGCGCACGTTGGCCGTCACAGTCTTGAGCCGGTCGCCCGAAATGTTGTCCGTCACCAGCATCAGGCCGAGATTCAGCGAGTCCATGAACGCACCGAGGTTCACGAGACCCTCGGCGGTGTTGAGGTAACTGCCGACGTGCGCGTGATAATCCACCGCGGGGTACTTGGCCTTTGGCACCTTGTGCGCCGGCACCTTCAGCGTATTGCGCGGCCGGTAGTCCACGATGCTCGGCGGCGCGAACTCCGGCGCCATGCAGCTCCGCGGCCGGATCTCCGTCATGCCGGGCGGGCACTGGGCGCCCGAGTCGATCGGCGTGCCGCGGCCGCCGCGTCCGCCGCCACGCCCGCCCTGGGCGCCTGCGGGCGGGTTCTGGGCAGCGGCCTCACCGGCCGCAACGATCATCAGGGCTGCTATGGTCCATACCGACGAGCGACGCATCGAATCTCTCCTGGGACAGGCCTTGAATCTGCCACTTGGCAGCCTGCGACGAAACCGCTGTGCCAGCCGTTCCTGACGTAGCTTCGGGAATGCACGACGGTGCGCCGTGACCGCAGAAAGCTACGATTTCGACTGGATCGTCGTTGGTTCCGGCTTCGGCGGGAGCGTTGCCGCGCTCCGACTTGCCGAGAAGGGATACACCGTGGCCGTGCTGGAGTGCGGCCGGCGCCATGCAGACGAGGACCACGCCGAATCCACGTGGAACCTGCGCCGCTTCCTCTGGGCGCCGCGGCTCGGGCTGCACGGCATCCTGCGGCTGACGGCGTTCCGGGATGTGTTCGTCGCGACCGGGTCGGCCGTTGGTGGCGGAAGCGCCGTGTACGCGAACACGATGTACCGCGCGAAGCCCGAGTTCTTCACGAATCCCCAGTGGGCCGGGCTCGACGATTGGCAGGCTGCGCTCGAACCGCACTACGCGACCGTCGAGCGGATGCTCGGCGTGCAGCAGGTACCGTTCGATTCCGGCGCGCAGGTCCTGCTGAAGGCGCTCGGCGATCACCTTGGCGTTTCCGAAACGTTTGGGCGGACGCCAGCCGCCGTGTACTTCGGCGAGGCGGGCAAGACGGTCGCCGATCCCTACTTTGGCGGTGATGGTCCGGCGCGCACCGGATGCGTGCGGTGCGGTGCCTGCATGGTCGGGTGCCGGTACGGTGCCAAGAACACCCTGCTCAAGAACTACCTCTGGTTCGCCGAACGGCGCGGCGTGCGTATCGAGGCGAACTGCGAGGTCACGGACATCCGGCCACTGGGCGCCGCCGACGGTGCGGGCGGCTACCGCGTGACGACGCAAGCGCCCGGCGCGTGGTTCGCGAAGAACGCCCGGACGTTCACGGCGCGTGGTGTGGTGGTCGCGGCCGGGGCACTCGGCACCAACCGCCTGCTCCTCAAGTGCCGGGAAACCGGTTCACTGCCGCGGCTCAGCGCGCGCCTCGGCGAGCTCGTGCGGACGAACAGTGAATCCATACACGCCGTTACGCTGCCCGATGAGGCACTCGCGCCGTGGAAGGACGTCGCCATCAGCGCAAGCATTCACCCCGGCGCCGACACGCACATCGAGCTGTGCACGTTCGGCAGGCACGGCGACTTCATCGGACTCCTGCTCGCTCCGCTCACGGGCAATGGCACGCGCATCACCAGGCCCCTGATGTTGCTCGCCGCAATTGCGCGCCACCCCATCCGCTTTCTGCGATCTCGCTGGCCCGTCGGCGTCGGGCGTCGCTCACTGGTCGTGCTCGTGATGCAGACGCGTGACAACGCGCTCGCGCTGCGTGGCACGCGCGGAATGCTCGGCGGGTTCGGGCTACGCACCGTCCAGGATCGGAGCAAGCCGAATCCCACGTTCGTTGAGATTGCGCACGAGGCCACCCGATGGCTCGCCGATCACACCGGTGGATATGCACAGGGCGGCGTGCTCGAGGCGGTTGCCAACATTCCCGCGACCGCTCACCTGCTCGGCGGTGCGGTGATCGGACGTGACGCCTCGACCGGGGTCGTGGATTCGAGGCACCGCGCATTCGGCTACGAGAACCTCCTGGTCTGCGACGGTGCCGCCGTGCCTGCGAACCCGGGCATGAATCCGTCCCTGACAATCGCCGCAATGGCCGAGCGCGCGATGAGCCACGTACCGGCCGCGCGGGCGCGGCATTAGGACGCGTCGCGCACCGCTAGCTCGGCGTTCGGCCGCGCGCACCTCCGACCCCGCGCGCGACAAGCGCGCCAAGCGCGCCCAGCACAAAGCCGACGAGACCGAACGCGAGCGGCATACCAAGCAGCGCGAGGAACGCCAGTGCGGTGCCCCTGTTCAGGCCCGTTGTCGTCAGGTCGTACGCGAGGCCTCCGAACGAATACAGCACCCCACAGATCAGGCCTAGGATGGCCATCCATCGGGCGACGCGCTTTGCAACCGGGAGAATCTGCATGCGCCCTCCGTTGTCCCCGTGGCCCGCTGCTGGTGCAAAGTGGCGACAGACGCCAGCCGCCGCTTCGCCGTGGTCGGCTCAAGTCTTCCGGTCTGCCGCAAGGAATTCGGCTACAGCGACACAAATCGAAGGCGTACGCGCACCGTGGTCCCCGCGCGCTTGGTACCGCGTGCGCGCGCGGGAACGGCCAGCAGCGTGCGGCCGTCCTTGCCCCGCCACACACTCGTGTTCCACCCGTACCCGTCCACGGTGGCGTGTACCGGCGTGCGGCCCCAGCCGTGGGTGACTGGCGGCGCGAGCCGATCGGGTACGTCGACAAAATGCCAGCCACCCTTGCCCGGATACTTCCACAACTTGCCGGTGAATCCGCCACCGTACTCAGGGCGCGACGTCACAGTGGCCGCAGGTCGAGACTGATCGCGGCGGCGGCCACGCGTCGCGGCCACGGCTTGACGCTGCCGCGAGTGCGTCGACCTGGAGAAATCGGTCGAGTCACGCATCTGCCATCCCA
>CAZLAU010000023.1:16956-18138 GCA_964557615.1 uncultured Gemmatimonas sp.
TGCCGCGAGTGCGTCGACCTGGAGAAATCGGTCGAGTCACGCATCTGCCATCCCAGAGGGCATTCGACAATCCGCCTAGCGCTCCCGCCCGCGCCTGCTGCGCCGCGAATCGCGCTCCTGCCGCACGCGCTCCTGGATCATCCGCACGAGCTCGTCGCGAAACGCGCGGAGGTTCTCGAATGCGTCGTCGGCCGCGAGCCGGAATCCGCACCCACTGGCGTGCGGCGCCGTGCCCGCGAGGAAGTACTCGCTGCTCCCGCCGCACCAGCCCCAGCCGTTGGATGACGTGTAGCCGCGCTCGATGCCGTCGGGCACGTCGAACGATTCGCCCGGCACGTCGGCGCGCGCCAGGAAGTCGGCGACGATCGGGAGTGCCGCCGTCGCGCCGCTCATCCGGAGCGAAGTACCGTCATCGTGTCCCACCCACGCGCCGACCACAATGTTGGGTGAGTAGGCGACGAACCACGCGTCGCGCCAGTCGTTGGATGTGCCCGTCTTGCCGGCGATGTCGCCGCCAAAACGCTCGGCGCCGAGCGCGCTTCCGGTGCCGCGCTGGACCACGCCCATCAGCGCCGAGGTGACGAGGAAGGTTGCAGCGGGGTCGGCCACACGGGTGACGACCGGTGTCGGGGCGGACTGACGCGCGACGCCCGCCGGGTTGCTCGCAACCTCGTCGGCGTTCGGTCCGCCCGATCGGTCGAGCACGGTGCGCGTCTCGGCGAGGTCACCGCCCGTGGCGAGCACGCCGTAGGCGCGGACGAGCTCCAGCAGTGAGACCTCGCTGCTTCCCAGCGCGAGGCTTGGCACGGGGTTGAGCGCGCTCGTGACGCCAACGCGGCGCGCGGTGGATGCGATGCGCTCGGGCCCGATCTCCATTCCGATGCGCGCGAACGGGATGTTGAGCGACTGTTCGAGCGCCTCACGGAACGTCACGTCGCCACGATAGCCGCGGTCGTAGTCCACCGGTCGCCACACGCCTTGCGGCGTCTCGACGCTCAGCGGCTCGTCCTTGACGAGTGAGGCAAGCGTGTAGGCCGGCGCGGCGCCATCGCGCGACTCGAGTGCGGCGAGCGCGACGAACGGCTTGAATGCGCTGCCCGGCTGGCGGCGCGCGTCGGTGGCGCGGTTGAACTGCGACGCGCCGTAGTCACGGCCGCCGACCATCGCGAGCACATCGCCCGT
>CAZLAU010000023.1:18238-27082 GCA_964557615.1 uncultured Gemmatimonas sp.
CGGTTCGGCGAGCGGATCATTCCCGCGAGCAATGCCGACTCCGCGAGCGAGAGGCGGCTGGCCGGCTTTCCGAAGTAATACCGCGCGGCCGCGCCGACGCCGTGGATTGCGGCGCCGCCGTCCTGGCCGAAATACGGCTCGTTGAGGTACGCCTCGAGGATCTGGTCCTTCGAGTAACGCAGTTCGAGTGCCGTCGCGAGCGCCGCCTCGCGAATCTTGCGAACGGGTGTGCGGCTGGCCGACAGGTAGAGGTTCTTGGCGAGCTGCTGTGTGATGGTGCTGCCACCCTCGGAGACGCCGCCCGCGCGCACGTTGGCCACCACTGCGCCAGCGATCCGGCGCGGGTCGAGTCCGTGATGCTGATAGAAGCGCCGGTCCTCGACGGCCAGCACGGCGTCGATCAGGTGACGGGGCACCGTCTTCAGCGTGACCGGGCTGCGCGATTCGTTCAGGGCGCGATCAATCGAGCCGATGACAACCGCGTCGTTGCCCTCTCCGTTCGTCCAGGAGACCGGCCTGGTGTACAGCGCGCTTGGCGCACGGTCGGCAGGCGACGCGAGGTGACCGCGCACGAACGCCTCGCCCGTGACGCCGACGACGCCGAGCGCGGATGCGGCGAGGAACGTGCGCACGACACGGCGCCGGGTGGTGTACCGGCGCACCCATGCAACGGCTGCTGCGGAGCGACTGGTGATGCCGGTCAGGTTCAAGGCCACGAAACCCCCTGGCTTATGACACCTAACGCGCGCGGAAGGGTTCCGGTTTCAGTCCCGGCGCCGCGCGGGGCGCGTTACTTCACCCCCGGCGCCACCCTCCGCTTCGTCGCCTGCTCGAACGCATACGCCAGCTCGATCAGCCGTGGCTCGCTGCACGCCATTCCGGTGAAACTCACGCCATACGGGGTCGGCTGCGCGTTGAAGCCGGCGGGAAAGCCGGGCGTCGGCGCGTTCGGCACACGACCGAACGGAACGATGACCGTCGGGTAGCCTGGCTTGGCGGCGATGCCGGCGCCGCCCGATCCGCCGAAGAGGAGCGCGTCGAGCCGCTCGGACTTCATCACGGCATCAATGCCGTTCGTGCCGCCGAGTTCGACGTCCTTCGCGCGGTCGGCCTCGTACTTGGCCTTGTCGGCCACGAGGTCCATCTCATCCGAGATGTCGAGCAGCGACTGGCCGTACTTGATGGCGCCGCGGCCGGCGTTCGCGGTGTTGAACCAGCGTAGATCGGTGAGCGTCTTGAACGGCGCGGCGGTTCCAAGCGATGCGAGCCACGCGTTGAAGTCGCGCTTCATTCCATAGTTGAAGTCGGTCGAGCAGTTGGCGTTGAGGCCTTTTCGCCCCTCGACACCGGCGCAAATGTTCCAGAGCAGGAGGTTGCGCGTTGTGTCGCCGGTGACGACGCTGGGAATGTTCGCGGGATCCACGATCACCGCGCCCTCCTTCCTCAGGATGTCAATCACCTCGGTCATCAGCGTGAGCTGCGCGTTGCTCATCCCGCCGCGCGGCGTGGTCGTGCCAGCGATCGTGATGGGTTCGTAGTAGAACGCGCGCGGAATGCCGATGCGCGCGCCCTTGAGCGCGTCGCGCTTGAGGTGCGGCCGGTAATCGCGGTTCGCGGGCGGCGTGCACTTGAGCGTCGCGGGGTCGTTGGGGTCGGGCGCGGGGCTCTCGAGCGCGCCGAGCAGGATCGCGGCGTCCTCGACCGTGCGTGTCATCGGGCCGGGGGTGTCCTGATCGGCCGTGATCGGAATCACGCCCCACCGGCTGATCCGACCGACCGTTGGCTTGATGCCGGCGAGCATGTTGGCGTTGGACGGACTGAGGATCGAACCGGACGTTTCCGTGCCGACGTTGCCGGCCCAGAAGCTCATCGCCGTGCCGATGCCGGAGCTCGATCCGCCGGTGCCCATCACGGGGCGCCCGTCGTTGAACCCGGGGCGGGGATCGGGCCGCGGATCGTACGGGTTCATCCCGTAGCCGCCGAGTGCACTGTAGTTGCCGGGCATCGGCGTCGGACTCCCGGCTACCCAGTTGGCGAGTTCGGTCATCACTGTCTTGGCAATGATGATCGCGCCGGCATCCTTGAGGTTCTTCGTGAGCGTGGCTTCGTACGGCGGCACGAGCCCCTTGAATGCGAGCGCACCGCCCGTCGTCGCCACGTTGGTCGTGTGGATGTTGTCCTTGAGCGCAACGGGAATGCCGTGCAGCGGGCCGCGCACGCGCCCGGCAGCGCGTTCACGATCGAGTGCGTCGGCCTCGGCCAGCACGGTCGGGCTGACCGCGATCACCGCGTTCACCACGTCTTCGTACATCGCGATCCGTGCCAAGTGGAGCAGCACGAGCTCGCGCGAGGTCACGCGCCCGTCGGCGAGGGCGGCCTGCATCTGCGGAATCGTCGCCTCGACGACGTCGAAGATGGGGCGCTGCGCCGCGGCGGTTCGCGGTTGGGCGGGAGCGGCCGGCCGCTGCTGCGCCGGCAGGTTGAACGTGAGCGCACCGAGCGTGGACACCACGAGAACGAGACGCTTCATATGGACGGAGCCGATTCGGGGGTGACGGGGAGGGCCGCCGAGAGTATGCTGCAGGCGCAGCCAGCCGGCAACGCGGCACAGACCCCGTCGAGGAGCACCTGTGAGTCAACGCGGCGCGTACGCAAAACCAGTCGTCGCCGGGCTGCTCATCGCGATTGGGGCGATCCTTCCGTTCACGTGGCTCGCGCGGGTGAATGCCACCGTGCGGCCCGACCTGCCGTGGGCGGCAGCCGTGACGGTTGCCTATCTCGCGGTGTTCATTGCGTGGCTCAACGGCAGTGGCCCGCCGTCACGCAACTCGGCCGAACGTCGCCAGCTGCTTCGCCTCTGGCCGCCCGCGCCACGCGACACCACGGGCCTTTCCGCCGGCGCCATCGTGGGGATCCTCAGCCTCTTGTATCTCGCGTGGATCGGCATGTCGCTCATGTCGCCGATTCCCGACTTGAGCGCGTATCCGACCACGTCCTATAGATGGTCCATGTTCCTGATGGGCGGCATCACGGCCGGCGTGACCGAGGAAGTCGCATTCCGTGGTTACATGCTGTCGGGGCTCGAGCGGTTCGACCGTGCCAACGCCATCTGGATCACGAGCCTGGCATTCGTGTTGCTGCACCTCAACCATGGCATCGGTACAGTGCTGTTGCTGGCCCCGGGTATGTTCGCCACTTCGGTGCTGCTCTGCATGCTTGCGCGGCGCACCGGGACGATCCTTCCGGGCATGGCGTTTCACGTGCTCGGTGACCGCGCGAACCTACTTTGGCGTGCTGCGCGGCGACTGGACGCTGTTGTTCGTGAGCTGAGCGCGTTCGATTCGTCACTCCTGCGCCTGCCGACGATGTCGCGCCTCGCCCAGCCGGCAAAGCCGAGGTACAGGAGAAGAGAGCCGACCGCGAGGAGCATGATCCGAGCGAATGCCACGCATCGTCGTACCGCGTGGCAGTGCAGGGTTCGCAGGTGTCATTGCACCGCGTGGCACGTGTCTCCGGGGCGTCGTACTTTCCGGCCATGACACACTCACTGTCACGCCTCGCCTGCGTTGCGCTCGTCGTCGCCGGCACGGCCGCACCCTGCTTGGCGCAGGACGCCGACCTCATTGTCCGCAACGCCCGCATCTGGACGGGCGACCCCGCACGTCCCCGCGCCGAGGCGATCGCCGTGCGGGGCGAACGGCTGATCGCGGTCGGCACGAATGCCGATGCCGAGCGTCACCGGGCGGCGCACACACGCGTGATCGACGCCGGGGGGCGATTCATCACGCCGGGCTTCATCGACGACCATACGCATTTCGCGCAGGCCGGCGCGCTGCTCATTGGTGCGAACCTGCTCGACGTGCACACGGCCGGGCCGTTCACCGAGCGTGTGCGCGCAGCGGCCGCGCGGATGAGCCCCGGTGCGTGGCTCACTGGAGGCGATTGGGGCGCGTACGAGGACAACCCGGCGAACAGCACGGGAGCAGCGGCGCCGCGGCCGGCGCAGCGATTCTCGCCCGATCGTTCGATGATTGACGCGGTGAGCGGAACGACCCCAATGCTCCTCAACCGCTGGGATCGTAGCGCCTATCTCGCGAACGGCGTGGCGCTGCAGCGCGCCGGGCTGGCGTGCGGCACTCCCGTGGAAGGACTCGAATGCCTGAACGGCGTGGCAACGGGCCGGGTTTCCGGCGCCGCGCTCGCGCGCGTGCGCGCGGCAATTGCGCCGAAGACGTTCGACCAGCGATTGCGCGAGGCGCGCGCGGCGCTCGCGCATCTCACGGAGCTCGGCGTCACGACGATCCACGACAACACGCCGCCCACGCAGCTGCCCGTGTACACCGAGCTCAAGCGGCGCGGTGAGCTCACCGTTCGCATCTTCGCGCGGCCCACGCTCGACAAGTGGAACGAACTCACCTACGCGGGCATCTCGCCGGGGTTCGGCGACGACTGGATCCGCATTCGCGCCCTCAAGGGGTTCATTGACGGCATTCAGGGCAACTCCACGGCGCGTTTCTACGAGCCGCAGCTGCACTCGGGGCGCGTGGGAGAGTGGCGCGACAGCACGAACACGGCGGCCACCGACGGCGCCGGCTCCGGCATGAACCCGCCGGGCAACATGGAGAAGCTGCTCTTCGGCCTCGACTCGGCGGGCTGGTGGGCCAACGTGCACGCCATCGGCGACCACGCGATCGACTCGGTGCTCACCATCATGGAAAAGGTGATGACCGTGAACGGTCCGAAGGAGCGGCGCTGGCGGATCATCCATTCGCAGGTGATTCGCAACGCCGATGTGGCGCAGCGCTACAAGAAGCTGGGCGTCGTGGCCGAGGTGCAGCCGTACCACGCGATCGACGACATGCGGTGGATGGAGGAGCGCATTGGCGCGCGGGCGAAGTGGGCGTACGCGTTCAAGACCTTCCACGACGCCGGCGTGCCGCTCCTCTTCGGGTCCGACTGGCCGGGCACGAACGCAAGCTGGTACACGGCGAACCCGATGACGATTCTCTACGCGGCGGTCACGCGTCAGACGATTGACGGCAAGCCCGAGGGCGGGTGGTTCCCCGAGCAGCGGCTCGACCTGGAGACAAGCTTGAGGAGTTACACCGTGAACAATGCGTGGGCCGAGGGCGAGGAGGCGAGCAAGGGTTCACTCGTGGCCGGCAAGCTGGCGGACTTCGTGGTGATTGACCGCGACCTGTTCGCGATTCCGGGAACGCAACTCAAGGACGCGAAGGTGCTGCTCACGGTGACGGGCGGCCGGCTGGTGCACGCCGCGGCGCCCTTCAGCCGTTAGCAGCGCGGGAAGCCGGCGGCCGCCGAGCGCCGGCAACGCGCGCGAACAAGCCGGCGGCGTGGTGATCGCCATTTCCGACCTTGGGGGGTAGCATCAGGAATGCCGTCCCGGCCTGGCGCCCTCATCGCCGCACTCTTCGGAGTGGGGACGGTTGCGGCCACTGCTTCGGCGCAGATCGTCAGGCGCGACTCCGTTCCCCGGGCAGATGCAGCGGCTGTGACCGACTCCGGGCACAGGCCGCTCCTTCCTATAGATGTGGCGCGGGCGGAGCAGAAGAAGTTCGAGGCATTCCGGCGCCTGCACCTGCCGCACGTGGCGCCCCGCTGGAATCCGGGTTGCGACGAGCGCGTGGGCCGGATGTGCTACTGGTACGACGAGTCCGCAACGCTGCCGGCCGAGCGCGATTCGGTTCGCATCCAACGCGACAAGCTGATCGGCTCGCTCGACTCGCTCGCCCGGATCGTTCCGCACGACGTGTGGGTCGCAGGGCAGCGCGTGCGGTACCTCAATGAGGCCGGCAGGAATGACGAGGCGCTGGCGGTGGCGCGCGCCTGCGACTCGGGCGACTGGCGGTGCGGCGTGCTGGTGGGGTTCGCGCTGCACGCCAAGGGCGACTACGTGGAAGCCGGGCGCGTGTACGACGCGGCGCTGGCCGGAATGGAACCGCAGCAGCGGTGTGAGTGGCGCACGATCTACCTGCTGCTCGACGGCGTGGCGCTGGCCGCGTATCGCGACCTTCCCTGCGACGACGCGCGGCGCACCGAGTGGGAGGAGCGCACCTGGTTCCTCGCGCGAACGCTCTACTCGATGCCCGGCAACGATTCGCGCACCGAGTATTTCGCGCGGATGACGATGGCGCGGCTGCTCTCGGACGCCGCGGTGCCGTACCAGTTCGGCTTCGATGCGAGCGAGCGTGACCTGCTGCTCAGGTTCGGCTGGGCACGCGCGTGGGCTGCGGAACTGATGCTGCCGTTCACGACGAGTGTGACACCGCCGAGCATCGGGCCGGCGGGCGGAATCGGCGGCGGAAAGGGCGGAGGCACGGGAACGGGACCGAACGTCGGCGGCGCGAAGGGCCGTGGCAGGGGCGGCACACCGGTGGGAAGTCTCCCACCGGGCACGAAAGTTCCGCCCAACGTTCCGCCACTCGAGCGACCGCCCGACATGCCAGGCACCGGGGGACTCCCGGGCACGCTCGGCGGCGCGCCGGACAACAGGCCGCCCGTGATGCGCGGTCCGCGCGTCGAGATGCGGTTGCGCGAAGGCGACGGAATCAACGTGGTGAGCATGGAAGCGGTGCCCGCGTACCGGTACATCCCGGCGGGCTTCGTGCTCGCCGACCCGACCCAATCCGATTCTGCGGCGTGGCGGCTGCAACTGCCTCCAGTGATGGCGCGGTATGCGCCGCCGTATGCGAAGACACTCGTGCCGCTCGAACACCAGCAGGCCGTGTTCAAGCGCGGCGACAGCGCGATCGTCGTGATGTCGTACCAGACCACGGGCAACAAACCGGTCGAAGGCGCGAAGATCCGGGCGGCGCTTGTCGTGACGCCGGCCGGGGCGGTACCCGGTGAACACGCGGCGGTGCGTGACGACGCGCGGCAGTCGGGAGTGCTCACCGTGCGAGCGCCGTGGGGACCGCTCCTGATGAGCGCCGAGGTCGTGGCGCCGGAGCGGAACGCCGTTGCGCGCGCACGGTACGGCGTCGGGCCGCTGCGTGGACCGGAGGGTCGCGTCGTGCTGTCGGACCTCCTGTTCTACACGCCGTACGCGTCGGCGCCGACGTCAGTGGAGGATGTTGCACCGTACGCGCTGCCGACCGAGCGCATCCGCGCGCGCGACAAGCTTGGCGTCTATTGGGAAGCGTACGGCACGAACCCCGATGGCGAGCCGATCAAGGTGTCGCTCGTCGTGGCGCGCGAGGTGCCGGAGTCGGAAGGCGGACTGCTCAGGCGGCTGGGCCGCTCGCTGCGACTCGGCGGCGCCGCGACGCCGGTGAGCGTGACGATCAGCGACGTGTCCACGCGTGGCGCGACAACCACGAGCCGGGGCATCGAGTTCGACGTCTCGACCCTGACCCGGGGTGCGTACATCGTGCAGCTGGAGATCGAAGTCGCCGGCCAGGCGACACTGCGCTCCGAGCACCGCATCGAGGTGATCGATCCGTAGTGCGGCCGTTCGACAACCGGCGACGAGCGCCGTATCTTCGTCGCACGGCCCCTGACGGTCACCGGTTTCGAGGAGACGTTCGATGAACAAGCGCGAATTCGTCCGCACCATGGGCGGCGGCGCCGCCGCGATGGTCTTCGGCCCCGACCTGAACGCGCTCTTCGCGCGCTATGCGCACGTGCCGGCGGGCGAGCTCGCCCAGGATGCGCAGTTCTGGGCCACGATCCGGACGAAGTTCAAGCTGAAGCCGGACTACATCAACCTCGAGAACGGCTATTACTGCTTCCAGCCCGAGGAGGTGCTGTCGCAGTTCATCGAGCACGTGCGCGAGGTCAACCGGCAGGGGTCGTACTACATGCGGACGGTGCGCGTGGACGACAAGCTGCGGGTGCGCACGAAGCTCGCCGCGATGGCGGGCTGCTCGCCGGCGGAGCTGATCATCACACGGAACACGACGGAGTCGCTCGACACCGTGATCTCGGGGTTCGACTGGAAACCCGGCGACGAATCCGTGATGGCCACGCACGACTACGGTGCCATGCAGGATCAGTTCAAGCTGATGGCGCGCCGGTACGGGCTCTACAACAAGACCGTCGAGATCCCGATCGACCCGAAGTCCGACGACGAAGTGGTGCGTGTGTACGCCGCCGCGCTCACGCCGCGCACCAGGCTCCTGCTCATTCCGCATATGGTGAACATCACGGGGCACATCCTTCCCGTGCGCGCCATCTGCGACATGGCCCACGCCCGCGGCGTGCCGGTGCTGGTGGACGGCGCGCACGCGTTCGCGCACATCGACTTCAAGATGACGGACCTCGGCTGCGACTACTACGGCACGTCACTCCACAAATGGCTCTCGACGCCGCTGGGCGCAGGCTTCCTGTACGTAAGGGAGGACCGCATCGCGTCGCTCTGGCCGGTCTGGGCCGAGAATGCCCGCACGCCCGACACGGACATCATGAAGCTCAACCACACGGGCACGCACCCGTGCCACACCGACCTCGGCATCGAGAACGCCATCGCGTTCCACGAGATGATCGGTGCGGCGCGCAAGGAAGCACGGCTCCGGTGGCTGCAGCAGTACTGGACGAGCAAGGTGCGGGGCACGCCCCGGATCGTGCTGAACACGCCCGTGGATCCCAAGCGCTCCTGCGCGATCGCAAACGTGGGCATCGCCGGCATGACGCCGAACGACCTCGCCAAGACGCTGATGGACAAGTACAAGATCTTCACGGTCGCCATCAACAACGCCGGCGCACACGGCGTGCGCGTGACGCCGCAGGTCTATACGTCAACGGCGGAACTCGACGCGTTCGTGAAGGCACTCAAGGAGATGGCGGCCTAGCACCACCTCGGTTCGTGCGGAACCGCGGAGATTC
>CAZLAU010000024.1:0-11487 GCA_964557615.1 uncultured Gemmatimonas sp.
GCCACATCAGGGCCTGCTCGGTGCACCACCAGTACTCGGTGAGCGTCTCCCCCTTCCACGCGAACACGGGAACGCCTGCCGGCTCGGCCACCGTGCCCGTGGGGCCGACGACCGCCGCCGCGGCGGCGTGATCCTGCGTCGAGAAGATGTTGCAGCTGACCCAGCGCACGTCCGCGCCGAGATGGGTGAGCGTCTCGATCAGCACGGCCGTCTGCACGGTCATGTGCAAGGAACCCATGATCCGCGCACCGGCGAGCGGCTTGGCGTCGCCGTACTCCTGGCGGAGCGCCATCAGCCCGGGCATTTCGTATTCGGCGAGGCGGATCTCCTTGCGGCCAAACTCGGCGAGTTCGAGGTCGCGCACCTTGTACGGCGCGCGGCCGGCGGCGACGGCGGAGGCAAACGGAGACGGAGCGACGGTGGTAGCCATGCGATTTCCCTAGTGAGATGACGAGAACGGACAGTCGGGCGTCCGGACAACCGTGAGCGACAACTTCATCCTGCACTGCACAGCAACGGACCGGCGCTGCAGCCGGTGACGGGCCGATGCGGCATCGCGGCAAGCATCAGGCGCGTTACGCACGGGCGAGTGATGCGACGAACAGATTCGGTCCTTTCGCCGCGGGCTGCGGCGGAATCGCGGCGACGCGGCAGGTCGAATACCCGGCCTCGCGACTCCAGTCCTGCACCTGCTGGGCACTGAATCCCTGCCAAGCGTGGCCCATCCGGTCCCGGAGATCGGCGCGATCGTGGGGCAGCATGTCGAGCACCAGCAGGCGTCCGCCGGGCGCCAGCGCGCGCCGGACGGCGGACAACAGCTCCGCCGGTTCCGCGATGTAATGGAGCACGAGCGACAGCACGGCGGCGTGCACCTCGCCCTCGGCCAGCGGCAGCGACTCGAGCCCACCCTGCCGGAACTCGACATTGTCGCGCGTCGCGAGGCGGGCACGGGCCGCGCGCAGCATCGCCGGCGACTCGTCCACGGCGATCACGCGACCGACGAACGGCGCGATGGCCGCCGTCAACTGGCCGGTTCCGCACCCGAGGTCCGCCACGACCCACGATGGCTCGAGCAGCCCGAGCATCGCGAAAAGCTCGGCGCGGTCGCCGAACAGCTCCGTGCGCAGGCGGTCCCACTGCCCGGCGCTCGACGCAAAGAACTTCTGCGACGCGGTATGTCGCGCCGCCAGCACGCCGCGCACGCGTTCCGCATCGCGCTGCACCGACGCCAGCGCGCCGAGTTCCTCGCGAACCGCCAGCCACAGCTTGCGCGCGGCCGGATCCTTGTCGGTGTCGGCAAGGCGGTACCGGTTGCTGGTGCCGTCCTCGCGGCTCGCGACGAGGCCCGCGTCGGCAAGGGCGCGCAGGTGGCGGCTCACCGTGGACTGGGGCAGCTGCAGTGCGCGGTGCAGCTCACCGACGGTGAGCTCGTGCCGCTCGAGGGCCGCGAGCAGCCGTGCGCGGATCGGGTCGGAAAGGGCGGCCAGGCGGCCGAAGATGGGAGAGCGTTTCATCCGTATATCCGGATGAAAGGTTATCTACTTTCCGGCGCCAGTCAAGCCGTGGTGACTTGTGCCGGAGGCGTCGGGGGCAGGCCCCGCCGCGCGTCAGGAGCGCTCGAGCGCCGCGGTCGCGTCGCGGAGGCCGTCGCCGATCCAGCAGTGCATGCCGACGCCCGTGAGGCCGGCCCGCTTGAAGGCGCGCCGGTACTGTGCCGGCGACCGGTTGAACCAGCCGCGTCGGTCGCCGACGACCTCGTCGGAGGTCGTGTAGGCCTCGAGGAACGCGACACCGTCGAGCATCCCGGCCACGGCGTCGAGTCCGGTCGCGAGTTCCTGCATCGGCACGTATTGCAGCACGTCGCAGCAGATGATCACGTCGAACCGGCCGTCGAGATCGGCGGTCGCAAGAGTGCCGAAGGTACCGTAGCGAATGCCGCGCGACCTGCCGAACCGCGACACGACGTACGCACTCGAGTCGATGCCGACGTAGCGGAGTCCCGGGCGCAGCGCGCGCAGCGACTGTCGCCACATTCCCTCGCCGCAACCGACGTCGAGCGCGGACCGGACGGGCCGCTGCAGGAGCGATTCGGCGATGCCGACGACGAGGCGTGCCTTCCGGGCCACGTCGGCCGCGGTCGCAATGCGGCGGCGCGGGTCGCGGTACCAGCGATCGAAATACGACCGATCGTAGGCCTTGGCGACGGCGGCTCCCCCGCCCTTGCGGCGTCGACCCTTCATGCCGGCACGACCTGGGGCGATCAGCTCGACTTCATCAACTGCGCGCCGGCTTCCTGTGCCCGCGTCACCGCGAAGATGCCGTTCGTCTGGCGGATCACGCCGGGCACCAGGGAGTCGATGAACAGCTTTCGCGCCTCGTCCACCGGGATGTTCATCGCGGACGCGAACTGGCCGGCCGATCGCATCAGCGCGAGGTTGCAGCACAGCATCACCGCGCCGCGCTCGGCGAGCCCGATGATGGTGCCACCATTGGCGCGCCCGGTGCCACCTTCGGCTGATGGGCGGCCCGCGAAGATGTTGCGCTTGGCCGGCTCGCCGCGGTCCCGGACGCCGAGCTTCTCTCCGATGCTCCAGCGTTCCCAGATCGAGTCGTTGAGCACCATCTGGATCGCGGAGTGCCGGATCACGACCACGACGCCCATTTCGGCGTCCGGCGTGTTGTACACGTCACGCCAGCCGGCCATATAGGTCTGCGCATTGGTCAGCGCGATGCCGTCGGCGACCTCGGCGCAGTCGAACACCACCTTGTGCGGCGCCTTGGCGATCCGATCGGCCCAGCTCACATCCCAGCCGCCCTGCGGCGGCGGATACGTCGGGAAGGCGCCCGGCGCCTGCGCCTGAGCCTGCAATTCGCGAGACAACCCCGTCGCGGCGAACGCGGCTGTTCCCCCGATGAGCGTGGTGAGGAATGTGCGGCGGGGGGACAGCGGGCTGGTCGTGTCGGACACGCGAGAAGCTCCGGGCTCGGGTCGGGAGATGAAGATACTGCGTTTATTCGGCGGGTGCGCGGCCGGGGGGAGGCGCTCCGCCCGCACTCTCCCCGGGGCGCCGGAGCATGATCAGGACGAGCAGCACCGCCCCCACGGTGACGCCCGAGTCGGCCACATTGAACGTCCAGAAGCGCCACCCGGCGGTGCCCACGTCAATGAAATCCACGACGCCGCGCGCCGACCGGAGCCGGTCGATGAGGTTGCCGAGCGCCCCACCCGAGATCATCCCGAGCGCGAGTGATTGCCAGGCGTCGTCCGGCGCGGCCTCACGGTACATCCGGTACAGCACGACGACCATCACGACGGCAACGACGGAGAACCCGACACGCGAGAAGTCGCCGAGCGACAAGTTCATCGCGGCACCGGGGTTGTACCCCAGGGTGAGCCTGACCCAGTGCCCGATGACCTCCATTGGCTGATGGACGGTGAGCGTGGCTTCGGCCGCGCGCTTCGTCGCCACGTCGAGCAGGACGATGGCGGCCATCGCGCTCCAGTAGGCCCGTGCCTTGGGCGGTCGCCGGGTGACGGTATCGTGCATGGACGAATTATGGATGCCGGCACACGGCGGCGGCGCCAATAGGTTTCGCAGTGATGCGGCCCCGACTTCCGATTGACCCTGAACTTCCCGCCCTGCGCGCGGCGCTCGCCGCCGGCGGGCGCGCGGTGTTGCAGGCCCCGCCGGGCGCCGGCAAGACGACTGCCGTGCCGCTCGCGCTGGTGTCGGAAGCGTGGGCCCGTGAGGGGCGGATCGTGATGCTCGAGCCGCGGCGCCTCGCCGCCCGGGCCGCCGCGCGGCGCATGGCCGCCGTCAGCGGCGGGCGGATCGGCGGACTCGTCGGGTTCCGCGTGCGCGGCGAAAGCGTCGTGGGGCCGGACACCCGGATCGAGGTGGTGACCGAGGGAGTGCTGACGCGCATGCTGGCCGCCGACCCGACGCTCGACGGCGTCGCCGGCGTGATCTTTGACGAGTTCCACGAGCGGAGCCTGGTGGCGGACACGGGACTCGCGCTGACGCTTCGCACGGCCGAACTCGTGCGTCCCGACCTGCGACTGCTCGTGATGTCGGCGACGCTCGATGGCGACGCCGTGTCGGCATTGCTCGGTGGCGCGCCGATCATCACGTCGGAAGGCCGCGCCTTTCCCGTCGAGGTGCGCTGGCTCGGCCGCCCGCCCGGGACGCGGCCGCTCGACGGAGTGCAGGCTGCGGTGCAACGCGCGCTCGACGAGACCGACGGGGACGTGCTGGTCTTCGTACCGGGAGCCGGCGAGATCCGACGGCTGGCGGCGGCGCTCGGCGGCGCCGTCGCGCCGAGCGACGTGCGCGTGTTCGGCCTGCACGGAGCCCTTCCCGCCGATCAGCAGGACGCCGCGATCGCCCCGTCGCCGGCCGGCACCCGCAAGGTCGTGATCGCCACGTCGATCGCAGAGACGAGCCTTACCATAGAAGGGGTGCGCGCCGTGGTGGACTCGGGGTGGGCCCGCGTGCCACGGTTCGACGTGCGCTCTGGAATGGCGCGCCTCGACACGGTACGCGTCACGCGGGACGCCGCCGAACAGCGTCGCGGCCGCGCCGGGCGCGTGGCGCCGGGTGTGTGCTACCGAATGTGGAGTGAAGGCGAACACGCCACGCTGGTACCGCGAAGAACACCGGAAATCCTCAGCGCCGACCTGGCGCCGCTCGCCCTCGATCTCGCGCTCGCCGGCGTTGACGACCCGGCCGCGTTGCGCTGGCTCGATCTCCCGCCCGCAGCAGCGCTCGCACAGGCGCGAACGCTCCTGACCGAACTCGAGGCGCTCGGTGACGCTGGGGCGCCGACGGCGCACGGGCGGCGCATTGCGAGCCTCGGGCTTCATCCGCGGCTTGGGCACCTCGCGATCCGCGGGCACGAGCTGGGCGAGGGACGCCTCGCGTGCGAGATGGCGGCGCTGCTGGGCGATCGCGACGTGCTGAGCGGCGGGCAAGATGCCGACCCGGACTTCGCCTTGCGCATCGCGGCGCTGCGGGGCGACCGGGACGCCGACGGCCCGGCGGCCGACCGGGGGCGACTTGCGCGCGTGCGTGAGGAAGCCCGCCGCATCGCGACGCGGCTTCGCGCCGATTTCGACCGTTCCGCCGAGGATGACACGCGGCGCATCGGCGAACTGCTCGCCCTCGCCTACCCCGATCGCGTGGCCATCCCGCGGGTCGGCACCGCCACGGCCGGATCTGGCGCGTTCCGCATGCGCAACGGACGCGGCGCGCTGGTGAGCGCGCATTCGCCGCTCGCGTCGGCGCCCGCGCTGGCCATTGCCGACACCGACGGCACCGCCAGCGATGCCCGCGTGTACCTCGCTGCCGCGCTCGACCGCGACGCGATCGAGCGGCTGTTCGCGGCGCAGATCGTGACGACGCGCGATGTGGCGCTGGATGAGCGGACCGGCGCCGTGCTCAGCACCGAGCGTCGCCTGCTGGGCGCCCTGGTGCTCGCCGAACACTCGGCGCCTGAAACGGATGCCAACCGGCGCGCGGAAGCGTTCGCAGGCCGGGTCCGGCGGGACGGACCCGCCGCACTGCCCTGGAGCGAAAGCGCCGCCGGCGTGCGCCAGCGTATCGCCTTCCTGCGCACGCTCGACCCCACCTGGCCAGACGTTTCGGATGGCGCGCTGGCCGCACGGCTGGACGAGTGGCTGGTTCCGGCGCTCGGGAACGTCAGACGCTGGGACGACATCGGGCGCGCGGACCTGGGCGCTGCCCTCCTCGCCCTCGCCGGTCCGGCGTTGCGCGTGCAGTTCGACCGCATCGCACCGTCGCACGTGACGGTCGCAACGGGTTCGCGCGTGCCGGTGGATTATTCCGATCCGGCGGCGCCGCGCATTGCCGTGCGCCTGCAGGAACTTTTCGGAACGCGCGACACTCCGAGCGTTGGTGGAGGCCGTGTCCCGCTCACCATCCAGCTGCTCTCCCCCGCCGGGGGCCCCATTCAGGTGACGCGCGACCTTGGCCGCTTCTGGACCGGCTCCTATGCCGACGTCCGCAAGGAGATGCGGGGCCGGTACCCTCGGCACCCGTGGCCGGACGATCCGCTCGCCGCCGAACCGACGCGCCGGGCAAAACCGCGCAAACGATAGCTTTCGACGACGAATGCGAGCGATCGCGACTGGAGTGACCCGATTGGGGAAGGCGGCTGCGCTCGCGTGCGTGGCCGTCGCGTGCGCGACCGCGTCGGCCGGCGCGCAGAAAAATCCGTGCACCCGGCTCCACCCGATGGTGGATGCCGTCGAGTTCAAGGGCGCAGACCGCGTCCCCAAGGGCGTGCTGGTCACGATTCCGGCCACCGAGCGCACCGGAATCTTCCGGCGCTGGTTCGGCTGGAAATACGGACCGCTGACCTGCCTCGACAGCGGCGAAGTCGTGGCGGACGCCGCGGCGATCGAGGACGAATACCGCCTCCGCGGGTTCATTGCCGCCACGGTCCGCGCCGAAATTGTCCGTCACGGCGACCGGCGGGCCCGCGTGACCTTCCGGATCCACGAGGGCGAACCGGTGACGATCACGAACGTCGTCGTGACCGGGCTTCCGCCGGGAATCGTCGATTCGGGCGCGGTGGTCCGGCGGCTGCTCGGCGAGGCGGGCGACGATTCCGTGGTCCACGCGGTGGCCGACTCGCTGCAGTCGCTGATTCGCGACGGCGGGTTCGCGCGCGCTCGGCCTCCATCCGTGACGTTCACCGCGGACTCCGCGCGACGTCAGGGCAGCGTGCGGTTCGCGTTCACGCCGGGGCCGCTCACGTACATCGGGCGCGTCGGCGTCACCATCACGTCCGCCTCGAAGGAGCCGGCGCTGGACGAACGCGCGGTCCGACTGGCATTCGGCATCCGTCCGGGTGAACCGTTCAGCGCGCGGCGCATCAATGACGGCCAGCGGGAGATCGTCGCGCTCGGGCTCTACGGCCAGGTACGGGTGGACACGGCGTCGTCCGCGGGCGCGACCGGTGCCGCACGCGACACGATCGGCATCGTTGTCACCGCCATCGAGGCCGCGCGCCGGCGGGCGAACTCCACGGCTGGATGGGGCACGCTCGACTGCTTCCGGACGCAGACGCGGTTCGTCGAGCAGAACTTCCTCTCGCTCGGCCACCGTCTGGAGCTCAACGGTCGGGTGTCCAAGATCGGCATCGCGGAGCCGTTTTCGGGCCTCGACGGGCTCTGTTCCCAGCGCGTGCGCGACGATCCGTTCAGCCAGCGGCTGAATTACTACGCCGGCGCGACGGTCAAGCTTCGCGGCCTCAGCGCGTGGCGCGGCACGCGATGGCTGCCGGAAGTCTCCTTGTTCAGCGAACGCCGGTCGTCGGTTGGGGCGTACGAGCAGACGACCGAGATCGGCTCTCTCGCCACCACCACCCACACGCTCGGCAACCGCCTCGGCGCGATGCTGCAGTACGCCTACACCGACTCGCGCACCCGCGCCGACCGCGCTGTGTCGTGCACCCAGTTCGGGTTCTGCCGGCTGGAGGACGTGGCGAGCTTCCTGCTGCGGTCGCCGCAGCACACGGTCGCGTTGTCGGTCAACAAGAACCCGCTGCAGCCGACCGACGATCCGCGCGCCGGCTACCGATGGTCGGCGGACCTCAAGTTCGGGCACGCGTCGATCGGCCGGATCCTGCCAATCGACTTTGGCCGCTTCTCCGCGGAAGGCGCGTACTACGCACCGTTGTCGCCGTGGGTGACGCTTGCCACGCGGGTGCAGATCGGTGGCGTGGTCGCGCCGGCCGACCGCGCGTTCCTCCTCCCGCCCTCCGAGCGATTCTATGGTGGTGGGCAGAACTCGGTTCGCGGCTACGGCCAGAACCTGCTGGGCCCGGGCAGCTTCATCGTGACGGCGATCGACACGATTGCCGGGCCGGACGGCACGCGCTACGGCGTCGCCGACCCGGCCGCCGCGGAGTCGCGAATTGCGCCGAGCGGCGGCAATGCGTCGTGGCTCACGAACTTCGAGCTGCGGACGATGCGCGGGTGGCCGAGCGACCTGCTGCGCTGGGTGGTCTTCCTCGACGTCGGGCGCGTGTGGAATACGCGCGACGTCTTCAGCTTCACCAATGCGGAACTGCGAGCGACACCCGGCGTCGGCGTCCGGCTCATCACGCCGCTCGGCCCGTTTCGGGTGGACGTCGGTTACAACCCGAACGGCGTCGCGGCCGGCCCTGCGTTCCTCGTGCAGCCGGGCGACCTCGCCAACGGCGTGAGCGGGCGCGCGATCTGCGTGAGCCCTGGCACGGACGACCCGCTGTTCCTGGATGGCGGGCGCACGCCCAGTGCGAGTTCGTGCCCTGCGACCTTCCTCCCGACGCGCGCGCGCGGCCTGCTTTCGCGGCTCACCTTTCACTTCAGTCTCGGGCAGGCGTTCTGAGGCGGCGCACGCGCGTGTTGCTGGTGGCGGCGGCGCTCGTCGCGGGGGGCGGCGCGACCGTCGTCGGTGCGGCGTTCGTCGCGCTCGAAACGGATTGGGGCCACGCGCGGCTCAAGGACGCAATGGTGGCGCAGGTGCGCGCCGCCCTCGCCCCCGGCGTCACGCTCACCATCGGGTCGATCGACGGCGGGGTCACGAGAGCGTGGAGCCTGGACTCCGTCGTCCTCGCGGATCCCTCGGGACGGCCCGTGGTGACCATCGGCCGCATCGGCGTCGGGCTGGCGCTTCCGTCGCTGGCCCGGCGCGACGTGCGCCTCGGCGTCGTGACGATCGAAGGTTTGCGTGCAACGCTCGCGCAGGACGCGCGCGGCGAGTGGAACGTGGCAGCGCTCGTGCGCAAAGCGGCCGGGCCGGCGGCGGGCAGCGCCGGTTCACCGTGGCGCATCTCGGCCGACAGCGTGGCGGTGCGGCGGAGCACCGTCGAGATCGTGATGCCCGACAGCGTGGCAACGCTGCCGCCCGTGCGTCGCACGCTGGACGCCCTCGACGTCTCGCTCGGCCCCACGCTCATCGCGTCGCCCGCCGCCGAGGGCGGCTCCACGAGCCTTCGCGCGCTCTCGCTGTCCGTGGACCGCCCGGCCGTCCGGATCGTGGACGCCAGCGGAACGCTGCGATGGTGGAACGACTCGGTCGCGGTGAACATCGCCGCGCTTCGCCTCCCGGCGACCACGATGCGTGCCACCGGCACGATCGCGTGGCCGGACGCACAGCCGGTGCGAGTGACGGCCGACCTGGCGGCCGAATCGGACGACATCGCCGACCTTCGCTGGGCCTCGCCGCTCGTTCCGGCCAGCGGGTCGGCGCGTGCGCGCGCCACCGTGCGCAGCACGCCATCGGGCGACCTGCGGTTCGCCATTTCAGGCCTCGATGTCCGGTCCGCGGCGTCGCATCTCACCGGCCGCCTCACTGTCACGACTGGGCGGCGGCCGGAGGTTCGCGACCTCGCCCTGGCGGTGGCGCCGCTCGACCTCGCGCTCGTGCGCGACATCTTCGGCGACACGGTACTCGCGCCGGCCTGGCGCGGAGCGCTGACGGGACGCGTCGAGGGGCGCGGCGGGTATCTCGACAGTCTCGTCATCGACAGCGCGGCGGTGGCATTCGACGACGCCCGCGTCCCTGGCGCGCGCTCGACGTTCCGCGTCGCCGGCGCCATTGATCTGTCGGGCGCCGTCACACGGCTGCTGGCGATGAACGTCGCGGTGGATGCCCTCGACATCCGGACCACTGGCGCCGTGGCGCGGGCCGCCGACTCGTTGCGTGGAGTGCTGACGGGCCGGCTCGTGCTCGATGGCCCCCTGGACGACGTGCGGTTTCACTCGCTCGACCTCCGGCACGTGGACGGAGGCCCGGCGCACACCACGGTGCGCGGCGAAGGCCGAATCGCGTCGGACGTGCGGACCCGCTGGCTCGACGCCGCGCTCACGCTCGACACCATTGCCATCGCGACCCTGGTCCGCGCCGACTCGGCGCTGCCGTTGCGCGGTACGCCCGCCGGCCGCCTCGAGCTTTTCGCCGTCGGCGACACCCTGACGATTGACGCGACGCTCTCGAACGCAGACGCCACTGTGCGTCTCACCGGCACGAGCCTGCTCGACACGACACGCACCCGCCTCGACCTCACGGGCACGCTGACCGACGTTGACCCCCGCGCATTCATCGCCCGAGCAGACATCCCGCCGGCGCTGCTCAGCGGGCACGTCGCCATTTCAGTGAACGAGCGCCCCGGCGAGGTCGAACGCCACGTGGAACTGATGCTGGACTCGACGTCGCGCCTCGGTGATTCACGGCTGGTTGCCGGTGCGCTGCGCATCGGGATGGACTCGACCGGGCTGCACGTCGACACCGCCGACGTCCGTGCCGCCACGTGGTCGCTCGAGGCACGCGGCCGCCTCGCCGATTCCGGCACGGGGCGCGACTCACTCACCTTCCGGGCGATCTTCGATTCCCTGGCCGTGATGCGCTCGATCGTGCTCGACACGGCCGGCGCGCCGTTGTTCGGGGAGATCGAGGGCCGCCTGCGCATTGAGCGCGGCGTGCTGACCGGATCGGTGGAATCGGCAGCGCTCGACGCGGGGTTCGGCGCCTCGGACGTGCGCGTCGGCACAACCTCCGTCGGAATGGCCACCGGCACCGTCGCGCTGCGGGACCTGCCGCACCGCGCGACGGGCGCAGTGCGCGCGGTGGCGTCGTCCATCGTGATCGACGACATCGCACTCGACTCGGTGTCACTGGGTGCGTCGGTCGCCGACGGCGAACGGGCGCGCGTCAGGGTGCGTGCGGCGACCACCGACAGCATTGACATCCGCGCCACGGCGGACGTGACCTGGCCGGATTCCGTCGTTGTCGCGCGCGTGGACACGCTCGAGGCGGTGATCCGCAACCAGCCGTGGATCCTGGCGTCGCCTGCCACGGTGCGTCAGCGGCCCGGCGGGTTCGACCTCGATTCGATCGTGATGACCGGCGGGCGCGGAACACGGGTGGCGGTGGGCGGTTCCCTCCCCGAGAAGGGCGCGGTCGCGCTGCACGCGCGCGTCAGCCGGCTCAACCTCGAGCAGGTTCCGTTCCCCGGACTCGTGCCGGACGGCATGACGGGCGTCATCGACGGCTCGGCCACGATCACGGGCACGCGGGACGCGCCGCTCATCGCATTTGCCGCCGTACTCGACTCGATCCGCTCCGACGACCGGGCGCGCGGCAGCGTTTCCTTTACCGGGAACTACGCGGACCGCAAGGCGAGCCTCGTGCTGGGCGCGCAGATCGGCGGTCGGCGCGCGCTGGACGCGCGTGGCGACGTGCCGGTGGACCTGACGCTGCGCACGGTCGAGGACCGCGTCGTCAACGCGCCGATGTCGGTGCGGGTCGTCGCCGACAGCCTTGTGCTCGCCGAGTTCGAGTCGCTGGTGCCGCGCGCACGCGGGCTGGCTGGCGTGATGCACGGCGACGTGACCATCGGCGGCACCTTGCGCCAGCCACGCGGCCGCGGCCTGCTGACGCTGGCTGGCGGCGCGTTCGACGTGCCGCGGCTGGGTGT
>CAZLAU010000024.1:11587-13433 GCA_964557615.1 uncultured Gemmatimonas sp.
TTCACGATCGGGCCGCGCGGGCGCGCGCGTCGCCCGTCGAGCGCCGGCGACGGAGAGCCCGCGCCCGGCATTCCGAGCGTGAACGGCGTGCGTGTCTCGCTCGGGAGTGACGTGCGCCTCCGGTCGCGCGACGCGAACGTCCAGCTGACGGGCGAAGTCGAGCTGTTCGGTTCGCTCGAGCGTCCGTGGATCAGCGGGTCGGTGTACGCGACGCGCGGCACGTACCGCGTGGACCTCGGCGTCATCAAGCGCACCTTTCGCGTGGACAGCGGCACGGTGATTGTCGAGGGCACGCCCGATGTGTCGCCGGCGCTCGACATCTACGCGTCGTACATCGTCCGCGCGCCCGACGCCGACGACATCACCATCGGCGCGCACGTGTACGGAACAACGGACCGCCCGCGGCTCGACCTGAGCAGCGACCTGGGCACGGCGACGGCGCAGAGCGAGATCATCAGCTACCTCGTCTTCGGCCGCTCATCGTTCGGCGTGCCGAAGGACCGGGGCGCCGTCGGGCGCACCGCGACGGCGGCCCTCGTGCCGTCGCTCGGCGGATTCCTCGAGAGCACGCTCGGCGCCGTGCTCCCATTCTTCAGCACGTTGCAGGTCAGCACCGTGGCGGCGGAAGAATCCCAGAACGCCCTGTCGAACCCGATCGAGCTGCTCAACAACAACTATGCGCTGACCGGCGGCCGACAGATCGGCAGCGACACGTTCTTCAGCATCACCACCGGGCGGTGCAGCGGCGGCCGACTGGGCGCCAGCAGCGCGTCACCCGTCTGGTTCGGCACGGCGGCCGAATACCGGCCCAAGCGCTCCGTTGGCGCGGCCATCTCGATCGACCCCGGGCCCGCGCCGTGCAGCCGCGTGAGCGGCTCGGGCGATACGTACCAGATCGGCTTCGACCTGCTGTACGCCTGGCCGTTCGGCGGCCGCCGCTAGCCGTCGCGCCGGGAGTGCCGCAGCTACTTCTTGGCCACGGTTTCCTCCTTGAGCACCTTCTTGGCGATGATGAACACCATCGCCGCGACGATCACGAAGTCGATGCCCGAGCCCAGCACGGGTCCGACCTTGAACTCGATCGAGCCCAAGGTCACGCTCATCTCGCGCCAGTCGCCGTTGGGCGTGAGCGCGCCGACGACCGGCATCAGGATGCCATCAACGACGGATTTCAGGAACTCATTGACCTTTCCGCCGATGATGACGGCGATGGCGAGCCCGATGACTCCGTACTGCTTGAGAAAGGTGACGAATTCGTTGACCACGGCGGTGTCCCTCCAGGGCAGGTGCAAGTGGCGGAGCGATGTGGTGCCGGATACATATAGGAGCGCTGACCGCCCGTGCCACCCCCACTGGAGATCGCGATGAGACCGCTGGTCACGGAAGCAATCGGGACATTCTTCCTGGTCCTGACGTACGGCGTCACCGTGAATCACGACGCGGCGCTCGCCGGCCTCTCGATCGGCATGATCCTGATGGTGATGGTGTATGCCGGCGGGCCGATCTCGGGAGCGCACTACAACCCGGCCGTATCGCTCGGAATGGTGGTGGCCGGCAAGCTGCCGGCACGTCAACTCGTGCCGTACTGGGTGGCACAATTCGCCGGGGCGATGCTCGCGACGCTTGTCGTCTGGAAGATGAGCGGTGTGCCGACGCACGTAGAACCGGACGAACTGGCATCGGTCTCGAAGGTGTTCGTTGCCGAGCTTCTGGCGACGTTCGCGCTGGCATACGTCGTGCTGCACGTCGCAACGGGCAAGGGTCGCGAGGGGAACGCGTATTACGGGCTCGCCATCGGCGCGACGATTGCCTCGCTCGCAGTGTCCATCGGGCCGATCACGGGAGG
>CAZLAU010000024.1:13533-24987 GCA_964557615.1 uncultured Gemmatimonas sp.
TCGGTGACCTCGATCCGGCACCCGGAGCGCTCGCCGGCCACCGACTCGGCCGTGCAGAGGAAGTGGATTTCAATGGCGTCGCGGCGCACGCCGCCGTAGGTGCCGGCGTTGAACCCGAGCCGGAATCCGAGCACGTCCACATAGAAGTCGATGGCCTGCCGCAAGTTGGCAACCGGCAGCATCGGGATTCCGCGCGTGAAGTAGGGGTGGCCCACACCGAACAATCCGTCTTTCGCGTTTCCGGTGCAAGTCACATACTGTTGGGCGTCGCCCATTCATTACCTGTACCCGTTGCGGAGTGCGGATGCCGAGAACCCATACCCTGCTCATTGCCGCCACGCTGATTGCGAGCGGCGGAGACCTTCGCTGCTTCGGACACGCCGTGTTTCCGGGCGCTGAGGCGCCATCCGCGTCCGCCGGTCAGGCGCAGGCCGGGCCCTGGCGGATGCTCGTCGAGGGCAACTCGCTCGCGGCGTGGCGCGGTTACAAGACCGACTCGATCCCGGCCGGATGGAAGGCCGAGGACGGCGTGCTGTCGAAGGAACGCCCGGTGGCCGACATCATCACCCGCGACGAGTTCGGCGATTTCGAGCTCTCGCTGGAATGGAAGGTCACCTCGGGTGGGAACGCGGGCATTTTCTATCGCGGCACCGAGGAATACCCGCGCGTCTACTGGAGCGCGCCGGAATACCAGCTGCTCGACGACGACCGGGCGCCCGACGGCCGCAACCGGCTCACCAGCGCCGGCGCGGCCTACGGCCTCTACCCGTCGCCGGCCGGGCACCTCAAGCCCGTCGGCGAATGGAACCTCACGCGCATCATCGTGAAAGGCGCGCACGTCGAGCACTGGCTCAATGGCGTGAAGCTGCTCGAGTACGAGTTCTGGAGTCCCGACTGGAGCGCCAAGGTGCAGGCCAGCAAGTTCAAGGACTGGCCGAACTACGGGCTCGCCAAGCGCGGACGCATCGCGCTGCAGGGCGACCACGCCGGCGCGCTCGCTTTCCGTGACGTGAAGATCCGGGACCTGCGATGACCGCCGGCGCCGTCGCCGGCGAGCCGTCAATGGGCGGCATCAAGTTCAGGCTGTCCGTGATGATGTTCCTCCAGTACTTCATCTGGGGGAGCTGGTTCGTCACGATGGGCACGTACCTCGGCCGCACGCGCGGCTTCGCCGACACGCAGATCGGGAGTGCGTACGGCGCGATGGCCATCGCCGCCATCGTCTCGCCGTTCTTCATGGGCATCATCGCCGACCGGTTCTTCGCAAGCGAGAAACTGCTCGGCATCCTGCACCTGGCCGGCGGCGCCACGATGTGGTTCGTGTCGCAGCAAACCGAATGGAGCGCGTTCTACCCGCTGCTGATCGTCTATGCGCTCTGCTACATGCCGACGCTGTCGCTCACCAACTCGATCTCGTTCCACCAGATCAAGGACGCGACGCGCGACTTTCCGTTGATCCGTGTGCTCGGCACCATCGGGTGGATCGTGGCCGGGATCGTCGTGGGCAAGGTGCTCAAGGCCGACGCCCTCGCGCTGCCGATGCAACTCGCGGCCGGCGCGTCGGTCGTGATGGGCCTCTTTTCGTTCGCCCTGCCGCACACCCCTCCCAAGGCGGCAGGCGCCCCGTTCAGCATCCGCGACGCACTTGGACTCGACGCCCTGCAGCTGCTCCGGAAGCGCGACTTCCTGGTGTTCACGATCGGATCGTTCCTCCTCTGCATCCCGCTCCAGTTCTACTACGCCTTTGCCAACCCGTACCTGAACGAGATCGGCGCACCCGATCCGGCGTTCATCCAGACGTTCGGCCAGATGTCCGAGATCGTGTTCATGCTCCTCCTGCCGTTCGCGCTGCGGAAGTACGGGATCAAGGTGATCATGCTCGTCGGCATGCTCGCGTGGTCGCTGCGGTACTTCGCGTTCCAGCACGGGACGCTCGACGGTGGCATGGCGTTCGTGTACGCGGGAATCCTGCTGCACGGCGTGTGCTACGACTTCTTCTTCGTCGCGGGCCAGATCTACACGGACGAGACGGCCGGCCCGAAGATCCGCGCCGCGGCGCAGGGATTCATCAACCTCGTGACCAACGGCGTCGGCTACTTCGTCGGCGCGTCGGTGTCCGGGGCGGTGGTGAGCAAGTTCGCCGAGAAGGCGGCGGACGGCACGGTGACGCACGAGTGGTACCACATCTGGCAGGTGCCGGCGTACGGCGCGCTCGTGGTGTTCGTGCTGTTCCTGTTCCGCTTCCGCCCGAACCGCACCGCGGCGGCCGCCGGCGCATGACGCCACCTGACCAGGGCGGCGAACGGCGGCTGTCGATCAACACGCCGCTGCAGTCGGTGCTGGTCGAGGCCGCGGTGGACACGTTCGACGGGGCGATGCGCGCCCAGGCGGCGCCCGTACAGCGCATCGAGCTGTGCGGACCGCTGCACGACGGGGGAACCACGCCCAGCGCCGGGCTCATCGCCCGCTGCTCCGAGAAGCTCCTCGCGTCGGTGAACGTCCTCGTGCGCCCGCGCGTCGGTGATTTCGTCTACTCGGACGACGAACTCGAGATCATGAAGCGCGACATCGCCGTGGCCAAGGAACTCGGCGTGGACGGATTCGCCTTCGGAGTGCTCACGGCCGACGGCGACGTGGATGCCGTCAAGATGGCCGAGCTGATCGCCGTGGCCACGCCGCTTCGTGTGGTCTTCCACCGCGCGTTCGACGCCGTGCGCGACCAGGACGAGGCGATGGAACTGCTCGTGTCACTGCAGGTGAACGGGCTGCTCACCAGCGGTGCGGCCAGGACCGCAGCGGAAGGGCGCGAGCGCATTGCGTCGCTGGTCCAGCGCGCGCAGGGTCGCATCCGGGTGATCGCGGCGGGAAGCATCACGGCCGCGAACGTCGCGTCGCTGGTTCGCGACACCGGCGTCACGGCCGTGCACGGACGGGCCTTCGAGGGCCTGTCCGCGGCGCTTTCGGCCCACTGATCCGCGCCCGCGCGTCAGGGCGAGCGCGGGCGCGGCCAGGAGATCGAGATGCTCACGACAGGCTGGACGTTCACCGACTCGTCCACCACGGTGGTGTAGTTCGAGTTGGAATCCTTGTTGACGCGATCGGTGAGCCCCTGCTGGGCGTCCCCGTAATACATGATCCCGGCGCCCAGCATCACGAGCGGATCACGCGCCAGCACGAAGTCGATGCCGCCGCCGAACCCGGTCTTCAGCACGCCATTGTGCGTGACGCCCAGCTTGAGCCCGAGCGGCCGTTCGTGGTCGGGGCCGCGCAGGGGAAAGCTCAGCTTGGCCCCGACGGCAAGCGGGAAGTAGATCTTCGAGTCCTCGCTCACCGACAGGTTGAACGCGAACACCGGCGCCAGCCCGGCGCCCACTTCGAGCGCGGCGCGATTCCCGAACCTGCCATAGCCGCCAATCCCGTATTCGGTGCCAAGCGTCACGCCGAACTGCGCCGCCGCCGGCGTCGCGATGGCAAGCGCGGCGCCGACGGCGAGCACACGCCTCGCCGGCTGCATCATCGGGACAGCGCCGGCGTCAGCGTGCCGATGCGCTCCCACGACGAGTCCACGTGCAGCGTCACGCCGATATGCAGCCTGTCGCGCGTGCGCGAACTCGTGAGGTCGCCGCGGCTCAGCGCCGCGTCCACCGACCCGGGCTTGACCTTGTACATCGCGCCGGTCGTGGCGTCGATGATCACGCCGAGCGGTCCGCCGAACACGATGTTGCCCCACACCCAGCCGTCGAGCCCCCGCTTCAGCTTCATCTCGTACGGCGTGTAGCCCGCCATCTCGATGCGCACCGCGTACTCGGCGCCCCGCTTGAGCTCGAGCAGCACCGGGGTCGCACCCTTGTTCACTCCGTCGAGCGTCACCGTCGCCGCGCTTGGCGTGCTCGCCACCTGCACCTTCTGGTTCGATCCGTGGATGATGCTGGCGCAGGCCGACAGGGCGAGCGACAGCGCGCCAAGCGTCAGGGAACGCGCGCCCGCGCGCGCGACGTCTGGTCGTTCGTGCAACTGCATGGTGAATCCCTCAGCGTTGTGGCCGTCGCCGGGCGGCGGCGAGGCACCGGTGGAAGTGGGGAGTGGAATCCGCCTCTCCACCATCGGGGAGCGTCACGGAACGTGACTTCTGCGGGGCAGCCGTCAGGGGACGTGGGGTGAGCCGCCGCGTCGCCGGCGGCAATGGCGGGCCGCACTCTAATGAAGGTGCTATTATCTGGGGAACCCGCGAGCTGATGGAGCCCACGTGACGGGTGCGAGCGCCCTGCACAATCTGGATTCCCGCATTGCCGACATCGCCGACGGCCTGGAGATCGTCGCGATCCGGCGCCTGGGCGATCGCGACGACGCCTCTGACGCGGTGCAGGAAACGCTCGCCCGCCTGCTCGATCGCGTGCAATCGGGCGCCATCGCCACGGATGGCGAACTGGCGCCGGTCGCGTGGGGAATCGCGCGCCACGTGATCACGGACATGCTCCGTGAGCGTCAGCGCAAGCACGCGGTGCCCGACGACGTCACCTGCAGCAGGCCCGGGCCGCTCGACGCGCTCGTGAGCGCCGACGACGCGGCTGCGGTCCGCCGCGCGTTGCAGCGGCTGTCGGCGGACGACCAGGCGCTGCTTCGGCGTTGTTTCGAGCACGGTGAGCGCATCGGCGCGATTGCCGCCGAACTCGGTGAGCCGCCGGAACGGCTGCGCAAGCGCAAGTCGCGCGCGCTCCAGCGCCTCGCCGAGCTCCTGCCGAACCGCAGCACGAGTCACGAAACGGCGCCTCAGCCGATGGAGAACACGTGAGCCATTTGTTTCACGACGGGGATGCGGTTGCCGCGTATGTCTCGGGCACGATGCCACCGGAGACGCTGGATGCATTCGAGGAGCACCTGCTTACGTGCGCGGAGTGCCGTGCCGAAGTGCGGTTGGCAGCGGTCACTCGCGTGGCGATGGCCGGCGGCCCCGCGGACGTCGCCGGTCCGGTGCGCGCCGAACGTGCCGCCAGCCCGGCGGCAGCGCCGCGCGAATCGGTGGCCCACACGGCAGCTCCAGTGCGGGTGCGCCGCCGGCACTGGATCACCGCCGGTGCGGTTGCCGCCGCGATGTTGCTCGTCGTGCTCGTTTCGCGTCGCGAGGGGGATCGCGATCCGCTCGGGCACGTGGTGCCTCCGGCGTTCACGGCCGACGCTTTTCGCGCGGCCGGCGACTCGGTCGCCGGCGTCGTGGACAGCGGAATGAGCCGGTACTCGGCCTCGGACTTCGCCGGCGCCGCGACCCTTCTCGCGCGCGCCGCGCGATCCGATTCGTCCGCCGGGGTGGCGTTCTACCTCGGCGTGTCGCTGCTGATGACCAACGACAATGCGGAAGCGCTCGCGGCGCTTGAGCGGGCGCAGCGGCCCACCGAAAACCCGTATGCCGGCGAGGCGCGCTACTTCGCGGCGAAGGCACTCGTTCGCCTGGACAAGGCCGACTCGGCCGCCGCATTGCTGCGCGCCGCGCCCGCGGACGATCCATTCGCGCCGCTCCTCCGCGCGTTCGCCGACAGTCTCAGGCGCCCGTGAGCAGCCGTTCGGGCACGGTCGCGTCGCGCATCCACGCCGTCGTCATCGACGCCACGGCGGCGCCAACCCGACGGCATCGTTCCGCCCTCGGCGCGGTCGTGCTGGCCGGCGTCGCGATGACGGCTTGCAGCGATCCGGCGAAGCGCGATCCGCCCCCCGCGTCTCCCGCGGCGGTGCACTACGAAGCGGGGATGGAGCGAATGCTCCGGTTCGAGGTGTCGGCGGCACGCGAGCAGTTCCGGCGTGCACTCCGCGCCGATCCCGGCTACCTCCCGGCAATGATCCAGTTCGTCAATACGTTGTCCGCGAATCCGTCGATCGAGGTGCCGGATTTTGCCGACTCGCTCGCCGCGCTGATGGCCGACCGCGCCCTTGCCGCGTGCTATGCGAGACTGGCGGCGCGCAGGCGGGGCGTCACGGCGCCGGCAACACCCGCCGGGCCGGAATCCGATACGGCGGCTCACTGCGCGTTGTTCGAGTCCTTCGAAGCGTCCGTTCCGGGCCAGGGCTCGCCGTACGACGCGAGCGTGAAGGTGGCGTCGCGATTTCCGGAGATCGCGCCGGTCGTGCGATGGCGGATGGGCGTGCTGCAATCGCTCCGCCGGTGGGACGAACTCGCCGCCACGGCGAAGCGCTACACCCGCCTCGACACGCCGCCGATTGCCCGCGCCACCGCGTGGGCCCTCCTTGCGATTGCCGAACACGAACGTGGTCGCGACGACGCCGCCGTTGCCGCGGAACGCGACGTCCGCGCGGACCCGGCGTGGAGCCTGCCCGGCTTTCGCGTCCAGTGGGCGGACGAGATCGGTTCCCACGCGCAACTGGCCGCACTCACGACCCGCCACGACCCTGCCCCCCTCGTCGCGCACGTGGATAGCACGGTCGCGGCGAGCATCGCCGAGCGGGTTGCGTCCGCCGAGCGTGGTGACGTGCTCGGGCGGCTGTCGGAGCGGCTCGCGGTCGCCGTCGCCCGGCTCGACCGCGGGAGAATCGACGACGCCGTGCGTGAGCTGGAACAACTCAGGCCACTCGCCGACAGCGTGAACGACCCGGGTGTGAGAGCGTACTTCCGGATGCGGCTCGGCCGCGCCTACGTCAAGCGTGGGCGCCACCGCGACGCCGAACGCGAGCTGCTGTTCGCCCGCGCGCAGGTGGCGCCGGAGCGACTCCCCTACGTCCACAAGGAGATCGAGCACAACCTGCTCCACCTCTACGAATCACTCGGCCGCGACGCCGACGCCACGGACGCCGGCCAGCGGTTTGTGCGCTACGCGTCAATGGGGCAGCTCGACGGCGTCCAGATGATGAGCGAGCGTGACTTCGGCCTGTTCCTTCGCGCGCGAGGCCGCGTTGGGGAAAGCCGGCCGCACCTCGAGCGAATGCTCGCGTACGTGGATTCCCTCAGGCACGGGTGGTTCTACTCCGGAGAGTATCGCGAGCTGACCGGCGATCACGAAGGCGCCGCTGACTATTACGGGCGGGCGTTGCGCCACAACGACGAGTCCGTGCGCGCGCTTGAAGGTCTGGTGCGCGTATCGCTCGCCACGGGGGACTCGGCCGAAGCGCGTCGCTGGGCGGAGATCCACGACGCACGCCGCGACGCCTCGGGGCGCCCAGAGTCGGCGCCGCTGTTGCCCGGCGTCATTGCGCGGACAGGCGCGCTCGACCGGGCTCGTCTGGCGTTCGATCGCGCGCGCCGAACGACGGCCGAGCACGGTCAGGTCGCCGGCTGGGCAGCGCTCACCGCCGACCTCGCCGCGCTTGAACTCGACGCCGGCGCGTTCGCCCGCGCCAGCGTGCTGGCCGACAGTGCGGCTGAGGGAGCGGCCCAGGTCGGCGCATCGGAGGCCGCCGCGCGCGGACGCGCGCTGTCTGCAGCGGCGCGGGCCTTCGCAGGCGGATCGGGCGCCCCGAGCGCCATGCGCGACCTTCGCGCCACCGCGCTGGCACTCGACCGTTCCGGCTCCACCGCGCTGCGTGCCGAGGTGCACCGCCTGACCGGCGCCGCGCACGCCGCGTCCGGCCGGTGGCGCGAGGCCCTCGATTGGTTCGCGCGGGCGGCGATTCCGCTCGACTCGACCGCTGACGGAATCGCGATGGACCCGCGCCAGGCCGCGTTTCGCTCGGCGCAGCGACGGGTGTATGACGACGCGATCACCACGATCGTGCGACACGCATCGGAGCCAGGCGCCGCTACGGCCTTCGCACTCTGGTCCAGCCGGCGAAAGGGACGCGCCTACGCCACGCAGTCGTGGGCACGCACCGGCCTTCCGCGCGCCCCGGCACCGGGCTCGGCGATCGTGGACTTCGTCCTGCTCGATTCGATCCTCGCAGCGCTGACGATCACGCCAGGTGGAACGACGCTCACCCGACTGCCGGTGCATCCCGATTCGGTGCGCGCCGATATTGGCCGCTTGCGGCGCGCACTCGACGTGCGCGTCGGTTCCAAGCTCGACATCGCGCGGGCGCGCTTCCCGCTCGGCGCCGCGCGACGGCTGCACCACGCGCTCATCGCGCCGCTCTTGCCGCACATTGGGTCCGCACGCAACCTGACGATCGTGCCGGACGGAATGCTGGGGCTCGTGCCGTTCGACGCGCTCGTCACGAGTCCTCCGTCGGGATCCGCCACCGATGAATCCGGCGCCACGTTCCTGATCGATCGGTTCACGATCCGCCTCGGGGCGACGATGCACTCCAGTCCCGGCGCGTGGATCGCCGCGGGCGGCAACGTGATCGCGATCGCGCCCAGCGGCGCCCCGGGCGGCGAACGCGAACTTGACGCGATCCGGCGAGCCGTGCGTCGGGAGCGACTGCACGTCCTTGCCGGAGACTTCGCGACCCAAAGTGCGACGCTCGCCGCCGCGGGCCGCACGGCGACGCTCCATTTCGTCGTCCACGCGCACGCGAACGAGCGTGACCCCGGGGCGTCGTGGATTGACCTTGCCGCCGAACCCGGGAACGACGGCCGGCTTCTGGCCTCGGAGATTGCGGAACTTCGCGTGTACACCCCCCTGGTCGTGCTGTCCGCGTGCGAGACCGCCGGCGGCCGCGTGCTCGAGGGCGAGGGAGTCCTCAGCCTGGGGAGGAGTTTTCTCCGATCCGGAGCAAGGGCCGTCATTGCGACCCTCTGGCCCGTTGGGACCAGTTCGGCCGATTTTGCCGGGGCGTTATACGCAAGTCTGGGCCATTCGGACGATCTTGCCGGCTCGTTGCGTGCGGCCAAGCTGAGCATGCGTGCGTCGGGGGCTCCGGCGTTCGCGTGGGCACCCTACCAGCTGCTGGCCGCGCCCGACCGTCAGGACCACACTGCGATTCGGGTCGCCGCCCGGGACTGACCCCCGAGGTCACGAATTCGCAGGTCGCCCGATGTATTGCAAACGCATGCATCGGAGGCCTCACCCGTGTTCGATTTTGCATTACGCCGGACATTCGGCACCATCGCGTCGGCAGGAATCCTCATCGCCGCTCTGGCCGTCGTGTCGGTCGGCGCCACCGGATGCTCGGGTGGCGGCGACAAGGCAACCGGCCCTTCCGGTTCATCGAGCGCGTCGGCGTGCTCCCAGGCCAGCTTCGACAGCAGCGCAGCCATCGGATTCAACCTCGGCTGTAACAGCGTGTCGTTCGGGATCAGCGGAATCACGTACGACCAGTTCTCCCGCCGCACGTCGTACAACTACGAGATGTCGTGTTCGGACGGCACCAACCGCAAGGTCGGGCGCGTCTACAACATCACGTACAACAGCATCGGACAGGCGCTCACCTGGGACTACACCGTGAACGGCACGACGTGCCGCAAGTCTTGATGCCGCCGCGGCGAAGGGGGTTCTGCCGCGCAACCCGCGCCGTGCCTGCCGTGGCGATCGCGCTCGCGTGCTCGGGAGGTGGCGACGGCGCCGGCGGCACCGACATCACGGCTCCTCCGGGCGGCTCGTCCAGCCCGCCGCCCACCGGTACCGTGCTTGGCGTGTGGAGCGGCACCACGTCGCAGGGGTTGCCGTTCAGTCTCTATGTGGATGCCAGCGGAATCGTGCTTGCCGTGGTTGGCACCAGCGTGCAGGGCGCAACCTGCACGAATGCCGTCACATCGGTCCTCTCGCGCGAGCCACCGAGTCAGCCGATCGCCGTCACCAGTGGAGCGTTCAGCATCTCCACGTCGGGGTCGTCCGGCTCGCTCGCCGTGTCCGGCACGCTGAGCACCTCGGGGACCGGCACGGGTACGCTCACCGTCAACGACACCAAGTGCACCGGCACGCTGAACGGGTCGTGGACCGCAACCCGCGCAACGGGGCCGTCGGTTGCGCTCGGCGGAACGTGGAACGGGAGCTTCGCCTCCTCGCTGGTGAGTCGCGTGTCCGGCGTCCTCACGATCGTACAGAACGGGGCAACGCTCTCGGGGAGCTTCAACATCCCGTCGAACGGCGCCACGGGCACCATCGCCGGAACCGTGAGTGGACGAATGGCGTCGTTCACGTTCACGCAGACGACGCCTGGCTGCTCGGGGCTCTTCACGGGACACGCGGTTGCGCTCGAGAACCCGGAAGTGCTCGTGTACTACTACACGGGTTCGGACTGCCTCGGCGCGCACACGGGGGGTAACGGCAGCGCGACGCGCTAGCCTGCGGGCGTGGGCGGGACCGGTGCGACCGGCCGAGCGCGACCAGCCGAGCGCGACCGGCCCGCGCCCGACTCTTGGCATCGGCACGCCCGGCGGGAATATTGAGCACGGCGGGCCGCCGCGCCCGCGTGCCAACATCCCCGGGGAGCCCCATATGCGCATCGCCATCGTCGCCGCACTCGCCGCCACCGCTTCCGTCGCGCCCGTCGCGTCAGCTCAGGGCGTGCCCGTGGCGCTCTCCGAATGGAAGATCACGCTGCCGAAGGACACGGTGAAGGCTGGTCCCGTCACGTTCCGCGTCAGGAACGACGGCGTGATGGCGCACGCGCTCTACGTGCGGGGCGAAGGCGTGGACAAAGGCACGCGCAACGTGGCCAAGGGCGAGTCCGCGACGCTGACCGTGACGCTGAAGCCCGGCACCTACGACCTCTTCTGCCCGATGTCTGAGGAAACGCACAAGATGGCCGGGATGGCGCTGAAGCTGGTCGTGCTCCCCGCCGCCGCGGCGCCCCCCGCGCAGAAGAAGCCGGGCGAGTAGCCTCGGCGTTAACCGGGTGAGCGCCACCACCGGCGCCACCCACACCGACTCCGGAAACCCGGTGCCGCCGGCCCCGTAGGGTGGCAATGGCTGCGCTCCCGCCCGCGTCCCCAACCCGCCGGCCGGACATCGAGGGGCTCCGTGGCCTCGCGGTGCTGCTGGTGGTGCTGTTCCACTCCGGGCTTGCCGGATTCCGCGGCGCGTTCGTGGCCGTGGACGTCTTTTTCGTCCTCTCCGGGTTCTTCCTGACGACGACGCTCGCGCGTCGCATCGCAACCGGCGAGCCGCTCGGTCTCCGGGAACTGTACGCGCGCCGGATCTGGCGGCTGCTGCCGGCGCTCGCCGTCGTGGTCCTCGCGACGCTCGCGTCC
Source organism: uncultured Gemmatimonas sp. (assembly GCA_964557615.1). Classification (GTDB taxonomy): domain Bacteria; phylum Gemmatimonadota; class Gemmatimonadetes; order Gemmatimonadales; family Gemmatimonadaceae; genus Fen-1231. The sequence goes on from CAZLAU010000024.1 coordinate 24,608, forward strand.
GCGATGCTCCTCTACGCGCCGATCGACCGGGCCGCCGTCGCCGACCGCGCGCTCCCGGTCTCAGTGTTCGCCGGCAACATCGCCTTTGCGGCCACCGGCGTGAACTACTTCCACGCCGGCGAGAACCCGCTGCTCCATACGTGGACGCTCGGCGTCGAGTGGCAGCTTGCCCTGCTCTTCCCGGCCGTGATCGCCGCGCTTGCAGCGTACGGGCGGCGCCGTGCGGGGGACGCCACCGCCGCCGATGCCCGCGAGATCGCTATGCGCACGACGTTTGCCGGGGTCGTGATCGTGGGCGGCGCTTCGTTCGTGCTCGCGACGATCGTGAACGAAGTCGCTCCGATGTGGGCGTACTTCGGCCCGCACACGCGGCTCTGGAC